>NZ_JBSAXD010000027.1:0-120102 GCF_053427715.1 Burkholderia sp. MR1-5-21
TTGCGTACTGGTGCCGGGTGTCGGCACGATCTGCGCCGGTGCGATTGTCGGCGCGGCCGCCAGCGACGCGGCAACGATCAGCAAACCCGTTCCGCCCGACGCGCGACGGCCGGCACGGCTCTCGCCTGAAGCGGATTTCCCCGTGGCAGCCGCCGTCTCTTCAACGGCCACCACCATTCCCCGGAATCTGGAGTACACCAGACGGTAGGTCTCTTTGTTCATCGTCCTTCATGGGTGTCTTTCTTGGACCGATGAACAATAGCAACGCAATCGTCAGGGAACCATAAGGCAACCGTCACCAAATGCCAGACGTCAAAGATTCAGGGGAGCGTGATTTCTAGTACTTATCTGATCGCAACCCGTGACTTCTAATAAATCCCTCGCCTTCTGATCACAATTGACAGGAATTTACTGATACAGATTCCATATCATTCCCGTTTCAGATGCAAATCGTTCGGGTGACGCACCGCATCCCGACAATCAGGAAATAGTCAAAATATGTTGCTGGACGTTCACGCAAGCATGAAGTGCCGGCTGCAACGGAGCACGCAATGGCGAAAAGCGCCGCTCACGGAAGTAGTAGAGTAACGTCGTTGCGCCGCACGCCGGCCGCTTCAGCGCCGGCCGCCCTCGCCGTCCCACACCGCATGCGGCACGGCAACCTGCCCGTCGAACAGCCAGCGCGCGGTGCGCAGCAACGCCGCGCTCGCGACTTCCGGCCGCTCGGGTTCGCCTGTCAGCGTCAGCTCGACCGTGAACTCGCCGGTCGGATGCTCGACCGACACGCGCCGCCACGCACCGTCCGCCGCGCCCGCCGTCAGGCCGTCGCACACCGTGCCGGGCAGCACGGCGGCCGTCGCGACGCTGACCGCGCCGAGCACGCCGATCGACGCGTGGCAGCGGTGCGGAATGAAACTGCGCGTGCTGATCGCGCCGCCGGCCTGCGGCGGCGCCACCAGACACATCTTCGGCACCGTGCGCGCGGCAACATCGCCGAGATTCATCATCGGCCCAACCGCGAGCCGGATCGCCTCGATGCGCGCTTTCAGTTCGTCATCCGCATCGAGTTCGCCGCGCGTCTCGTAGCCCGTGCGGCCGAGATCCTGCGCGCGGATCAGCACGAGCGGCATCCCGTTGTCGATGCACGTGACGTCGACGCCCAGCACCGTGTCGCGCGCACGGCCGGTCGGCAGCAGCGTGCCGCACGTCGAGCCCGCGGTATCGCGGAACGCGAGCGGGATCGCGGCGGCCGTGCCCGGCACGCCGTCGATGCGCGCGTCGCCTTCGTAGGTCACGCGTCCGCCCGGCGTCGAGACGGTCGCCACCGCGATCTGGCCCGTGTTCACCATGTGGATCGCGACCTGCGTGACGCCGTCCTGCGCGCTGACAAGGCCGCGCTCGATCGCAAACGGCCCGACGCCGGCAAGGATGTTCCCGCAGTTTTGCCCGACGTCGACGCGCGCTTCGTCGACGACCACCTGCACGAACAGGTAATCGACGTCGGCGTCGGGCCGGGTCGCGCGCGACACGATCGCGACCTTGCTCGTCAGCGGATCGGCGCCGCCGATGCCGTCGATCTGGCGCGGGTCCGGCGAGCCCATCGCGGCGAGCAGCACGCGATCGCGCACGGCCGGTTCCGCAGGCAGGTCCGACGCGAGAAAGAACGCGCCCTTCGACGTGCCGCCGCGGATCAGCATGCACGGAATGCGGGTCTGGACGAGACTCGTAGCCACGCTCCGCCTCCTCAACGAGCCTGCAGCGACGCGACGTAGCGCAGCCCCTTCTCCGCGAGGCGCTCGCGCATTCCGTAATGGTCGAGGCCGAGCTTGCCGGTCGCAAGCACCGCGCGCGTGCGCACTTCCTTCTCGATCCGCGCCTGCGCGGCCTCGGCCACGCGTTCGACATCGGCGAACGGCACGACGACGACACCGTCGTCGTCCGCCACCACGACATCGCCCGGATGCACGATCTGCTGCGCGCAGACGACCGGCACGTTCACCGAGCCGAGCGTTTCCTTCACCGTGCCCTGCGCGGACACGGCTTTCGACCAGACGGGGAACTGCATGTGCTGCAGCGCGCGCACGTCACGGCAGCCGGCATCGATCACGAGCCCGCGCACGCCACGCGCCGCCAGCGACGTCGCGAGCAGCTCGCCGAAGTAGCCGTCGTCGCACGGCGACGTCGGCGCGACGACCAGCACGTCGCCGTCGCGGCATTGCTCGACCGCGACGTGCAGCATCCAGTTGTCTGACGGCGGCACGAGCACCGTGACGGCCGGGCCGGCGATCGCCGCGCCCGCGTATATCGGCCGCAGGTAAGCGGCGAGCAGGCCGAGCCGGCTCTGCGCTTCGTGGACGGTCGCGACGCCGGCCTGCTGCAGCACCGCGACATGGCGCGCGTCCGGACGCGCGATATCGGTAACGACGATGCCGCGCTTCATGACAGGTCCCCGGTGACGGCCGGCGTCAGGCGCATGTAGCCTTCCGCGTATTTGATGTCACGCGCGGCGGTGATGCCGATGTTGCGCTTCGCCTGCACGCCGCGCTGCAGCGCGACGCGCGTGTAGTACTCCCACAGGTGCTCCTGCCCGGCCATGCATTCGATTGCCTGGCGCTTGATGTCCCACACGTCGGTGATGTCGAGGAACGTGTTCGGCACCCAGTCGCACTGCTCGGTCTGGTGCGGCTCGAACGCGTAGACGGGCGGCGCGCCGACGATTTTCTGCCCGGGATTGTGACCCTCGGCCTGCGCGATGATCCGCGCTTCCTGCGTCACGTGCATCGCGAGCGGGTGGTCGAAGTTGTACGGGTCCTTCTGCGAATGGCTCAGCACGAATGCGGGCTGGACATCGCGATACACGTCGACGAGACGCAGCAGCGCGTCGTCGTCGACGCGCAGCGGGTAATCGCCGAGATCGAAGAATTCGACTTCGGCGCCGAGGATTTCCGCCGCGCGCAGCGCTTCGTCACGCCGTGCCGCCTTCACGCGGTCGAGCGTCATCTCGCCCTTGCGCCACAGCTTCGCAGATTCACCCCGCTCGCCGAACGACAGGCAGACCACCTTGACCCGGTATCCGTTTTTCTTGTGCAGCGCGATCGCACCGCCCGCGCGCCACACGAAATCCGCGCTGTGCGCGCTTACCACCAGCATTGCCTTGTCAGTCATTTGAATCCACCACGTCTTTCGAATCGGACAGGTTGGATTGTAGGTTTCGGGCCTGCGGGGAATGTGCCGAATCTGGCACGGATGTCCATCTAATTTTCTTATCGCGGCGCTGTCGACAGGGTTATTCCGTAGATGGCACGGGGCCGCCGGACAGCGGCGAATCGCGACGCGGTTATCGTTCGGTCAGGCAGAGAGGTGGCGGCAAGCCGGTGAAGCCGACGGCGCAACGGGGTGCTATCTGACGATGCCATCCGACCCGGATTTCGCCAATGCAATGCGATAATCCCGCAACCGCGCGCTGCGCATCAACACGCGTCATTGCCCCAGGCTCTCCGTCCATGCCGACCGAATCCCCACGCAACACCCGCCCGCGCGTCGACATCGTTGCGCTCTGCGGCAGCCTCCGGTCCCGCTCGTACAACGCGGCGCTGCTCGACGCCGCCGCTGCCGTCGCGCCGGCCGGCGACCCGACCTGAACGTTCCGCTCAGCGCGACACGCCCGCCCGCTTCAGCGGAATGCCATGCGGATGCGCATTCGCGTCGTTCATGTCTTCCGGCAGCAGGTTGCCGTCATCGAGCTGCTCGTCCGCGCGCGCGATGTCCGGATAGCGCTCCGGATACAGGTGGCGCTGCGCGCGCTCGGTGTCGAACGTGCCCGACCACTTCGCGACGACCACGGTGGCGAGGCTGTTGCCGATCGTGTTGCACGTTGCGATCGCCATCGACATGAAGCGGTAGACGCCGAAGATCACCGCGAGCCCTTCGACCGGCAGCACGCCCGTCGATGTCACGGTCGCGGCGAACACGACGAACGATCCGCCGGACACGGTGGCCGCGCCCTTCGACGTCAGCAGCATCAGCAGCAGGATGCCGAGCTGGTGTTCGAGCGTGAGCGGCACGTTGTACGCGTGCGCGATGAACATCACGCCCATCGACATGAAGATCGACGTGCCGTCGAGATTGAACGCATAGCCCGTCGGCAGCACGAGCCCGACCGTCTGCTTCGCGCAGCCGAGCCGTTCGAGCTTGATCAGCAGCCGCGGCAACGCGCTTTCGGACGACGCGGTGCCGAGCACGATCAGGATTTCATCCTTGATATAGCGCATGAAGCGCAGCATGCTGAAGCCCGCGAGCTTCGCGATGAGCCCCATCACGACAACGATGAACAGCACGATGACCGCATAGAAGCTCAGCACGAGCTGCGCGAGCGCGACCAGCACGGCGGTGCCGTTGCTGCCGACCGCGAAGGCGACGGCACCGAACGTGCCGAGCGGCGCGAGCTTCATCACGAGGTTGATGAACGAGAACAGCACCTCCGAGATCTGGTCGAGCCCGTCGTTGATCCGTGCGCGCCGCCCTTCCGGAATCGCGAGGATGCCGATGCCGATCATCACTGCGAGCACGACCACCTGCAGCAGCTCGCCCTTCGCGAATGCGCCGATGAAGTTGTCCGGCACGAGATGCATCACGAATTCATGGAACCCCTGCGGCGCCACCTTCGCCGCGGCGATCGGCATCGCGCCCGCCGACACGGCGGTCATCCCCTTGCCGGTGCCGAGCAGGTTGCCGGCCAGCAGGCCGATCGCGAGCGCGACCGTCGACACGATTTCGAAGTAGACGATCGAGCGCCAGCCGACCCGGCCCGCGCTCTTCACGTCGCCCGCCGACGCGATGCCGTGCACGATCGTCAGGAATACCAACGGCGCGACGCCGGCCTTGATCAGCGCGAGAAACACGTCGCCGAGTATCTTGAGCTGCGCGCCGAACTTCGGAAACACGAGCCCGACGGCGATGCCGAGCACGAGAGAAGCCAGGACCTGCATGCCGAGCTTCCGGTACCACGGCCGCTTCGGAAGCGGAGCGGCGACATGGCCGCCTGCTGGGTTCGGGGTGTTCATGATGGGTGTCTCCTCCACGCCGTCCGCTCAGATCGCGCGCGACAGTTCGATGGCCCGGTCGACCATCTGCGGCGCGAGGCCCAGATAGTTCGCGGGGTCCGTCATGCGGTCGATCGCGGCGCGATCGAAATGGCGCGTGACCTCGGGCAGCGCCGCGAGCGCGTCGGCGAGCGTGCCGCCGGCTTCGTTCACGGCGCGGCACGCGTCGTACACGAGGTCGTGCGCCTGCTGGCGGCCGGTGAATGGCGCGATCTGCATCATCGCGGCCTCGGCGACGATCAGCCCCTTGCTGATGCCGAGGTTGTGCTTCATGCGGTCCGCGTCGACGATCAGCCCGCCGAGCGCGAATTTCGCCTGGTGCAGCGCGCCCGAGCTCAGAATGAAGCTCTCGGGAATCGCGATCCACTCCGCATGCCACGGGCCCGTCGCGCGTTCGAAGTCCTGGATCATCGCGTCGACCATCAGGCCCGCGTGCTGGCGCACGGCCTTCGCGGCCGCGAGCATCAGTTCGCTGGAGATCGGATTGCGCTTTTGCGGCATCGTGCTGCTCGCGCCCCGCCCCTTGACGAACGGCTCGTACACTTCGGCGAATTCGTTCGACGCCATGATCATGATGTCGATCGCGATCTTGCCGAGCGAACCCGTGATCAGCGCGAGCAGGTTCACCGCTTCGGCGAAGCCGTCGCGCGCGACGTGCCAGGTCGTCGCGGGCACGCCGAGCCCGAGCTCGTCGGCCAGCGCACGCTGGACGTCGAAGCCCTTGTCGCCGAGCGACGCGAGCGTGCCGGCCGCGCCCGCGAATTCCACCACCGCCACCCGCGAACGCAGCTCCGCGAGCCGCTGCTGGTGCCGATCGAACATCCCGAGCCAGATCGCGGCCTTGTAGCCGAACGTGACCGGCAATGCCTGCTGCAGGTGCGTGCGCCCCGCCATCGCCGTATCGCGATGCTTCAGCGCGAGGCCGGCCAGGATGCCGCGCAGCTCGCGAATGTCGCCGTCGATCGAATCGAGCGCGTCGCGCACCTGCAGCGCGACGGCCGTATCCATGATGTCCTGCGTCGTCGCGCCCCAGTGCACGTAGCGGCCCGCGTCGCCGCACATCGCGACGAGCTGGTGCACGAGCGGCAGGATCGGGTAGCCGACGATGTCGGTCTCGTCGCGCATGTGGTCGAAATCGATGCGCTCGATCGACGATTCGCGCGCGATCACGTCGGCGGCGTCGGCGGGAATCACGCCGACGCGCGCCTCGGCTTTCGCGAGCGCGACTTCGACGTCGATGTAGCGCTGCACCAGCGCGTGGTCCGAAAACAGCGCGCGCATCTTCGCGGTGCCGAACGCGTCACGGAACAGGATGGAATCGACGACGGTACTGGAAACAGGCATGTTGCGGCTCACTTGGGCGACCTCGGGAAACACAGGAATGAACGGAAGAACCGGACCCGCGAAGCCTCGACGGCATCGAATATGTCCGGACATATTTAAAGTATTATGTCCGGACATATTGTTCAAGCTATGATTTACCCTGAACCGCGGCAGCCACGCCGCGGGCGGCACCGTTTTCCATCGACAATGAACAGACCCCATTTCGCCGAGATCGCGCGCGAGCTGACCGAAGGGATCGCGGCCGGCCGCTTCCCGGTCGGCTCGTACCTGCCGACCGAACTCGAATTGCGCGACCGGTACAACACCAGCCGGCATACGATCCGCGCGGCGCTGCATGAGCTTCAACAGTTGGGATTGGTATCGCGCCGCAAGAACGCGGGGACGCGGGTCGAGTCGACGCACCCGACCAACGATTTCCGGCCGTCGCTCGCGTCGGTGGACGATCTCGTGCAGTTCGGCACCGACCATTTGCGCGTCGTGCAGGCGGTCGAGGCGGTCGCGGTGACGGCCAAGCTCGGCAAGCTGCTCGACTGCGACGCGGGCACGCAGTGGCTGCGCATTTCGAGCCTGCGCGTCGCGCGCGACCGGACGCACGAGCCCGTCGGCTGGACCGACGTCTATATCGATCCGGCCTATGCCGAAGTGGCCGAGACGGCCCGCAACGAGCCCGATACGCTGATCAGCGCGCTGATCGAGGCGCGCTACGGCCGCTGTGTCGCGGAAATCCAGCAGAACGTGCAGGCGGTGAACCTGTCGGCGGAGATGGCGGAACGGCTTCAGGCGGAAGCGGGCACCGCCGCGCTCGAGATCGTGCGGCGTTACATCGATTCGACGGGCACCGCGTTCGAGGTATCGGTGAGCGTGCACCCCGCCGAGCGGTTCTCGGTGTCGATGCGGTTGAAGCGTTCGGACGTCTGACGCGCGGCGGCGGCTGTACTGCCACCAGTCCGTGCGCGTGCGCGTGCCGGCTGGACGCGATCGCGGCGCGCGGGAAGAACGCGCGACGGTTGTCCGTCGCACGCATAAGGCACTACCGCGCCTTCCCCCGCGCCGCCTTCTTCACGCCCTTCGCGCGCGGCGCTTCCTTCTCCGGCTGCGCGCCGCCGCCGGTGATGTCTTCGAGCCACGACAGCGCGTCGACATACGACAGGAATTGCTGCAGATACCCCGGTGACAGGTCGCGCATCAGCGACAGCGACCGGTGCACGAGGCTGTTCGAATTGAGCGGGCCCGCATTGCGCGGCACCTGATCGAGCGCCTGCCGGTATTGCTTCTCGGTACGGACCTTCGACCACGTCGCGCGGAAATACTCGATCATGGCCGGATCGATGCCGGCCCGGTCCGCCTGCGCATCGCGCGCGACGCGATCGACGAGCCCCGCCAACGCGCCGCGCGCCGGTTTGCCCGGCGCCGGATCGGACGGGGAATCGGCCGCGGAATCGCTCGATTCGCCGGTATTGCAGGTATCGCCGGTATCACCGGCATTCGACGACGCACGTGCGACGTCATCGGCATAGCCGGCCAGCAGCGTCGCGAGCCGCGCGTCGAGCAGGCGGCGCGCGTCGCCGTCATGGCCGGCCGCGCGCCGCTCCAGTGCGTCCATCAGATGAAAGCGCACAGGGTCCAGCCGATGCTCGCCACGCTCGCGCCATGCGTCGAGCGTCGCACGCGGCGCCGTCGCGTCACTGCACACGGTGGCCACCATTCGATGCGGACTGGCGCGGCACCGGCGCGATCTCGACGCGGCGGTTCTTCGCGCGCCCGGCTTCGTCCTTGTTTGCGCTGACCGGCTGCTGCGAGCCGAACGCGGCCGCGAACACCGACGATGCGGGCACGCCCGCGTCGATCAGCGCGCGCGTGACCGTCAGCGCGCGCTTGGCCGACAGTTCCCAGTTGTCCGCGAACAGGCGGTTGCCGGCCCGCACCTGCTGGTCGTCGGAGAAGCCGCTGATCATCAGGATCTCGTCGCGCGTCTTCAGGTATGCGGCCAGCGGGCCCGCCAGCGTCTTCAGCAGCGCCTGGCCTTCCGGCTGGAGCTGGTCGGAGTTCAGCGCGAACAGCACGTTGCCGCTGATGCCGATGCGCCCGTTCACGAGCGTCACGCGGCCAGCCGCGAGCGGACCCGCGAGCGCCTGCTCGAGCAGCTTGCGCTGCTGCGCTTCCTGCTGGCGCTGCTTGATCGCTTCCTCGAGCTTCGACGTCACCTGAAGCTGCATGCCGATCACGCCGACGAGGATCAGCACGAACGCGCCGAGCAGCACCGACATCAGGTCGGCAAACGCGGGCCAGACCGGCGCGGCCGATTCCGCGCCGCCGTCGATTTCGTCGTGCATGCGTTACGCTCCGACCGACGCTCGCCGGCCGGCGAGATGCTGCAGGTCCTCGACGATCTGCTTCTGCGACATCATGCTCAGGTCGATCACTTCGCGCGCCTGCGCGACGTAGTACTCGAGCTGCTCGTCGCTGCGCACGAGGGATTTCTCGAGCGCGGCTTCGATCCGCTGCAGGTGGGACAGCAGCTTGTCGTTCGACTCGCCGAACGCATGCACGGCCATCCCGAACGCATCGCCGAGGCTCGCGACCTCGACCGCGCCCGCCGTCACCTGCGCAGCAACGGTGTCGAGCTTGCGGGTTTGCCCATCGACCGTGTCGTTGAAGCGCGCACCGACGCGCTCCAGCAGGTCGGCCGACGTGCCGACCAGCGCGTCGACCGCGCTGCGCTGTTCGGTCGATGCGTGGTTGACCGCGTCGAGCAGCGTTTCGAGCGTCGCCAGCAGGCGGCTGCGCTCGTCGAGCATCGCGGTGTCGCGGACCATGCTGTCCGACAGGCGCTGGCGCAGTTCGGCGACGACTTCGGCCGCGGCCTTCGGCGCCTCCGATGCGGCCTGCACGAGGCGCGAGATTTCGTTGATCGTGTCGCTCGCGTGCGCCTGCGCCTGCGCGGTGATGTCGTTCGCGGCGCGCGCGAGCGTGTCGCAGATGTCCTGCTGGCGCGTCGCCGCGTGCGCGCTCGTCTGCGCCCATTCGTCGCGAAGCGCGGCCGCCATCGACGCGAGCGCGTCCGTCCATGCCGACAGACGCTGTTCGTCGCGCGACGCCAGTTCCGTCTGCAGGTTCGCGTGCGAGTCGCCGATCGTGTTCAGCAGCGCGGCCGAATGCTGTTCGAATGTCGCGGCCTGTGCGGTGAGGTCGCGCGTGGTTTGCTCGATCGCGTCGCAGATGTCCTGCTGGCGCGTCGCGGCATGCGTGCTCGCCTGCTCCCATTCGTCGCTCAGCTTGGCCGCGATCGACGCGAGCGAATCGGTCCATGCCGACAGGCGCTGCTCGTCGCGCGACGCCAGTTCCGTCTGCAGATTCGTGTGCGATTCGCACATCGTGTGCAGCAGCGATGCCGAATGCTGTTCGAACGTCGCGGCTTGCGCGGTGATGTCGCGCGTGGTTTGCGCGAGCGCGTCGCAGATCTCTTGCTGGCGAGTCGTATTGCTTGCGCTCGTCTGTGCCCACTCGTCGCGCAATGCCGCGGACATCGCCGCGAGCGATGCGGTCCATGCCGCCAGCCGCGCTTCGTCGCGCGATGCCAGTTCGGTTTGCAGCCCCGTATGCGAGTCGCTCATCGTGCGCAGCAGCGATGCCGAATGCTGTTCGAACGTCGCGGCTTGAGCCGTGATGTCGCGCGTGGTTTGCGCGAGCGCATCGCAGATCGCTTGCTGACGGCTCGTGTTGCTTGCGCTCGTCTGCGCCCACTCGTCGCGCAGTGCGGCCGACATTGCCGCGAGCGACGCGGTCCACGCCGCCAGCCGCGCTTCGTCGCGCGACGCCAGGTCCGTCTGCAGCCCCGCATGCGAGTCGCCCACCGTGCGCAGCAGCGACGCCGAATGCTGCTCGAACGTCGCCGCGGCCGCCTCCAGCGCGCGTGCGTTGTGACCGGCCAGCGTCTCGCCGACCTGCTCCTGCCGCGACAGCGCGTGGTTCCATGCGTCCGACATGCGCTGCTCGGTTGCTTCGAGACGCGTCGCGACGCCGTCCACCAGCGCGGTCGAACGCTGCGCGAACGTGTCGGTGAACTGCCCGAGCGCGCCACGCAGATGCTCGGCGGCCGCCTCGTTCGTGCGCTGATGATCGGCCAGCGCGCGGTTCCAGATGCCCGTCACGTTGGCCGTGGTCGCCTCGAAGCCGTTCGACAGGCCGTCCAGCTGCCGCTCGACCGCGTGCGTGACGGTGTCGCGCATCACGGCCATTTCGCGCTCGAGCCCCGCCATCGTCGCTTCCATGACCGGCTGCAGCGCGGCGCCGGCCACCCGCGCGCTCTCGGCGGCGCTGTCCTGCAGCGACTGCCCGACGCTCGACGCGAGCCGTGCATATGCCTGCTCGGTCCGGTCGAAGAACGCCTGCTGGTTGTCGAGCTGCTGCGCGTGCAGCGCGACGCTGCGCTGCTCGAGCGTCGTCATCATCGTCTGCAGCCGGTCGACCAGCGCCGGCATCACGTCGGCCTGCTGCTGCAGGAGCCGGAACGATTCGTCGCGCTGATGCGCGGACGAATGGACGCGCAGCGTCGTCGCGATCTTCGCGTCGAGCTGCTGCACGGCGTCGATCCGCTCGCGGCGGACCAGCGCGGACAGCAGGCCGAGCATCGCGGACGTCGCGACGCCGGCGATCGACGTGCCGAACGCGAACCCGAGCCCCTTGACCGGCGCGATCAGCGACGCGCGGATCGCGTCGAGGTCGGTCGCGCTTTCCAGCGCCGCGCCGGTGCCCTTCAGCGTCACGACCATCCCGAGCAGCGTGCCGAGCATGCCGAGCAGCACGAGCAGGCCGACCAGGTACGGCGTGAGCGCCGGCCCCGGCAGCGCCACGCGTGCGCCTTCGATGCGCGCGCGCACCGCGCTGCGCAGGCCCGGGTGCAGCGTGTCGAGCCACGCGTCGAGCTTCGGCGGCGGCTCCGACAGGCCGGCCACGGCGCGCGAGAGCGTCGCGGTGGCCTGCCGGTAGCGCCACAGTTCGAACGCGCCGGCGAGATAGCAGGCGCCGATCAGCAGCGTGACGGCCGACGCCAGCGGATTCGACACGACATAGCCGGCGCCGATCCAGCACACCGCGATCAGACCGGCCACGAATACAACGAGATCAAAACGAATTCTGGACATAACGTGTTGATTAGCTGGTGCGAAGCGCTGCGAGCAGCCCTTCCACCGGTTGAAACCGGATTTCCAGTTCGGCGAGCAGGACGCTGCGCATATCCGCGCGGAATACGTCCAGCCAGGCGCCGGGGGCGACAGGCGTGGTGCCTGCCGCGGTGCCTGCCGGGGTACCTGCCGCGCTTCCTTCCGCGCCTTCCGATGCCTCGGCGTCGGCGAGCGCCTGCCGTTCCGCGCCGCGCAGTCGCTCGAAATGCGCGCCAAGCAGCGCCGGCACGGTCGCCAGCAGGCTGCGCTCGCGCGCGCCGAGCACCCGCTCCATGATCGCGTCGAGCGTCGCGAGCCGCGCCATGCCGGGCGTGCGCGCGGCGAGCGCGACGCGCAGACGGCCGCGCAACTGGCCGATTGCGTTTTCCATTTCCTGCTGCCGGGACAGGTAGCGTTGACGGAAATCCGCGAAATCGGCCGTGTCGGCGGCCGGCGGCGCCGGCAGCGCGCCCGTGCGCCGGCCGGCGGCGGGCCGGCTGCCGCCGGTGATTGCCTGCGCGAGTTCGTGGCGCACGCGTGCACACTCGCGCTCCGCGTCGCCGCCGGACGCGCGCGCGCTGCCGGCGACGGCGGGCGGGCTCGCGTTCAGCGCCGACGACAGCGTGATCGCGTCCGTCCAGCCGAGCCACTGGCTTAACCGGTCCGCGAGCGTCTGCCGGGATTCGGGCACGTCGGCGTCCGCCAGGCGCGCGAGCAGGCGAACGAGCGTCGGACCGCTCAATGCCATGCGCGGGGGAGCTTGCACCATGACTGCTACCGTCAAAAAGGCAGCAGTTTACACGTCGGCGAGCGGTGGACCGCCAGTTTGCGGTCGGCGGGCGGGCCGGGGAACGGGTAGCGGCGGCGCGAACGCCCGCCGCACAAGGCCGGCAGCGAAATCGGGGGCGGCCGGAGAAGATCGGGGGGTGCGGCCGAAGCGGGCGGCGTCGGCTGCGCGATCGGCGTAAACGGCAGTCCGGCGGGCGCCGCCGGATATCCGGCTTCGAGGTCAACGGCCGCCGCACGCGCGACGACCGGCAGGCCGTGGGCCGTGGGCCGTGGGCCGTGGCCGTAAGCCGTGCCCGCGTTCCTGCCCTTGACGCCCGGCAGGTCAGATCCCCGCTTTCGGCGCGGTGAGAATCAGCCGCACGCCGAGCGCGGCGATCGCACCAGCCGCGATCCGGTCGACCCACTTCTTCGCGCGCAGGTACAGCTCGCGCGGCCGGCGGCTGGAGAAGCACAGCGCGACGATCGTGTACCAGCCGAACTCGACGCCGAACACGAGCGGCGGCAGTGCCAGATAGCACCACAGCGGCGGATGCTGCGGCAGCAGCGCCGCGAAGATGCTGCCGTACCAGATGGCCGTCTTCGGGTTGCTGAGCTGGGTCGTGAGGCCCGTCCAGAACGACTTGCGCGCGCTGCCCGCATGGGCGGCCTGCGGATCGTCCATCGCGATCGGGTGGGCCGCGCCGCGCCAGATCTTCGACGCCATGTAGATCAGGTACGCGCCGCCCGCGACCTTGAGGCCGACGTACAGCCACTCGACCGCCTGCAGCAGCGTATAGAGGCCGGCCAGCGCGATGCCGCCGAAGAAGATCCCGCCTGCACCCATGCCGAGCGCGGTCGCGAGACCGTCGCGGCGCGACAGGCCGATCGAATTGCGTGCGACGAGCACGAAGCTCGGCCCGGGAATCATCGCGCCCAGCCACAGCGCGACCAGGATGCCGAATACGGCAGCGGAAGCAGTCATCGGAATTTCCTCCATATAACGGCCCCGTTCCGCCGGAGCCAACGCGTCATGCCTGAACGATCCGGAACGGCGATTCTGGCACGCTTCCCGCCGGACCGAAAGCGGCCGGACGCGGTGGCAGCGGTGGCAGCGGTGGCAGCGGTGGGCAGCAGCAGGCCGCTTGGCTTGGCTTGGCTTGGCTTGGCTTGGCTTGGCCTCGCCCTCGCCCTCGCCCTCGCCCGTGTCCGTGTCCGTGTCCGTGTCCGTGTCCGTGTCGAACGATCGCCCAGCAGCGCCGGGCATGGCACGTGGAACCCCACCGCACGAACTGATATGCTGGCCGCGTCTCGCCAAACCCCGCCCCATTAATCCCGAACGCGCCATGATCGACATCCGCGCTGCCCGCTATCCCGACGACGCGTCCGTCGTCGAAGCCATCTTTCGCGAGTACATCGCGAGCGCCACCGTGAGCCTCGAGTTCCAGGACTACGAAACCGAAATCGCCGCGCTGCCCGGCAAATATGCGGCGCCGCGCGGGATTCTGCTGCTCGCGTGGGACGGCGCGCACGTCGTCGGCTGCGCGGCCTTCCGCGAAGTGGATGCGGCGACCTGCGAGATGAAGCGGGTCTACGTGCGCCCCGCCGCGCGCGGCACGCAGCTCGGCCGCCAGCTCGTCGAGCGCCTGCTGCGCGAAGCGAAAGCGGCCGGCTATGCGCGCATCTGCCTCGACGTGCTGCCGGAGTTCGTCGCCGCGCGCCGCCTCTATGCGTCGCTGGGGTTCACGTCCGCGCCGCCGGTCACGGTCAATCCGGTGGAGGGAACGGAATTTCTCGGGCGAGACCTGTAACCATGCGCCGCCTGCTCGCCGCCGCCTCACTATCCGCCGTCGCCTCGCTATCCGTCGCCGCCCAGGCGGCCGACCTGCCCAAGTCCGTGCAGGCGCAACTGCCGGCCGGCTATCGGACGCTGGCGGCAGTCGCCGGTCCCGATCTCGACCAAGGCCGTCACAGCTACCTCGTCGTGCTCCATCGCGCGGTCGACACAATGAGCGATCCTTCGCCGCGGCCACTGCTGATCTTCGAACAGCAGGCCGACGGCACATACCGGCTCGCCGCGCGCAACGACCATGTCGTGCTGCAGGCGAACGAAGGCGGGCAATGCGACCCGTTCGATCCGGACGAAGCCGGCGAAGACGGGTTCGCGGTGAAGGGACACTATTTCACCGTGCAGCATTTCGTCGCGTGCGGTCAGCACTGGACCGACTTCGTCACGTTCCGCTACGACCCGCGCACGCGCGAATGGCTGTTCTCGAGCGACATCTTCACCGCGTCGTTTCCGCTCGACGACCGGCCCGACGAGGTTGACGCGACCCGCGCGGACCCGCGCAAGCCGGTTCCGTTCAGCCAGTGGCGGCGCAAGAACTGACACCCCGGGAATGCGCGCACACGTGCCGCGCACGAACCGGTCGTGATCGCAGGCCGACAGGTCTACCATAGGCAGTCGGCGTACCGCACTTGCAGCCCGGCAGACTGGCGGGCACGCCGCTTGCGTAACGCGTTGTCCACGACGCACCTGCAGCGAAGGAGATGGCATGGACGCGATGACCCAACGATTCGACGCGATCATCATCGGCACCGGGCAAGCCGGCCCGCCGCTCGCGGCACGGCTGTCCGGCGCGGGCATGAAGGTCGCCGTGATCGAGCGGGGCCGGTTCGGCGGCACCTGCGTGAACACCGGCTGCATCCCGACCAAGACGCTGATCGCGAGCGCCTATGCCGCGCATCTCGCGCGACGGGCCGCCGAATACGGCGTCTCGGTCGGCGGGCCGGTGACGGTCGACATGAAGCGCGTGAAGGCGCGCAAGGACGAGATCTCCGGGCGCTCGAACCGCGGCGTCGAACAGTGGATGCGCGGTCTCGAGCATGCAACGGTGTTCCAGGGCCACGCGCGTTTCGACAGCGCGCGCACGGTCCGCGTCGGCGATACGGTGCTCGAAGCGGAACGGATCTTCATCAACGTCGGCGGCCGCGCGCTGGTGCCGCCGATGCCGGGCCTCGACCAGGTGTCCTTCCTGACCAACTCGACGATGATGGACGTCGACTTCCTGCCGGAGCACCTGATCGTCGTCGGCGGCAGCTACGTCGGGCTCGAGTTCGGCCAGATGTACCGGCGCTTCGGGTCGCGCGTGACGGTCGTCGAGAAAGGCCCGCGCCTGATCCGCCGCGAGGACGAGGACGTGTCGCAGGCCGTGCGGGAAATCCTCGAGAACGAAGGCATCGACGTGCAGCTCGACGCGAACTGCCTGAGCGCGCGGCGCGACGGCGGGCGCGTGGTCGTCGGGCTCGATTGCACGACCGGTGCGCGCGAGGTCGCGGGCTCGCACCTGCTGCTCGCGGTCGGCCGCGTGCCGAACACCGACGATCTCGGGCTGGACCGGGCCGGCATCGCGACCGACGCGCACGGCTACATCCCCGTCGACGAGCAGTTGCGCACGAGCGTGCCCGGCATCTGGGCGATGGGCGACTGCAACGGCCGCGGCGCGTTCACGCATACGTCGTACAACGACTACGAGATCGTCGCGGCCAACCTGCTCGACAACGATCCGCGCAAGGTGTCGGACCGCATCACCGCGTATGCGATGTACATCGACCCGCCGCTCGGCCGCGTCGGGATGACGCAAACCGAAGCGATGCAATCGGGACGCCGGCTGCTGGTCGGCACCCGCCCGATGACGCGCGTCGGCCGCGCTGTGGAGAAAGGCGAGAGCCAGGGCTTCATGAAGGTGATCGTCGATGCGGACAGCCAGGCGATCCTCGGCGCGTCGATTCTCGGCGTGACCGGCGACGAGGTCGTGCACGAACTGCTCGACGTGATGGCCGCCAATGCGCCGTACACGACGATCAGCCGCGCGATGCATATTCACCCGACGGTATCGGAGCTGGTGCCGACCTTGTTGCAGGATCTGCATCCGGTTGCATGAGCGCAGCGCGCGGGCGCGCCGCTGCGCCCGCAGCGTGCCGCGCGAACGCGCATGATGCCCATGTCCTTTCCGCGCAAGCCGTGCATCGGCGGCTATGCGAAGATTGCCGTTCGCCACGAGATCAGGGAATGCCGATGGACCGTCTGCAAGCGATGCAGATCTATGCGCAGATCGTCGAACGCGGCAGCTTCACGCAAGCCGCAGATGCACTCCAGCTGCACCGCCCGGCCGTCACGAAGGCCGTGCAGCAACTCGAGCAGGAACTCGGCACCCGGCTGCTGAACCGCAGCACGCGCCGTGTCAGCGCGACCGCCGAAGGCGAGGCGTTCTATACGCGTTGCGTTCAACTGCTCGCGAGCGTCGACGACGCGTTTGCGTCGTTCCCTCGGCACCGCACCGCGCCGAAGGGGCGGCTGCGCCTCGACATCGCGGTCGCGCTCGCGAAGACGGTCGTGATCCCGGCGCTGGCGGATTTCCAGCAACGCTATCCGCAGATCGAGGTCGTGCTCGGCGCGAGCGATCAGCCGGCGGACCTGATCGGCGAGGGGATCGATTGCGTCGTGCGGGTCGGCACGCTGAAGGATTCGAGCATGGTCGCGCGCACCGTGGGCACGATCCCGATGGTCACGTGCGCGTCCCCCGCCTATGTCTCCAGTCACGGCTTGCCGCGCACGCTGGACGATCTGCGCGCGCATCGGGCGGTCAACTTCTTCACCGGACCGAATCGCAAGGTGATGGAGTGGGCATTCCGCCCGGCCGGAGAAATCGTCACGCTGAAGCTGGCCAGCAGCCTCCTCACCAACAACTCGGAAGCGCTGCTGTCGTGCGGGCTCGCCGGCCTCGGCATCGTGCAGGCATTGCGGCCCGCGCTGCAACCGTATATCGACTCGGGCCAGCTGATCGAGATCCTGCCCGGCATCGCGGCCGTCCCGAAGCCCGTCTCGGTGCTGTACCCGAACCGCACGCACCTGCCGGACAAGGTACGCGTGTTCGTCGACTGGCTCACCGAATTGTTCGCACGCCGCTATCCCGCCTGACGCCTGCTCCTGCGCATTGTTATTCGTCGAATAACAATCAGTAATGCGGTTGCGCGTTTATCGCGCGCAGCCCGCGCCCTACAGTTCTCCTCGTCAAACGCGAGATCGCACGATGCGATTTCGGCAAGCAGCAGCACGTCGCCCGCACCGCGACGTTCGTTGCGCCGCCACGCGTTCCGATCATCGTTCAACGAAGGAGAAATCCATGTCCCGTGTCGTTCGCTTTCACCGCATCGGCGGTCCCGACGTGCTGCAGATCGACGATGTCGACGTGCCCGCACCGGGCGCCGACGAAATCCAGATTCGCGTGAAGGCCATCGGCCTCAATCGCGCGGAAGTCATGTACCGGACCGGCAGCTACACGATCGAGCCGCGCTTTCCCGCGACGCTCGGCTACGAGGCCGCGGGCGTCGTCGCGGCGGTCGGGCCCGGCGTGACGGGCTTTGCCGAAGGCGACGCGGTGAGCGTCGTGCCGGCCTTTTCGTTTGCCGACTACGGGATGTACGGCGAACGGGTCAACGTGCCCGCGCATGCGGTCGTCAGGCATCCTGACGGCCTGTCGTTCGAGGAAGCCGCCGCCACGTGGATGATGTTCGTCACGGCCTACGGCGCGCTGATCGAGCTCGGCGGGCTGCAGCGCGGCGACGCCGTGCTGATCGGCGCGGCGTCGAGCAGCGTCGGGCAGGCCGCGATCCAGATCGCGAATCATATCGGCGCGGTGCCGATCGCGTTGACCCGCAGCGAATCGAAGCGTCAGGCGCTGATCGACGCCGGCGCCGCGCACGTGATCGTCGGCAGCGGGGAGGACCTGACGCGGGAGGTGTTGCGATTGACCGGCGGAACCGGCGCGCGCATCGCGTTCGATCCGGTCGGCGGGCCGGATGCGGCTCACCAGCTGCGCGCGCTGCGTCCGCACGGCACGTTCTTCCAGTACGGCGCGCTCGATACGCGCGACATTGTGGTGCCCGTGATGGATCTGCTCGCCCGGCACCTGACGCTGCGCGGCTACGAGCTGTTCGAGATCAGCGGCGATCCGCAGCGGCTCGAGCGGGCCAAGCGCTTCATCACGGACGGGCTCGCGGCCGGCACGCTGAAGCCGTCGATCGATCGCACGTTCGCGTTCGAGGACATCGCTGACGCGCACCGGTACATGGAGGCAGGCGCGCAGGTCGGGAAGATCGTCGTGACGGTTTGACATGCGCGTCCCGCCGACGCCGCTCAGGCCTCGAAATAGCGCGGCCGGTCGACGTCGGCGATCAGCCCCGGTTGCGCGGGCGCCCAATCGAGCAGCGCGCGGGTGCGTCCGCTCGACGCCGGCGCATCCATGCCCGCGAACATCGCGAACCAGCCGAAGTGTTCGGCCGCCGCTTCAGCGGACTTCGCGACGACCGGCACGTTCAGGCGCCGGCCGATGACGGCCGCGATCTCCCTGAACGACACCCCCTCCTCGGCCACCGCGTGATACCGCGCGCCGGCCGCGCCGCGCTCGACTGCAAGACGGTACGCGCGCGCGGCGTCGAGCCGGTGCACCGCGGGCCAGCGATTGAGCCCGTCGCCGACGTACGCCGACACGCCCTTCTCGCGCGCGAAGCCGATCAGGCGCGGCACGAAGCCGTGGTCGCCGTCGCCGTGCACGGATGGCGGAAGACGCACGACCGATGCGCACACGCCGCGCGCGACATAGGCCGCCGCGGTCGCCTCGGACGCGCGCGGGTACGTCGGCGACGCCGGCACCGGCGGATCGTCCTCGGTTGCGGCCCGGCCGGGCGCGACAAGCGCGAGGCCCGACGTCACGACGAGCGGACGTCCCGACCCTTCGAGCGCCGCGCCGAGCGCTTCGATCGCGCGCCGGTCCAGTTCGCAGTTTTCCGCGAAGCGGGAGAAGTCATGGTTGAAGCCGGTGTGGATCACGCCGTCGGCTTGTGCGGCGCCGCGCTTCAGGCTGTCGAGATCCTCGAGCGAGCCGCGATGGACGGTCGCGCCCGTCGCGGCGACGGACGCCGCAGCGGCATCGGAGCGCGCGAGGCCGAGCACGTCGTGCCCGGCGGCGATCAGTTCGGCAACGACGGCGGAGCCGACGAACCCCGACGCGCCAGTGACAAAGACACGCATGGTGAAATCCTTCGGTGATGGGTGAAGGATTACTATCTGTCGACGGCCGATCGCGGTGAAGTCG
This sequence comes from Burkholderia sp. MR1-5-21, assembly GCF_053427715.1. Lineage (NCBI taxonomy): Bacteria > Pseudomonadati > Pseudomonadota > Betaproteobacteria > Burkholderiales > Burkholderiaceae > Burkholderia > Burkholderia sp. MR1-5-21. Next base: position 19,531 of record NZ_JBSAXD010000027.1, read on the forward strand.
TGACGGTTTACCGGTAAACGGACTAACAGGCTATGGCGGACGCACACGACAACCAGCTCGGCACCTACCTGCGCGATCGCCGCGAGAAGCTCGACCCGGCGGCGCTCGGGCTGCCGACGACGCGGCGCCGCACGCCCGGCCTGCGGCGCGAGGAAGTGGCGCAGCGCGCGCACGTCAGCGCCGCGTGGTACACGTGGCTCGAACAGGGCCGCGGCGGCGCGCCGTCGGCCGACGTGCTGGACCGGATCGCCCGTGCGCTGATGCTGACCGGCGTCGAACGCGAGCATCTGTTCCTGCTCGGTCTCGGCCATCTGCCCGAGGTTCGCTACGAGGCGGCCGGCGGCGTGACGGCGCGGCTGCAGCACGTGCTCGATTCGCTCGAGACGAGCCCCGCGATCGTGCGGACGGCCACGTGGGACGTCGTCGCGTGGAACCGCGCGGCGGCATCGACGCTGACCGACTACGGCGCGCTGGCCCCGGAACGGCGCAACATCCTGCGGCTGATTTTTCTCGATTCGCGCGTGCGCAACGCGCAGTCGCACTGGGAAGGCGTCGCGCGCTTCGCGGTCGCCGCGTTCCGCGCCGATGCCGCGCGCAGCGGCGCGACGCAGGCCGTCCAGGCGTTCGTCGACGAGCTGCGCGGGCTGAGCCCCGAATTCGACGCGATGTGGCGCGACCATGACGTGCGCGCGCACGACGAAGGAACGAAGGAGATCCACCATCCGGCCGTCGGGCGGATCGCGCTCGAATATTCGGCGTTCGCGGTGAACGGGCGGCCCGATCTGTGTCTCGTGATCTTCACACCGGTGGCCGTGGAGGATCGGGAGCGCGTCAGGACGCTGATCGAAAAGAGAGAGAACGCCCGATAGCGGTGGTCAATGTCTCGCCGGATTCTCGATAAAATCGTCCGCTTTCGCCGCCGTGCGCTCACAACAACAACCATGACCATCCGAGAACGAAAGCCCGAAGACAACCCGTCCCTGCTGGACATCTGGCACCGCGCCGTCAAGGCGACCCACGCGTTTCTCAGCGAACGTGACATCGCCGACCTGTACCCGCAGGTTCGCGACCTCTATCTGCCGAGCGTCGCCGTCTGGGTCGCGGAAACCGGAGACAGCCGCATCGCCGGGTTCATCGGCGTGAACGACGCGCAGGTCGAGATGCTGTTCGTCGATCCCGATCTGTTCGGCCAGCGCGTCGGCACGCGACTGCTCGATCATGTCCGGGCGCGGCATGCGCACCTGAGCGTCGACGTCAACGAGCAGAACCCGCACGCGCATGCGTTCTATCGCCGCTACGGCTTCCGGGATATCGGCCGCTCTGAAACGGACTCGGCAGGCCGGCCGTTTCCGCTGATTCACATGACGTATTGAACGCGGATTCGGCTCGCGCAGCGCACCCCGGCGCGCGTTCGCGTCGACACGCCTCCGGACCGCACGTTTCTCGCCGCGGGACGACCTGCACGGTGACAATTCCGTCCGCAGCGGAAAGATGGGGCGCGCGCGTCGTTCACTGAACCGTCCACGCGGCCGCCTGCCGCGCGGGGAGCTTGCCGGCGAGCGCCTCGACGAGGTAGTCGACGAACGACGCGATCCGCGCCGAGATCGCCGTGTTCCGGTAATAGACGGCCTGAATCGGCTGCCGCACGTCCTGCGTATGGCGCGCGAGGATCTGCACGAGACGCCCCGCTTCGCGATCCTGCGCGGTCATGAAATCCGACAGGCAGACGATGCCGGCGCCGTCGAGCGCCAGTTGCCGCAGCGTCTCTCCGCTCGACGAGCACACGGCCGGCTCGATCCGGTACGGCTCGCCGTCGGCGCCGAGAATCGGCCACACGTTCAGCGATTCCGGCTGGTTGAAGCCGAGCAGCGCATGCTTGCCAAGCTCGTCGGCCTTGCGCGGCTGACCGTGCGCGTCGAGATACGCGGGGCTCGCGAGGATGCGCACCCGGCTGTTGCCGATCAGCCGGCTGTGCAGCGTCGAATCCTTCAGGCGGCCGATCCGGATCGCGACATCGGTGCGCCGCTCGAGCAAATCGATGATGCCCTCGTTGCTGTTCAGCTCCAGCGCCACCTGCGGATACCGCTCGCGATAGCCGCGCACGAGCGGCACGATCACGTGCAGCATGAACGGCGACGCGGCGTCGACCCGCAGCCGCCCGGACGGCTTTTCGCGCCGCGCGAGCATCTGCTCCTCCGCGCTTTCGACCGAATCGATGATCGCCCGTGCGTTTTGCAGAAAGGCGCGCCCTTCCTCGGTCAGTTCGAGGCGGCGCGTGGTCCGGCGCAGCAGCGTGGTCTTCAGCTTTTCCTCGAGCCGCGCGAGCGTGCGGCTCGTCGCCGACACGGTGAGATCGAGCTGCTGCGCGGCCGCGGTGATCGACCCCGTATCGACCACGGTCGCGAAGGCCTGGAGTTCATCTAGCGTGATCTTCATTGTTGATTTCAAATCAAAACAATTTGGTTTATAGACCAGTTTTTCCGCAAAAGTAAAGCAGGCACAGTGCGGGGCATCCTCACCGGAACCAGGAACGTCCATCATGCCCCTTGCCCTGCTTGCGCTGACCATCAGCGCGTTTGCGATCGGGACGACCGAGTTCGTGATCGTCGGCCTGATCCCGACGATTGCGTCGGATCTCGGCGTCAGCCTGCCGTCCGCGGGCCTGCTCGTCAGTCTCTACGCGCTGAGCGTCGCGGTCGGCGCGCCGCTCCTCACCGCGCTCACGGGCCGCATGCCGCGCAAGACGCTGCTCGCGGCGCTGATGGCGCTGTTTACGATCGGCAACCTCGTCGCGTGGCAGGCGCCCGGCTACGAATCGCTGATCGTCGCCCGCATCCTCACCGGGCTTGCGCACGGCGTGTTCTTCTCGGTCGGCTCGATTATCGCGACGACGCTCGTGCCGAAGGACAAGGCCGCGAGCGCGATCGCGACGATGTTCAGCGGCATGACCGTCGCGTTCGTCGCCGGCATTCCGCTCGGCACCTTCATCGGTCAGCACTTCGGCTGGCGTGCGACGTTCCTGATCGTCGCGCTGTTCGGGCTCGTCGCGTTCATCGGCGCCGTCGCGTTCGTGCCGCGCGGTCTCGCGCAAACGCCGCCCGCGCCGCTCGCCCGGCAATTCCGCGTGCTCGCGCAACCGCGTCTGCTGCTCGTCTTCGCGATGACGGCCGTCGGCTACGGCGGCTCGCTGATCGCGTTCACCTACATGGCGCCGCTGCTCGAACAGATCGCCGGCTTCACGCCGTCGCAGGTCAGCCTCGTGCTCGTCGGCTACGGCGTGTCGGTCGCGTACGGCAACGTCTGGGGCGGCAGGCTCGCGGACCGCGTCGGCCCCGTCAAGGCGCTCAAGCGGATCTTCCTGCTGCTCGCGGTCGTGCTGCTCGCGCTGACCTTCACGGTCCACGTCGCATGGCTCGCGGTCGCCACGATGCTCGCATGGGGCGCGGTCGCGTTCGGCAACGTGCCGGGCCTGCAGGTCTACGTCGTCAAGCAGGCGCGCCATTTCGCGCCGGACGCCACCGATGTCGCGTCGGGCTTCAACATCGCCGCGTTCAACCTCGGCGTCGCAGGCGGTTCGTCGCTCGGCGGGCTGATCGTCGCGCACATCGGACTCGGCCATACGCCGTGGATCGCGGCGGCCGTCACGCTCGGCGCGTTCGCGCTGACCGCGCTGAGCGGCTCGCTCGACGCGCGCGACGGCCTGCCCGCGCGCACCGCCGAACCCGCCGAACCCGTTGAACTCGCTCACTGAACACCCTGCCTTTTCCCCAGGAGATCATCATCATGAACGCACCGACCCGACGCCCGCCGTTTGCCGGCAAGACTTTCGAAGTCCGCTACGACGGGCTCACCGCCATCAACGCGTATGCCGACGACGGTGTCCACATGCGCTACGAAATCACCGAAGGCGCGTTCACGGGCGCGACGGGCGAAGTCGCCTACACGTGGCAGCACGTCGCCGGCGAAACCTACGCGATTTCGTGGCAGGAGGCCGATCGCGCCACCGTCGTCCATATCGACGATTTCGCGGCCGGCACGTCGCGCTCGTTCTTCACCGCGCCGACGCTCGACTTCTATCGCCTCGAAGGCAGCCTGCGCGCGCGCTGACCGGATCTCGGCCATGTCCCCTCACTCGACACACTGACGCGCGGCGTGCTTCCCCATTTCCATCGAAACCCGACGGATCAACCCGTTTCCTCTCTTCCAAGGAGCACACCATGAGCAAGATTCCCGCATTCGGCCTCGGCACTTTCCGCCTGCAAGGCCAGGTTGTCATCGATTCGGTTCGCAACGGCCTCGAAGTCGGCTACCGCGCGATCGACACCGCGCAGATCTACGGCAACGAAGCCGAAGTCGGCGCAGCGATCGCCGCATCGGGCGTACGCCGCGAAGACCTGTTCCTCACGACGAAGATCTGGGTCGACAACTACGCACCGGAAAGGCTGGTGGCCAGCCTCGAAGAGAGCCTCGCGAAGCTTCGCACCGACCATGTCGACCTGACGCTGATCCACTGGCCGGCCCCGGGCAACGGCGTGTCGATCGAAGCGTTCATGACCGCGCTCGCCGACGCGAAAGCGAAAGGCCTGACGCGCCAGATCGGTATCTCGAACTTCAACATCGAACTGACGAAGCAGGCGATCGCCGCGGTCGGCAAGGACGCGATCGCGACGAACCAGATCGAGCTCAGCCCGTATCTGCAGAACCGCAAGCTCGTCGACTTTCTGCAGCGCGAAGGGATTCACGTCACGTCGTACATGACGCTCGCGTACGGCAAGGTGCTCGGCGACCCCGTGATCGGCGCGATCGCGCAACGGCATCAGGCGACGCCAGCGCAGGTCGCGCTCGCGTGGGCGCTGCGCCTCGGCTACTCGGTGATTCCTTCGTCGACGAAGCGCGAGAACCTCGCGAGCAACCTGCTCGCGCAGACGCTGCAACTGACCGACGACGACATGGCACAGATCGCCGCGCTCGAGCGCAACGGCCGCGAAGTCGATCCCGCCGGCCTCGCGCCGAAGTGGGACTGAACGCGCCGCAGCTCATTCGATTCGACTTGCCGCGGCGGGTGTGCCGCGGCTCCGACAGGACTCACATCATGACCCAGGACCCTCTGTTTCAACCGCTGCGACTCGGCGCGCTGACGCTGCCGAACCGCATCGTGATGCCGCCGATGACGCGTTCGCGCGCGAGCCGGCCCGGCGACGAAGCCAACGAATTGATGGCCGCGTACTACGCGCAACGCGCGGGCGCCGGCCTGATCGTCAGCGAAGGCACGTATGTCGCGCCGCTTGGCAAGGGCTACGCATGGACGCCCGGCATCCACACACCGGCGCAGGTCAGCGGATGGCGCAAGGTGACCGACGCCGTCCACGCGGCGGGCGGCCGCATCGTCGCGCAGCTCTGGCACGTCGGCCGGCTGAGCCACACGAGCCTGCTCGGCGGCGAGCAGCCGGTGTCGTCGTCGCCGATCCAGGCTGAAGGCGTGAAGGTGTTCATCGCCGGCGAGGACGGCAGCACGCCGGGCTTCGTGCAGGCGTCCGCGCCGCGCGCGCTGACCGTCGACGAGATTCGCGACGTCGTCGGCCAGTACCGCACCGCCGCCCGTCATGCGATCGAAGCCGGCTTCGACGGCGTCGAGCTGCACGGCGCGAACGGCTACCTCGTGAACCAGTTCATCGACTCGAACGCGAACACGCGCACCGACGCCTATGGGGGCTCGCTCGAGAACCGGCTGCGGTTCCTCGGCGAAGTCACGCAGGCGCTGATCGAAGGCACGGGCGACGCATCGCGCGTCGGCATCCGCCTCGCGCCGCTCACCACGCTTAACGGTTGCGTCGACAACGATCCGGAAACGACGTATCTCGCCGCCGCGAAGCTGATCGGCGAACTCGGCGTCGGCTACCTGCACATCGCCGAAGCCGACTGGGACGACGCGCCGCTGATGCCCGTCGAATTCAAGCACAAGCTGCGTGCCGCCTTTCCGGGCGTGCTGATCTATGCAGGCCAGTACACGGCCGAACGCGCACGCGAGGCGATCGCGGCGGGCTGGGCCGACCTGATCGCGTTCGGCCGGCCGTTCGTCGCGAACCCCGACCTGCCCGAGCGCCTGCGCATCGGCGCGCCGCTCGCGCCGCACCACCGCGACACGCTGTTCGGCGGCGGCGCGCAAGGGCTGACCGACTACCCGACGCTGGCCGAGGCCGCCGCCTGAACGATCCTGTTCGTGCCGGGCCAGCCGCCGTACGTCGGCTCCACGCAACTCAACATCAACGCGGTCGCGATCCGCCGATCACCACGGCCGTTTTCTCCCTACGAGACATCCCATGAGAATCACACTCCCCTCCCGCATCGGTTTCGGGACTGCACCGCTCGGCAACATGTACCGGGACATCCCGAACGACGAAGCGCTCGCCACGGTCGACGCCGCATGGGACAGCGGCATCCGCTATTTCGACGCCGCACCGCTGTACGGCGCCGGCCTTGCCGAACTGCGGCTCGGCGAAGCGCTCGCGGGCCGCCCGCGCGACGCGTATTCACTCGGCACGAAAGTCGGCCGGCTGATCCTCGACGAACACGAGGACGCGTCGCAACGCGACCTCGGCGAGAAAGGCGGCCTGTTCCGCCACGGGCTGCCGAACAAGATCGTCTACGACTACACCGAGGACGGCACGCTGCGTTCGATCGAAGCGAGCCTCGAGCGGCTGCGCACCGACCGCCTCGATACCGTGTGGATTCACGATCCGGCCGTCGACTTTCACGGCGAGCAGTGGCGCGACGTCTTCGATGTCGCGATGTCGGGCGCAGCGAAGGCGCTGACGCGGCTGCGCGACGAAAAGGTGATCCGGGGCTGGGGCCTCGGCGTGAACCGCATCGAACCGTGCGAACTCGCGCTCGAGCGCAGCGATCCCGATGGCTTCCTGCTTGCCGGACGCTACACGCTGCTCGATCACGCAGGCGCGCTCGAACGGCTGATGCCGGCGAGCGTCAAGCGCGGGCTCGGCATCATCGTCGGCGGCCCGTACAACTCCGGCGTGCTGGCCGGCGGCACCCACTTCGAGTATCAGCCGGCGCCGCAGGCGATGCTCGATCGCGTCGCGCGCATCCGGCAGATCTGCGAGCGCTTCGGCGTCGATATCCGGGCCGTGGCGCTGCAGTTTTCGCTCGCGCACCCGGCCGTCGCGGCGGCCATCCCCGGCGCGAGCCGGCCGGATCGCATCGACGAGAACCTGCGTCTCGCGGCCGCGCCGATTCCGGCGGAGCTATGGGACGCGCTCAAGGCCGAGCACCTGATCGCCGACCATGCGCCGACGCCGCCGGGCGCCGACGTGGCGGGCATGCGCGGCTGAGACCGAATCGCGCGCGACGAGAACCAAGCAGAAGAGCGCGTCCTGACACTCACGTCGCTGGCCCTGGCGCACGCCCCGCAGCGCCAGCGGCCGCTTCCATCCGCCCTCGCCACAGCACGCCACACTCATCGCATTCCCCACTGACGCCCAGTCGAATATTTAATTTTCAACTGGCGAGGCGCGCCTTTACCCTTTCTCCATCGCATGACCGGGCCAATGGCCCGCCCTCCCTGGAGCATCCCGATGACTGACCCCGGCACCGCGCAAGCCGTTCGCCGACCGCACGCGGTTTCCGTGTCCTATGGTGCACTGGCGCTGCTGGTGCTGGCCGGACTCAACCTGCGCCCGTTCCTGACCGCGTTCGGCCCCGTGCTCGACCTCGTGCGCGCCGACACGGGCCTCGGCTTTCGCGCCGCCGCGCTGCTGACCACGCTGCCGTTCGTGCTGATGGGCGTGGTCGCGGGCGTCGGGGTCGGACTCGCACGGCGCGTCGGCGAGCAGCGCGCGCTGAGTGCCGCGCTGCTGCTGATCGCCGCGGGCTGCACGTCGCGCCTGTGGACGGCCGGCAGTGCGGGCCTGATCGCCAGCGCCGCGGTCGCGGGCGCCGGTGTCGCGGTGATCCAGGCGCTCGTACCGGGCCTCGCGAAGCGCTGGCTCGTCGACCGGCTGCCGCTCGCGATGGGCCTCTATTCGGCCGCGCTGGTCGGCGGCGGCGCGTTCGGCGCGATCGCGGGCCCGTGGCTCGCCGCCCGTGGCGGCTGGCATCTCGCGCTCGCGGTGTGGGCCGTGCCCGCGCTCGTCACGCTCGTGCTGTGGCGCGCGAAGGCGCCGCGCGATGCGGTGCGCGCCGCCACGGCATCGGCCTCCGTCGCCGCGTTCGCACGCAGTGCGCGCGCATGGCAGCTCGCGCTGTTCTTCGGTCTCAGCAACAGCGGCTATGCGAGCCTCGTCGCCTGGCTGCCCGCGTTCTACCGCAGCGGCGGCATGAGTCCGCAGGCGAGCGGCAACCTGCTTGCATGGATGGCCCTGTTCCAGGCAACCGGCGCGCTCGCGATGCCGATGCTCGCGAAACATTCGCCGGACCGGCGCAACGTGCTGTGGCTCACGCTCGCGCTGCAGGCTGCCGGTTTCGCCGGGTTCGCCGCACTTCCGACGTCCGCGCCGTGGTTCTGGGTCGCGAGCGTCGGCCTCGGCCTCGGCGGCTTCTTCTCGATGAGCTTGATCGTGACGCTCGACCATGTGCCCGACGCGCGGCTCGCGGGCGCGCTCGCCGCGTTCGTGCAGGGCGTCGGCTTCCTGATCGTCGCGGCGAGCCCCTGGTTGATCGGCTGGCTGCGCGACGCGGGCGGCGGCTTCGCGATCGCGTGGTGGATGCACGTCGCCGTGGTCGTCGCGATGGCCGCGCTGAACGCCGCGCTCTCTCCTGCCAGCTACCGGCGCAGCATGGCGCGCATCGTCGGCGCCGCGCGCTGAACCGAACCCGGACGGCGACGGCATCCGGCCGGAACCCGTTCGCCTGTCCGCGGCGCGGCCGGCCGCGGGCAGTCATGCAGACCGGCCACGCAACCGCTGTCGATGCAATTACATCAATCGGAGACATGGAGACATCAATGAAAAAGCTCGTCATGGCTGTCGCGCTTGCGCTGACGGCCGCCGCCGCGCACGCGAAGGACCCGGCGGTCCTGCGCTTCGGCGTCGATCCCAGCTACGCCCCGTTCGAATCGCTCGCGCCCGACGGCAAGCTCGTCGGCTTCGACATCGATCTCGGCAATGCGATCTGCGAACGCATGAAGGTCCGCTGCGTGTGGGTCGAGAACGCGTTCGACGGGATGATTCCCGCGTTGAAGGCGCGCAAGTTCGACGGCGTGCTGTCGTCGATGAGCGTGACCGAGAAGCGCCTCGCGCAGATCGCGTTCACGGACAAGATCAACAACGTGCCGCCGCGGCTCGTCGCACGGCGCGGCTCGAACCTGCAGCCAACGCCCGAGTCGCTGACGGGCAAGAGCGTCGGCGTCGAGCAGGGCTCGACGCAGGAGACCTACGCGCGCACGTACTGGGAGCCGAAGGGCGTCGTCGTCCGCACGTACCAGACGCAGGATCTCGTCTACCAGGACCTGCTGGCGGGCCGGCTCGACGCGTCGCTGCAGTCGTCGGTGCAGGCCGACCTCGGCTTCCTGAAGACCGCGAAGGGCGCCGGCTTCGAATTCGCGGGCCCGCCGCTGCATGATCCGAAGACGCTCGGCGTCGGCTCCGCGATCGGCGTGCGCAAGGACGACGACGCGCTGCGCCTGCAGATCAATCAGGCACTTGCCAGCATGATTCAGGATGGGACTTATCAGCGCATCGCGAAGAAGTACTTCTCGTTCGATATCTACAACTGACGGAGAGGCCGGCGCATGCGCCGGCCAAAATTCAGTAGATGCCTGCCGCCTTCAACGCGTCTGCGGCCATGTGTGCGCCCAGCACAAACAGCATCACGCCCATCATCCAGCGCTGAGCCAGCAAAAGTCCGGGGCGACGGGCGAGGAACGTCGCCATGCCGCCGGAGCAGACTGCCACGAAGCCATTGATCGATGCGAACGCGACAATCAACGACGCACCGAGCACGAGCGACTGCCTGAGAACGCTGCCATCCTGGGCGTTGATGAATTGCGGCAGGATAGACAGAAAGATCATCGCAAGCTTCGGATTCAATAGACTCGTCGCGGCGCCCATCGCGAAGAGCCGGCGTGGCTGCTCCCGGTGCAGATCGCGAACTTCGAGCGGAGAACGGCCGCCAGGCTTCACGGCCTGCCACGCCAGATGGAACAGATACACGGCGCCCCCCGCGCCCAACACGCTGCCTGCATAAGGCACGCTCAAGAAAAGCGCCGTGATGCCGAACGCTGCGCCGAACATGTAGAAAAGGTAGCCGAGCATGACGCCCGCAAGCGAAACAAGCCCGGCCGCACGCCCTTGCGCAATCGAGCGCGACATCACGTAGACCATGTTCGGGCCCGGCGTCACGGCAAGCATTCCGCCGACTGCCAGAAATCCGTAAATCGATGCCGTTCCGTGCATGGTCGCGCTCCCCGGATGATCGTCGATCATAGTATCGGCTTGCTGCATAAACGCGTAAAACGAATTAAACTGAAATGATTAATCAGATTTTCTTACCAAAATGAAGAAGCTCGATCTGGACGTACTCGAGATGCTCGTGGCGGTTGCCGATACGGGATCGTTTGTACGAGGCGCGGAGTCCGTGCATCGGTCGTCGTCGGCGGTCAGCATGCAGGTCAAGGCGCTTGAAGAGGCGCTCGGAAAGCCGCTGTTCGTGCGAAGCACGCGTCACGTCACGATTACCGCGGACGGCAAGACGCTCGTGGACTATGGCCGCCGCATGCTTGCGATGCGGGATGAAGCCTGGGCGTCGGTCGTTCGCCCCGAGATGAAGGGCCGCGTCACCATCGGCGTGCCCGATGACTACGCCGCGTCGCTGCTGCCCCAGGTGCTGGGAAAGTTCGCGGTTGCGCATCCGCGTGTCGAAATTCGGGTCATCGGCCTGCCGAGCAGCGCGCTCGTTCCATTGCTCAAGGACAACACGCTGGACCTGGCCTGCATCACGAAAACGAAGGGTGTCGCGAGCGAATTCATCCGGTTCGAGCCCATGGTGTGGGCCGGATCGCCCGCACGAAAGGTGTGGAAGGAACGCCCGCTTCCGATCGCCGTCTTTGCACACGGCAGCACCGCGCGTGCAAATGCCATCAGCGCACTTCAGCGGGAAAACATCAAATATCGGATGTCCTACGAAAGCCCGAGCCTGATGTGCCTGATCAGCATGGTGGAAGCAGGGCTCGCGATCGCCCCCCTCGCAAAATGCAGCGTGCCGGGGCACCTCGTTCAGCTATCGCAGAACGAAGGGTTGCCGCCCCTGGATGAACTCGAAGTCGTCCTTGCCCGCAGCGCCCGGTCCGGCCGGCCGCCCTGCGATTTTCTCGCTGAACAGATTCTCGCTGAAATGAGCGTGTGAGCCGGCCGCGCATTGACGCTCAGTAATGGCTGCGCCCCCACAGCGTCGCCGGCTCGTCGAGCAGATGACGCAGCCCGCTGCGCGCGAACGTCGCTTCCGCGACTTCCGTCACGCGTTCGAGCACCGCGTGCTCGTCGACCGACAGCACGCGCCGGTCCTCCATCAGGATCCGGCCGCCGACCATCGTCATGCACACGTCGGCCGCGTTCGCGAAGCAGGTCACGCGATAGACCGGCATGTTCATCGGCATCATGTGCGGCCGGAACAGGTCGACCAGGATGATGTCGGCGAGCTTGCCCGCCTCGAGCGAGCCGACCTCATGGTCGATCGACAACGCCTTCGCCGCGTCGATCGTCACCATCTCCAGCACCTTGCCGTGCGGCAGCACGTCCGGATCGCGGAAGTGCCGGCGATGGTAGTGCATGCACTGCCACATGTGGCGGAACATGTCGTACCCGCGATCGGGCGCCGCGCCGTCCGACGCGATCGCCACGGTGACGCCCGCATCGATCAGCTCGGGCACCGGGCAGCGCCCGATGATCGACATGATCGCGCTCGGGTTGTGCACGATCGCGGTGCCCGTCTCCACGCAGGCCGCGATGTCATCGTCGGTCAGGTCGATGCAATGCGACATGAACGACGTGCGGCCGAGCAGCCCGAGTTCGCGATGCGCGAACGCGAGCGTGCCGGCCCGGTGGCCATCCTGCGTGAACGCCAGTCCGCGCTCGCGTGCAAGCGCGCCGTAGCGCGCGGCCTGCTCGCGGAAGTCGCGCTCGTACTGCGCGAGCTCCGGATCGTGCTCGGGCCCGTAGACGGGCAGCGTGAGCGCGATCCGGATCCGCCCGTCCGCGTCGCCATGACACGTGTCGACGATCTCCGTGCACACGTCGTACATCATGTCGAAATCGATCTCGCGCGTGTCGCTGCCGTCCGGCGTGTGACGCGTATACGCGCGCGGCGCGGGCGGCCGTGACGGGCCGACCGCGACGATCGAGCGCGTGCCGGTGCGCACGACCGCGTCGCAATGGCGCCGCGCGTAGACGGGATCGTCGACGCGCATGATCGAGTTGCCGCCACCGAGCAGCGACACGCCGGTCGTCACGCCGGCCTTCAGGCGCTCGAGCGCCGCGAGATGCGACTCGGCCTCCCAGAATGCCTCGTCCGACGCGCGCGTGTAGATCGTTTCAGCCGCGGCCGACCACGCATCGCCGTCCGCGCCGCCGATCGTGCGCAGCATCGCGTGGCCTGCGTGCGCATGCGCGTCGATGAAGCCCGGCAGCACGGCCTTGCGGTGCGCGTCGATCGTGCGCGCCGCGCGATAGCGCGCCTGCAGCGCATCGGTGTCGCCGACGGCGACGATGCGCTCGCCGTTGATGGCGACCGCGCCGCTCTCGATCACGCGCCGCTGCGGATCGAGCGTGATCACGCAGCCGTTCGCAATCAGCACGTCGATCGCTTCGCGATTGTCCTCGGTAGTCATGGCGTCATGTCCTGTTCTGGTTCGATGTAATCCGGCGCCGCGAGCGCTCATTCGCCGATGAAAGCACCGTCGCGCGCGACGATGCGCCCGTTCGCGACGACAAGCCGCCGCACGGGCCGCGCGACGATCGCGTGCGCGACCGTCTCGGCGTCGACGAGCACGAGATCGGCGCGCGCGCCGACGTGCAGCCCGTAGTCGGCGAAACCGCAGCCGCGCGCGCCCGCATCCGTCACGCAATCGAGCGCGATCGCGAGATCGTCATCGCGGCGCAGGTCATAGCGCATGCCGATCAGCATCGCGCGCTCGAGCATGTCGGGCACGTTGTACGGCGACCAGGTATCGCGAATCCCGTCGTTGCCGCCGAAGATCGTGATGCCGCGGTCGCGGCAGGTCTTCAGCGGCGGCACGGGACGCGACGGCGGCGCGGACGTCAGCAGCGCGACATTCAGGCTCGCGAGCCGGTCGAGCAACGCGTCGCGTTCGCGCTCGGGCAACGCGCCGAGGCAGAACGCGTGGCTGACGACGACCTGCCCCTGCATCCCGAGCGCCGCGACGCGGTCGAGCAGCAGGTTGAGCGTAAACGCGCCGATCTCGCCCGGTTCGTGCAGATGGATGTCGATCGGCTTGCGGTGGCGTTCGGCGAGCGCGAACGTCGCATCCAGCGACGCAGCGGGATCGCGGTCGATCAGCGCGGGATCGAGTGCGCCGAGCACGTCCGCGCCCGCGTCGAGCGCGCGCGACAGCAGCTCGACCGTGCCCGGCCGGATCAGCATCCCCGACTGCGGAAACGCGACGATCTGCACGTCGAGCGTGTCGGCCAGCGCCTGCCGCGTGCCGAGCACGCCGTCGAGATAGCGCAGGCCGCCGTCCGTGTCGACGTCGACGTGGGTCCGCAGCCGCGTGGTGCCCGCCGCGACGAACGCGCGCGCGAGCGCGAGCGACTGCGCGCCCGGGTCGTGCCCCGACGTCTTGCGCCATTCGCGCTCGTTGCTGATGCGGTCGACCAGCGCGGGGCCGACCTCGTTGCGGTACCACGGGCGGCCCCAGTTGCTCTTGTCGATGTGCGTGTGCCCTTCGACGAAGCCGGGCAGCAGCAGCGCGCCGCGGCCGTCCTCGACCGCGGCGCCCGGCACCGGCGTCAGGCCGGGCCCGAGCGCCGCGATCCGGCCGCCGTCGATCGACACGGCCGTCGCGCGGCCGTCCGGCAGCCGTATGTTGGAAATCAGGAGAGGAGAAGAATGTGCTGTCATGCGGATTCGACCGTCGTTGCGAAACGGGCCCGCAGCCTGCGCTGCACGGCGCTGGTCGCGATGAACACCAGCGCGTTCACGGCGAGCGCGACGAGCCCGGGGTTGATGGAAGTCAGCGTGCCGGGTGCGCCCGGGAACAGCGACGCGAGCGTCACGCCGTAGTAGTTGGTGAGTGCGATCACGATGCCGCCCGCGACGATCCCGGCGAACGCCGCCTCGCGCGTGCCGAACGGCCGCTTCAGGAAGCTCGACGCGAGCATCGGCACGAGCTGCGTGAGCAGGCTCGACGAGAAGATCGCGAGCGTGACGAAGGTCGCGCCGCCGCGCAGCACGAAGTAGACGACGACGAGCGTGAAGATCGGCAGCGCGATCCGCGCAACGCGCGCCACCTCGCGGTCGGTCGCGTTCGGCGCGAAGCCTTCTCGGTAGATGTTGCGCGCAATCGTCGTCGACGCATTCAGCATGATCAGCGAGCCCGGCACGAGCGCGGTCAACAGGCCCGTGCCGCCGACGATGCCGACGAACCACGCGGGGAACGTCTGCTTGACGAGCCGCAGCAGCGCGAGATCGGTCTGCGCGCCCTCGAGCCCGTGCACGGTCAGCACCGCCGCGAAGCCGACGAGGAACAGGAACGCGATCAGCACCTGGTAGAGCGGCATCAGTATCACGTTGCGGCGCAGCGCCCGCTCGTCCTTCGCGACATAGATCGCGGTGAAGCCGTGCGGATACAGGTAGTAGCCGAGCGACGTCAGCAGGATCGTCGAGTTGTACCAGCTCAGGTTGAAGCCATGCTCCGGCATCCTCAGCAGTTCCGGATGCACGGCGTCGATCTTCGCGAACATGTCGCCGAGGCCGCCGAAGTAGTGGATCGGCAGGTAGAGGCCGAGGAAGATCGCGATGCCGAGGATCAGCACGTCCTTGAAGATCGCGATGCTCGCCGAGCCGTGGATGCCCGACACGACCATGTAGACCGCCATCAGCGTCGCGGCGATCCAGATCGCGGCCGCTTGCGGAATCAGCCCGTACGACATCTCCGACACGATCACGCCGAGCCCGCGCAACTGGATCATCAGCAGCGACACCATCGCGAACACCGCGACGACGGATACGAGCACGCCGATCGCGCGGCTGTCGTACTTCGACGCGAAATAGTCGGCGAACGACACGAGCCCGCGCTCCGTCGCGTAGCGCCAGATCGCGGGCAGCATCCAGTAGCCGATCACGAACGCGAGACAGCCGTACGACAGGATGTAGAACGCGGGCACGCCCTTGCTGTAGGTCCAGCCGCTCGCGCCGAGGAACGAGAACGTCGAGAAGGCCTCGCCGGCCATCAGCAGGAACGTGAGCAGCGAGCCGAAGCCGCGCCCGCCGACGGCCCACTGCTCGAGGCTCAGCTTGCGGCCGCGCCGCGCCATCAGCCCGATCGCGAGCGCGAAGACCGCGAACGCCGCGATGATGAAGATCGATGCATTCATCGCGCGTCTCCCGTGCGGCCGGCGCGGGCCGCGTCGCGCTCGTCGAGGCGGAACAGGATCGCGAGGATCGCGGCCGTCGCCGCCATCCAGATCAGGTTCCAGACGAGCAGGAACGGCAGCCCGAACAGCAGTGGCTGCAACTCGGCGAGCGAGCCGCCCGCATACATCCCGGCAAACGGCAGCGCCGCCAGCACCAGTTTGAGTTTCATGTGACCTCCCGGAAGACGCGCGCGCAAATCAGAACTTGTGACGGATGCCGGCGACGACCGCGACCTGCGACGTCGTCGACGACGGGTTGCCGGTGCCGTCGATCCACGCCTGGCCGACGGCCGACGACGCCTTCTGGTAGAAGCCGTTCACGTACACGTCGGTGCGCTTCGACAGCAGGTACTGCACGCCTGCCGACACCTGGTGGTAATGGCCGCTCTCGTCGCCACGCGCGACCCGCGTGTACGTGTAGCCGGCCGCGGCCATCAGCGCGGGCGTCACCTGGTAGCGCAGGCTGCCTTCGTAGTTGCTGAAGCGCAGCGTGCCGCCCGTCGCCATCCCGAAGTTCGAGCCCGTGTACAGCAGGCCGAGCGTCGCCGGCCCGATCGCGTAGCTGCCGCCTGCGCCCCAGATTTCCTGGCGGATCGCGCTCGCGAGGCTCGCGCCGAACACCGATGCCGACGCAGGAAAGTAGTTATCCGAAGCGACGGCGCCCGTTGCGCTGCTCGCGGGATGGTTCATCCGTGCATACGCGGCGCCCGCGTTGAGCGGCCCGTTCGTGTACGTGAGGCCCGCGCTCCAGCTGTTGTCGTTCGAGAAGCCGGTCGAGTTCGAGAACCCGTACATCAGGTTCGCCTGGACGCCCGCGATCGTCGGCGACACGTACTTGACCGCGTTGTTGGTGCGGAACGTGTTGTTGATGTCGTCGTTGTCGAACGGATGCGTCGAGTACTGCGCGAGGAAGCTGCTCATCTGCAGCGAGCCGAGGATGTCCTGCGTCGAGTTGTACTGGCGGCCGAGCGTCACCGCGCCCCAGTTCGCGCCGCTCAGGCCGACCCACGCCGATCGCCCGAACATCCGGCCGCCCTGCCCGAGCGCGCCGTTCGCGACGTTGAAGCCGTTCTCGAGCCGGAAGTTCGCCTTCAGCCCGCCGCCGAGATCCTCGGCGCCGAGCAAGCCCCAGCGCGGGCCTGATTCGTTGCCGCCCGTGAACTGCCACGCCGAATGGCCCTTCAGGTTGTTCGTATAGGTCACGCCCGCATCGACGATCCCGTACAGCGTCACGGTCGACTGTGCGTGCGCGGCGCCCGCGAGCAGCATGCCGATGCCGGCGCACAGGCATGCGGCGCCCGTCTTCCCACCCTTCTTTCGCAACATCCGTGTCATCTCGTCTCCAAACCTGCTCATTGATGTTCTGATGGATCTGTCCATTCGCGTCGACGGCGTTGTATAGACATTCGCTGGATGGTATCCAGCCGCAATCACATTCAGAAATGAAATGTTCAACTGGACATCAGTTGAAAATCGAATGGCAGGGGATCAGAAGGACGACGGTTCGACCCCGCAAGAAAAACGAAAGCGTGCGGCGCGGCCGCGCCGCACGGGTGGAGATGGACGTGAAGGGCTTGCGTAAGCAAGCTGACGATTGAACGATCTTCGGCCAGCGCAGCGGCGCGCGTCTGTTCGATCATGCCGGTGCGCGACATGCGCCCCGGCGGTCACACGACCGGCTTCTCCCCGTGTCCCGTCAACCCGTGCATCGGCCGCCGCAGCGCGGCGTCGAACGGATTCGTGCGCGGCCCGATCGCGTCGGCCTGGCGCGTCAGCAATTCGACCACCATCGGCAGCCGGTCGTCGCCGAGCCGCGACGCGAGCGTGCCGACGCTCAGCGCGCCGACCGGGTATCCGGTGCGGTCGAGAATCGGCACCGCGACGCCCGCCATCCCGTCGAGCACGCCGCTGTTGCGGCCCGCGTAACCGAGCTGCCGCACGCGCTCGATCTCGGTGCGCAGGTACACCTCGTCGAGCACGCCGTAGCCGCGGATGCGCGGCACGTTGAAGCGGATCACCTCCTCGCGTTCCGCTTCCGGCAGGAACGCGAGGATCGCGAGGCTGCCCTGCCCGACGCCGAGCGCGACCCGCCCGCCGATGTCGCCGGTAAACGAGCGGATCGGAAACGGTCCTTCGCAGAGGTCGAGACACACGGCATCGAAGCCGCTCTTCACGAGCAGGAAGATCGTCTCGCCGAGGCTCGCGCACAGCCGCAGCAGCGCGGGCCGGCACAGCGTGCGCATGCTGCTCGGGTTGCCGGCCTGCGCGGCGAGCGCGAAGAAGTCGACGCTCAGCCGGTACAGCTTCGACTGCTCGTCCTGTTCGACCATCCCTTCCGCGATCAGCGACTGCAGGATGCGGTGCGCGGTGCCCTGCGTGAGGCCGACCGCCTTCGCGAGATGCGTGACGCGCACGCCGTCCTGCTGCATGCCTGCAAGCGCACGCAGGATCGCGAACGCGCGCTGCAGCATGCCGGCGGCGGGCGCGCCCGCCGCGTCCTCGGGCGGCGCAACGGCGGCCGGCGTTCCGGCGGCCGGCGTTCCGGGCGACAGGGTGTCGTGCATGCTGGATCTCCTCGGCGATTTCATTCAGCGGAATACGATGACCCCGATTGTCGATCCGCCGAAAATCCCCGTGCATCCGGGTGTGCACGGGATTGACGCGTGCATTTCAGGGCTTCCCCGCCCTTCACCCATCGGAACGAAATCGCGTCATCGATGCAATCCATTCCGTCCAATGGAATTTTTCAGAGATTCCTCCCGATCAGCAGAATTTGAAATTGACGGTCCGGAATATGGCTGGCTAGAGTCCGCGTCAATGGCGCACCCGTCCGGCGGTGCGCACCACCGGAAGGCCAACCATGTCGTTTCTCACGCTTACGGATCTGACGAAATCGTTCGGCGACCTGGTCGCCGTCACGGACGTCAACCTGTCCGTCGAAAAGGGCGAATTCGTGTCGCTGCTCGGGCCATCCGGCTGCGGCAAGACCACGACGCTGCAGATGATCGCCGGCTTCGTCGACGTCACGCGCGGCCGCATCGCGCTCGACGGCCAGGACATCACGCGGATGAAGCCGAACCGCCGCGGGCTCGGCATCGTGTTCCAGAGCTATGCGCTGTTCCCGCACATGAGCGTCGCGGAGAACGTCGGCTTCGGCCTCGACATGCGCGGCGTCGACAAGGCCGAGCGCGCGGACCGCATTCGCGCGGCCCTGTCGCTCGTGCGGCTCGACACGCTCGCGCACCGCTTTCCGCGCGAGCTGTCCGGCGGGCAGCGGCAGCGCGTCGCGATCGCGCGTGCGGTCGTGATCGAACCGCCGGTGCTGCTGCTCGACGAACCGATGTCGAACCTCGACGCGAAGCTGCGCGAGGACATGCAGTTCGAGCTGCGCGCGATCCAGCGCAAGATCGGCACGACGACGATCATGGTCACGCACGACCAGTCCGAAGCGCTGTCGATCAGCGACCGCGTCGTCGTGATGGAAGCGGGCCGCATCACGCAGATCGATACGCCGTATCACGCGTACGAGCGCCCCGAGAATCATTTCGTGTCGCAGTTCATCGGCAAGTCGAACCTGCTGAAAGGCACGGTCGTCGCGCACGACGGCGATGCGATCCGCATCGACCTCGGCCACGATCTCGCCGAAACCGGCCGCACCGCGCACCTGCCGCCGAGTGAGCGCGGCGTGCGGATCGGCGAGCGCGTGTCGCTGTGCATCCGCCCGGAGAAGCTGCGCCTGTGCGCGCCCGGCGCGGGCCGCCTCGCGGCGACCGTCACGAGCCGCTTCTTCCTCGGCAGCCAGTGGCTGTACCGCGTCGACAGCGCGCTCGGCGAAGTGCTCGTGTGCTGCCAGAACGAAGGCGCGGAGCCGCTCGCGGAAGGCGCGCCGGTCGGCGTCGACTGGCACAGCGACGCGGTGCGCGTGATGCGTGTGGAGGCGTAAATGACGCAATCCCCCCGCTCGCTTCCGCCTGACGGTATCGCGGCAGGCCCGGTGCAGCCCGGCGCATCCGACATCGCGCGCACGCTCGCCACGCCGCGCGCCTCATTGCAGCAGTCGCAGCAGTCGCACCCATCGCGCCCATCGCCGCGCGCGAAGTGGTCCGCCCATGCGCCGATGTGGCTGATGTGCGCGCCCGCGTTCGCGCTGTTCGCCGCGCTCGTGCTCGCGCCGCTCGCGATGACGCTCGTGCTCACGTTCTACCGTTTCGATCCCGCCACCGGCCCGATCGCCGCGTTCCAGTTCGGCAACTACGCGGAGGTGCTCGGTTCGTCGTACTTCCATACGATCTTCGCGCGCACGTTCGGCATCGCCGCGCTGACGACCGTGATCTGCGTCGTGGTCGGCACGCCGGAAGCATACGTGCTCGCGCGCATGCGCGATCCGTGGCGCTCGCTGTTCCTGCTCGCGATCCTCGCGCCGCTGCTCGTGTCGATCGTCGTCCGCGCGTTCGGCTGGAGCATGCTGCTGAACACGAACGGCCTCGTGAACCAGGCGCTCGGCCTCGTCGGCCTCGGCCCCTACAAGCTCGAATACACGACGTTCGCGATCGTGGTCGCGCTCGTGCACGTGATGCTGCCGTTCATGGTGATTCCGGTCTGGACCGCGCTGCAGCGCCTCGATCCGCAGGCGGAACACGCGGCGCTGTCGCTCGGCGCATCGCCCGCGACGACGCTGCGCCGCATCGTGCTGCCGCAGCTCGTGCCCGGCATCCTGTCGGGCAGCCTGATGGTGTTCGGGCTCGCCGCGAGCGCGTTCGCGATTCCGGGCCTGCTCGGCGGACGCCGGCTGAAGGTCGCCGCAACGGCCGTCTACGACGAATTCCTCGGCTCGCTGAACTGGCCGCTCGGCGCGACGATCGCGGTGCTGCTGCTGGTCACGAACCTCGTCGTGATGCTCACCTACTACCGCGTGCTCGAACGCCGCTACGCACGCAGCCTCGGAGGCGCATCCCGATGAGAAAGAACGGCCCCTTCGCCCTCGCATTCCACACGCTCATGATGGTGTTCGTGCTCGCGCCGCTCGCGATCGTCGTGCTCGTCGCGTTCACGCCCGACGAAACGCTGACGCTGCCGACGCACGGCCTGTCGCTGCGCTGGTTCCGCGCGATCCTCGACTATCCGGATTTCGTCACCGCGTTCTTCAACAGCGTGAAGCTCGCGGTCGCATCGGCGACGCTGTCGCTCGCGATCGCGCTGCCCGCCGGCCTCGCGATCGGCCGCTCCGCGTTTCCCGGCCGCGCGTTCGTCAACAGCCTGCTGCTGTCGCCGCTGATGATCCCCGGTCTCGTGCTCGGCATCGCGCTGCTGCGCTTCTTCGCGCTGATCGGCGCAACGGGCTCGTTCACGTGGCTCGTGCTCGCGCACATGATCGTCGTCACGCCGTTCGTGATGCGGCTCGTGCTCGCGTCGATCGCGGGGCTCGACCGCAGCGTCGAACAGGCCGCGTGCTCGCTCGGCGCCAACCCGTGGACGACGTTCCGCCGCATCACGCTGCCGATGATCCTGCCCGGCATCACGGGCGGCTGGCTGCTCGCGTTCATCAACAGCTTCGACGAGCTGACGATGTCGGTCTTCATCACGTCGCCGCAGACGGTCACGCTGCCGGTGCGGATGTACATGTACGCAACCGAATCGATCGACCCGATGATGGCGTCGGTCTCCGCGCTCGTCATCTTCATCACCGCTGCCGCGATGCTGCTGCTCGATCGCGTGTATGGGCTCAACCGCATCCTGATCGGTCAACACTGATGGCGACTTTCGTTTCTTCCTCTCACGCAGCCGCCGCAGACCGCACGGCCGACGGCGCGCAGTTCGTGCGCGTCGCCGAACGCGGGCGGGCACCGGTCGCGTTCACGCTCGACGGCCGCCCCGCGCACGCGCTCGCCGGCGACACGGTGCTCACCGCGATCCTCGTCACGCAGCGACGCGTGCGCACGAGCGAATTCAGCGGCCAGCCGCGCGCGGGCTTCTGCCTGATCGGCGCATGCCAGGACTGCTGGGTGCGCACCGAAGCGGGCGCGCGCGTGCGCGCCTGCTCGACGCTCATTGCCGACGGCATGCGGATCGTCACCGGTGCGGGCGTTTCAGCCGCCGAACCGGACAAGGAGGCGCGATGACCCGCACGCTGCAACCGGTGATCGTCGGCGCGGGTCCGGCCGGCGTGCGCGCCGCGGAAGCGCTCGTCGACGCCGGGCTGCACCCGGTCGTGATCGACGAGAACGCGCGCTGGGGCGGCCAGATCTACCGGCAACCGCCCGCCGAAGGCGCGTTCGAGCGCAGCAAATCCGTACTCTACGGCTTCGAAACGGGCAAGGCGCATGCCGTGCACCAAACGATGGCCGCGCTGCTGCCGCACATCGACTATCGGCCGAACACGCTCGCATGGGCATGCGGCAACGGCCGCGTCGACACGTTGCAGGACGGCCGCGAAGTCACGGTGCCGTACTCGCACCTGATCGTCGCGAGCGGCGCAACCGACCGCCTGCTGCCGGTGCCCGGCTGGACGCTCGCGGGCGTGTACACGCTCGGCGGCGCGCAAGTCGCGCTGAAGGCGCAGGGCTGCGCGATCGGCCAGCGCGTCGTGTTCGCGGGCACGGGCCCGCTGCTGTATCTCGTCGCGTATCAATACGCGAAGGCCGGCGCGCAGGTCGTTGCGGTGCTCGACACGAGCCCGTGGCAGCAGCAGGCGGCGGCCGCGCCGGCGCTGCTGCGCGCGCCGTCGACGTTCGCGAAGGGGCTCTACTACGTCGGCTGGCTGCGTGCGCGCGGCATTCCGGTCGAGACGGGCGTCACGCTCGAACGCGTGCTCGGCGAGCAGCATGTGACGGGGCTCGCGTGGCGCGGCGCGGGCCATCGCGCGCCGGCTCGCAGGCTCGACTGCGACGCGCTCGGCCTCGGCTTCGGCCTGCGCTCCGAAACGCAGCTCGCCGACCTCGCCGGCTGCCGGTTCCGCTTCGATCCGCTCAATCGCGCGTGGCTGCCGGAGCGTGACGCGGCAGGCCACACGTCGGTGCCCGGCTTCTATGTCGCCGGCGACGGTGCAGGCATCGCAGGCGCCGATGCGGCCGAAGCGTCCGGCCGGCGCGCCGCGCTCGCGCTGCTCGACGATGCCGGCGCCGCGAGCGCGTCGATCGCCGGCAAGCCCGACGCACGGACGCTCGAGCAACGGCTCGCGCGGATCGACGCGTTCCGCGCCGGCCTCGAAGCGGCCTTCGCGCCGCCCGCGCACTACGCGGCGCAGTGCCCGGACGACACGATCGTGTGCCGCTGCGAGGAAGTCGACGCGGGCACGCTGCGCCGCTGCATCCGCGGCGGCGAAGCGCGCGAGCTGAACCGGCTGAAGGCGCTGACGCGCGTCGGCATGGGCCGCTGCCAGGGCCGCATGTGCGGCGACGCGGCGGCGCTCGTGCTCGCCGCCGAAACCGGCCGGCCGCTCGCCGACGTCGGCCGCCTGCGCGCGCAGCCGCCCGTCAAGCCGTTCCCGATCGCGGCCGCACTCGCGGGCGACGACGTCGCAACCATTCCAGACGAGGTGCGCGATGAGTGAACGCCGGCATTACGACGTCGCGATCGTCGGCGGCGGCCTGGTCGGCGCGTCGGCGGCGCTCGCGCTGGCGAAGCGCGGCCTGTCGGTCGCGCTGTTCGAACGGCGTGACTGCGGCGCGCAGGCCAGCGGCGTGAACTACGGCGGCGTGCGCTGCCAGGGACGCTCCGCCGAGCAACTGCCGCTCGCGCTGCGCGCGCGGCGCATCTGGGACCGCCTGCCCGAGCTGATCGGCACCGACGGCGAGTTCGTGCTGTCGGGCCACCTGCGCGTCGCGCGCAGCGACGCCGATCTCGACGCGCTCGACACGTACTCGACGCTCGCCGGCGAGTACGGCCTGCCGCTTCGGATGATCGCCGGCGACGCGTTTCGCCGCCGCTATCCGTGGCTCGGCCGCGCGGCGCTCGGCGGCTCGCTGTGCGAGACCGACGGCCACGCGAATCCGCGTGTCGTGTCGCCCGCGTTCGCGCGTGCGGCCCGCGCGGCAGGCGCGGACGTGTTCGAGCACACGAGCGTCGACGACGTGCATCACGACGGCGCGCGCTTCCTGCTGCGCGCAGCAGGCAACGAATACGCCGCGGCCTGGCTGATCAACTCGGCCGGCGCGTGGGCGAACACGATCGCCGAGCGTTTCGGCGAAGCGGTGCCGATGCACCCGATCTACCCGAACATGTGGGTGACCGAGCCGCTGCCGCCGTTCATTGCGCACAACCTCGGCGTGTACGGCGGCGGCGTCTACGCGCGGCAGGTCGCGCGCGGCAACTGCGTGATCGGCGGCGGACGCGGGCACGGCGACGGCGAGTTCGGCCAGCCGTCGGTCGACACCACGCGCGCGGTGATGCGCGACGCGTGCGCGCTGCTGCCCGCGCTGCGCGACGCGCTCGTGATCCGCACGTGGAGCGGCGTCGAGGGCTGCACGCCCGATCACAATCCGATCATCGGCGCGAGCCGCACGACGCCGCGCCTGTTGCATGCATTCGGCTTTTCCGGCGGCGGCTTCCTGCTCGCGCCGGGCGTCGGCGACGTGCTCGCCGATCTCGTCACGGCCGGCGAGACCGCCACCCCGATCGACGCGTTCGCGGTCGACCGGTTCGAATCTCAGGCCGCACCGTCTGACCCTCACCCTCACGTGGAGACCCAACGATGAAACTGCTCGGAACAATCACGGCGGCTGCCGCGCTTTGCGTCGCCGGCGCGTGCGCGCCCGCGTTCGCGCAAACGAAGACGATCTACGTCGGCATGAACGGCGGGCCGATGGAAAAGGCCTACACGAGCCAGGTGCTGCCCGACTTCGAGAAGGCGAACAACGTGAAGGTGGTCGTCGTGCCCGGCACGTCGTCGGACGTGCTCGCGAAGCTGCTCGCGAACCGCAACAAGCCGCAGATCCACGTCGCGTTCCTCGACGACGGCGTGATGGCGCGCGCGGTCAGCCTCGGCGTATGCCAGAAGCTCGACGATTCGCCGGTGCTGAAGGAGCTGTACCCGTTCGCGCGGATGAAGGACGACGTCGGCGCCGGTGTGCAGCTCGGCATGACGGGTATCGCGTACAACAAGAAGCTGTTCACCGAGAAAGGCTGGGCGCCGCCGACGTCGTGGATGGATTTCGCGGATCCGAAATACAAGGGCAAGGTCGTGTTCCAGTCCGCGTCGAGCAGCACGTTCGGGCTGCACGGCTTCCTCGCGATCAACCGCCTGCTCGGCGGCAACGAGCAGAACGTCGAGCCGGCCTTCAGCAAGTGGGCGAGCACGGTCGGCCCGAACGTCGTCGAGTACATTCCGAACTCGGCGAAGATCTCCGAGATGGTGCAGACCGGCGAGGCCGCGCTGTTCCCGCTGACGCCGACCGCGGTGGGCGACCTGCAGGACAAGGGCATTCCGGTCGCGTATGCGAACCCGAAGGAAGGACCCGTGCTGCTGCTCGTCGACCTGTGCGTCGTCGCCAACAATCCCGATCCGCAACTCGCGCAGAAGCTCGCGCAGTTCCTGCTGTCCGCACCCGCGCAGACGAAGGCCGCCGAAGCGGGCAAGCAGATTCCGACCAACCGCCTCGCGAAGATGCCGGCGCCGATGGCGCAGAGCCTCGGCAATGTCGACGATCTGGTGCGCAAGGTGACGGTGGTCGACTGGACCGCGATCAACGCGCGGCGTGCGCAGTGGGATACGCGGTGGAACCGGCAGATCGAGCGGTAAGGGGGTGAACCGGCGGGCCGCATGGACGGACGGCCCGCCTGCGGCCGCGACCATCATCTGTGAGAATGATGGCACTGGCCTTTTTCAGCGGATTTGACCGGGGATTGGGGGCCCGACAACACTGGTCGCCGGCGATGCCTCATCGAGACGGCACGCCTCCCCCTCCCCAGCCGAGTCCGCCATGACCCCGTCCGACACCGTGCAATACCCGAGCACCGCGCAGCCGCTGGCCGACCGGCAGCTCCGCAAGATCGTCATCGCCTCCGTCGCCGGCAATGCGATGGAATGGTATGACTTTTTCGTCTACGGCACGGCCGCCGCGCTCGTGTTCGGACATGTGTTCTTCCCGCCCGGCGCGTCGCCGCTCGCGGGCAGCCTCGCCGCGTTCGCGGCGTTCGCGCTCGGCTTCGTCGCGCGCCCGCTCGGCGGGATCGTGTTCGGCCACGTCGGCGACCGCTACGGCCGCAAGGCGTCGCTCGTCTGGACCCTGCTGATCATGGGCGCGTCGACGTTCGCGATCGGCCTGTTGCCGACCTACGCGCAGGCCGGCGTCTGGGCGCCGGCCGCGCTCGTCGCGCTGCGGCTGCTGCAGGGCGTCGCGTCCGGCGGCGAATGGGGCGGCGGCGTGCTGATGATCAGCGAAAACGCGCCGCCCGAACGGCGCGGCTACTACGCGGCGTGGAGCCAGCTCGGCGTCGGCGGCGGCTTCGTGCTGTCGTCCGCCGCATTCCTCGCCGTGCAGGCGCTGCCCGCCGACGCGTTCCAGGCGTGGGGCTGGCGGCTGCCGTTCCTGGCGAGCGTGGCGATCTTCGCGATCGGCATCTACATTCGCCGCAACCTGCCGGAAAGCCGGGATTTCGAGCAGGCGGGCCAGCGCGGCGCGCCGGCGCACCTGCCGATCGTCGAATGCATCCGGCGGCATCCGAAGGAGATCCTGCTCGCGATGGGGCTGCGCGTTGCCGAGAACGGCGGCGCCTACATCTTCCTCGCGTTCTCGCTCGTCTACGGCAAGTACGTCGGCATTTCCAACAGCGTGATGCTGACCGGCGTGATGATCGCGATGGTCGTGGAGATGGCCGCGATGCTCGCGTGGGGCCGGCTGTCCGACCGGATCGGCCGCAAGCCGGTCTACCTGATCGGCGCGCTCAGCCTGATCGCCTGCGCGTTCCCGTTCTTCTGGCTGCTCGACACGCGCGTGACCGCGTTCGTCTGGCTCGCGCTCGTGATCGGCACCGCGATCAGCCACGGCGCGATGATCGGCACGCTCCCCGCACTCGTCGGCGAGCTGTTCAGCACCGAAGTGCGCTACTCGGGCGTCGCGCTCGGCCACGAAGTCGCGTCGATCTTTGCCGGCGGCATGTCGCCGCTGATCGCGACCGCACTGCTCGCGCGCTATCACGCGTCGTGGCCGGTCTCGCTGTTCCTCATCGCGCTCGGCGCGATCACCGTCGTCACACTGTGCGTGATGCGCGAAACGCGGACGGCAGTCGGCGCCGATTCGCTCGGCGACGTCACGTAACGACCGGGCGGCCGCCGGCACGCGTCGATGAAATAATTCAACAATCCTGAACATCAATCGACCCGTGCCGTCGACCACGGGACAATCTTCCCGGCGCTTCGACAACGTTTCCGTTAGGTATTTCCTTTATCCGCGTCGGCAAATACCCATATCGCAGCGCCGTTGCTCCGACTATGTCGCGAGAAATTGGTTGACTACGCTTTTGCTCGATCGCGCACGGCGGATTGCTCCGCCATTCGAGCCGTCGTGACGGCATCGCCGATCGCCCCATCCAATGCCTGTTCCCGGAGAATCGCCATGTCCGCACCCATTGCCGCCCGTCCCGCCGGCAAGCGCTATGCCTACGAGTGGTATGTTGTCCTGATCTGCATGCTCGCGTACGTCTTTTCATTCGTCGACCGGCAGGTGCTCGTGCTGATGATCGAACCGATCAAGCGCGACCTGCATCTCAGCGATACGCAGTTCAGCCTGTTGAACGGCTTCGCGTTCTCGCTGTTCTATGCGCTGATGGGCATGCCGATCGCCTACCTCGCCGATCGCTACGCGCGCCCCCGCATCATCTCGCTCGGCATCGCGCTCTGGAGTGTCGCGACCGCGGCGTGCGGGCTCAGCCAGCACTTCCTGCACATGTTCGCCGCGCGCATGGGTGTCGGCGTCGGCGAGGCCGCGCTGTCGCCCGCCGCGTACTCGATGCTCGCCGACTACTTTCCGAAAGAGAAGCTCGGCCGCGCGGTCGCCGTCTATTCACTTGGTTCGTTCATCGGCGGCGGCGTCGCGTTCCTGGTCGGCGGCTACGTGATCGCGCTGCTCAAGCATGCGAGCGCGTTTACGCTGCCGCTCGTCGGCCAGGTGCATGCGTGGCAGGTCACCTTCCTGATCATCGGCCTGCCGGGCGTGCTGATCGCGATGCTGTTCGCCGCGACGATCCGCGATCCGCAGCGCAAGGGGCTCGCGCACGATCGCACGGGCGGCGTCCGGCGCGTATCGATTGCCGACGCGCTGCGCTTCGTCGCGAAGCACCGCAACACGTTCGCGTGCCACTACCTCGGCTTCTCGTTCTACGCAATGACGCTGTACTGCCTGCTGAGCTGGACGCCCGCGTTCTATATCCGCCATTTCGGCATGACGGCCGTCGAAGCGGGTTACACGCTCGGCACCGTGCTGCTCGTCGCGAACACGGCGGGCGTCTTCTGCGGCGGCTGGCTGAACGACTGGCTGCTGCGCCGCGGCCATGCCGACGCGCCGCTGCGCGCCGGTACGATCGGTGCGGCGTGCCTCGTGATTCCCGCCGCGCTGTTCACGCAGGTCGAGCACCTGCCGACGTCGCTCGCGCTGCTTGTCGCCGCGATGTTCTTCGCATCGTTCCCGTTGCCGACTTCCGCTGCCGCCATGCAGGCGCTCGCGCCCAATCAGATGCGCGCACAGGTGTCGGCGCTGTTCCTGCTGGTCTCGAACCTGATCGGGCTCGGGCTCGGCACGACCACGGTCGCGCTGTTCACCGACCGCGTGTTCGGCGCACCCGCGGCGGTCGGCCATTCGATGGCGATCGTCAATCTGGCGGCGGCAGTGCTTGCCGCGCTGCTGCTCGGCGCCGGATGCCGGCAGTACCGCAAGAGCCTCGATCGCGAGCATGGCGGCAGCGCGCCGGTCGAGGGCGCGCGACAAAGCGAACCGGTCGTCGAAGCCTCCGGTACGGCGGCAAGCTGACGCGATGCGTATCCGGCCGTCGGCGGGATATTCCAACAATCGTCGACCGCGAGCATGGCAGCAGCGCGCCGGCCGAGACCGCACGACACGGCAACCCGACCGTCGGAGCTGGATACGCCGACAATTATTTATGCGACTGATTCCACGATCGCTTTTTAATCGATTTGATTTATGACACCGCGCTCCCTATCCTCGAATTCAGGCTGCACCAACGCGCATCGGCGCCCGCAGCCCCTTCGGAACTCACGACTGGATCTCTCATGGAAGCGAACCGCCACAAGGTGCGGGTCGATGCGCTGATCGATGAAGCGCAGGACATCCGCTGTTTCCGGGTCTCGCGCGTCGACGGCCTGCCGTTCGATACGTATGAGCCCGGCGCCCACATCGACGTCACCACGCCGTCCGGCATCACGCGGCAATACTCGCTGTGCGGCGACCCCGCAGAACGCGCGAGCTATCTGTTCGCGGTCAAGAAGGAAGCGGCGTCGCGCGGCGGCTCGCGTTCGCTGCACGACGACGTGCAGGTCGGCGCCGAGCTGTGGATCGGCGCGCCGCGCAACCTGTTCAGGCTTGCGAGCGACGCGCGCGAGCATGTGCTGATCGCGGCGGGGATCGGCGTTACGCCGCTGCTGTCGATGGCGTACCGGCTCGAGCAAAGCGGCGCGCGCTACCAGTTGCATTACTTCGCGCGCAGCGGCGAGCACGCGGCGTTCCGCGCGCCGCTGTCGGCCGCGCCGTTCGCGCCGCACGTCACATTCCATTACGGGGTCGAGCCGGACGCGCTTGCGGCCGAGCTCGAACGCTGCGTCGCGACGCTCGGCGACGGCGCACACGTCTATACGTGCGGCCCGTCGCCATTCATGGATCGCGTGGTCGAAGCGTCCGCCACGCGCCTGCCGGACGATGCGATCCACCTCGAACGTTTCTCGGCCGAACCGCAGCCGCAAGACAACGCGACGGCCGGCACATTCGAAGTGCGCCTGCAGCGCAGCGGGCAATCGGTCCAGGTCGGTTGCGACGTATCGATCGTCGATGCGCTCGCGGGCATCGGCATCGAGATCGACACGTCGTGCGGCGAAGGCGTGTGCGGCACCTGCATGATTCCGGTCGTCGAAGGCGAGCCCGACCATCGCGACCACTGCCTGAGCAAGACCGAACGCGCGAGCAACGCGGTGATCTGCTGCTGCGTGTCGCGTGCCCGTTCGCCGGTGCTCGTGCTCGATCTCTGACGTATGCCCCCGGCGTGACGCACCGCCGCGCCGGCACGCCTGTCACATCTGCTCGAAGCGCTGCACGATGTCGGCCATCAGTTCCCGCATCCACGCGATGCCCTCGTCCTCGTGGAAGTGCTCGTGCCAGTGCATCGTCACCGGCGCGGACGGCAACGGCACCGGCAGTTCATAGATGCGGAATGCGTTGTCGCGGTTCAGGATCTGCGCGAGGCGTTTCGGCAGCGTCGCGTACAGGTCGGTGACGGTCAGGATGCCCGGCAACGCGACGAAGTGCGGG
The DNA here is from genome assembly GCF_053427715.1 of Burkholderia sp. MR1-5-21. NCBI lineage: Bacteria > Pseudomonadati > Pseudomonadota > Betaproteobacteria > Burkholderiales > Burkholderiaceae > Burkholderia > Burkholderia sp. MR1-5-21. The sequence continues at coordinate 49,598 of NZ_JBSAXD010000027.1, forward strand.
ACTTCCAGCGCGATGTTGCGGCCGACACCCTGCGCGCGCAGCGCATCGTCGAGCGCGTGGTGGCTGTGCTCGACCGATTTCACCTGGACATGCGACGCGCGCAGGAACTGCTCGAGACTCAGCGCGTCCGTCGTCGGCAGCCCCCGGCGGCGGCCCGTCATGCACACGTAGCTTTCCTCGAACAGCAGCCGGTGACGCGTGCGCGGCATCAGCTCCGGCAGGTTGCCGATCGCGAAATCGAGGCGGCTCGCGCGCAGCGCCTCCTCGATCTCCTCGACAGGCATCGGACGCACGCTGAGCGTCACGCGCGGCGCGCGCTCGCGCAGCGCCTGGCAGATCGCCGGCAGGTACGCCATCTCGCCCGCGTCCGACAGCGACAGCCGGAACGTGCGCGTGCTGACCGCCGGATCGAAGCGCTCCGCATAGCGCAGCGCCTCGCGCACCATGTCGAGCGCCTTGCCGACGATGCCCGCCAGTTCCAGCGCCACCGGCGTCGGCTGCATGCCGGCGCGCGTGCGGATAAACAGCGGATCGTCGAACAGCGTGCGCAGCCGCCCGAGCGAATAGCTGACGGCCGGCTGCGACAGCGCGAGCCGCTCGCCGGCCTTGGTCAGGCTGCGCTCCTCGACGATCGCCTGGAACACGCGCAGCAGGTTCAGATCGAGATGATCGACCGACGTCATGGCAGCCTCCGGTATTTGCCAGATTTATTCTGCCATCGATTTTAAATCGGCCGATCGAATATTTTCGAGAGGGAGACCGTCTGGGCATCCCTGGCTTGCGCCCACGGTCACGCGTCGGGCCGATGGAACATCTCGACGATGAGCCCGCGCAGCCATGCGACGCCCGGATCCGTCGAAAACTGCACATGCGAATGCAGCTGGATCTCGATCGGCGGCAACGCGAACGGCAGCGGGAAGATGCGGAACGCGCGGCCGCGGTTGAAGCGCTCGGCGATGCTGCGCGGAAAGATGATCGCGAGGTCCGTGTGCTGCACGATCTCCGGCGCGACGATGAAGTGCGGCAGCCGCAGCACGACGGTACGCTCGAAGTGCAGCTCGTCGAGCCATTTCTCGACCATCCGGTGTCCGGTCGCGTTGCTGCTCGCGTACACATAGCGCAGCGCGGTCAGGTCTTCCCGCGTCGGCACGCGCTTGCGCAGCGGATGCCCCGCACGCACCATGCAGACATGCTCGTCGGAGAACAAGGTCTGGCTCACGCAGCCGGGGCCGAGCTCGGGCACGTAGCCGAGCGCGAGATCGATCTCGCCGCCGCGCATCGCCGCGCTGACTGCCTCGACCGCCGCGCTCGCGATTTCGAGCCGGATTCCCGGCGCGATTTCCGCCAGCTTCGCGAGCAGCGGCGGCAGGAAATAGAACTCCGACATGTCGGACATCGAGATCCGGAACACACGTTCCGCCGTGGCCGGATCGAAATGCGCGAGTTGCTGGACGGCGAGGTTGATGATGCTGAACGCCTTGGTCAGCGGGCCGTGCAACTGGCGCGCGGCATCGGTCGGGGCCATGCCGCCCGGCGTGCGAACGAACAGCGGATCGTCGAACAGCTTGCGCAGGCGCCGCAATGCATGACTGACGGCCGGCTGCGTCAGCCCCAGCCGCTCGCCGGCAGCCGTCAGGCTGCGCAGGTCCGAGATCGCCAGGAACACCCGCAGCAGATTGAGGTCGGTGACGACCGGGTTGGATTTCGTCATGGTCTTCGCGAACCGCGGGCGGGCGCCCTGCGCCGCCGCGCGTTGCGGCGGCATCGCGACACGCCATCGCCGGCGGCCCGCGCCCGTTCGTCGTCAGTGCGCCGGCCGCACTATCGAATGGATGTTATCTCATAAACACGGCTCGCCATCGGGAAATGCGGTGTCGCGCCCGTGAACGGCGGCAACGCGTCGAAATCCTGCCGCATCATCCGGCGCACCGGGGACGCCAGCGCGTTCGCGAGCGCATCGGGGTGATCGAATACGACCTTGTTGCGCTGCATCGCGTCGGCGCGCGGCACCGCGAGCGCCGATCGATAGTCGACACGCGTGTAGATCTCGATCTCGCGGATGTCCGGCAGTTGCAGCATGAGCGGCGGGTGGTGATCGAGATAATGCGCGAGCCACGCGTTCATGTCGTGCGCGTGGCCGTCGTAGCTGACCAGGTACGTGCATCGCTCGTCCGCTTCACGCACGCGGCGGCCATGATCCGCCGCAATCCGGCGCACGGCCATCGCCTGTTGCGCGACGCGATGGCCGTGCGCGCGGCAATGCGCGACGAACGCATGCGCCGGACCATCGGGCACGAGCATCGCTTCGAGCGCGGCGAGTTCGTCGAAGTAGCACTGCAGCACGCACGACGGCGCGGGAGGACGCGGTGCGGGATCCGCCCGGTCTGCCTGTAGCGCGACCGGGCGATGCGCGACGAGCCGCTTCAACTGCGGCAGCCCGCGCAACGCGGCCCCGGCCTCGTGCGCGTCGGGCGGAAGCGCTTCGCCGCCCGCGTGATCGGCGATCAGGAACAGACACACCTCCATGCGTCACCTCGCGATCGCGCCCGTGGCATTCGCGCACGCCGCCAGCGGATGCGCGAGCCGGTGGAAGGCCCGGCCGAAATAGATCAGCCCGTCGCCTTCCGAACGGAGCGCGATATGGTCGATCCTCACGAACATCACCGTGTGCGACCCGACGACCTTGCTGTCGACGATGTCCCCTTCCAGGCTGACGTTAGCCTCCGCCAGCACCGGCACGCCGGTGTATCCGGGCCGCCAGTGATCGCCGTCGAAACGCGCGCCCGCCGGCGCCGACGTCATGCCGGCGAACGCTTGCGCGATGTCCTGGCACGCCGGCGGCAGCAGGTTGATCGCGACGTGGCCGTTGCCGCGCATGATGTCGTGCGCGCGGCTGTTGCGATTGATGCAGACCAGCATGGTCGGCGGCGTGTCGGTCACCGAGCAGACCGCGCTCGCCGTGATGCCCCAGCGGCCGTGCTCGCCGTCCGTCGTGATGACGTTGACCGCGGCGGGCAGGCGGGACATCGCTTCCCGGAAGTGACGACGGGTCTCGTCCTGATTGATCGTGTCGTTCATCGAAGGCTCCAGTTGCGAAGGTACGTGGCGATACGCGGGTCACGGATACGGCGTGACCGGCGCGATGCCGGCGAACACGGCGCCGGCGTTGTCGTAGGTCGCTTCGCCGAGAAACGCGTGCTGCGTGACCACGATCGAATCGCGCACGAGCTGCTGCAGGCGGCTTTCCCGATAGATCGCAGCCGTGCCGGCAAGCTGATAGGCCTGCATCACGACCTCCGCGCACACCTGCGCTGCATGCGTCGCGCTCAGTCGCAACAGGTTGGCCTGCGAAGCCGACACCGGATTGCCCGCGAGCAGCGACGTCCACACCGTCTCGGCCGAGTCGTAGAAGAACATGCGCGCGCTGCGCCAGTTCGCCTCGGCCTTCGCGAGCCCCGCGCGGTAATACGCGCGATCGGCGAGCCGCGGCGCGCCGGTCGTCGTCTTCGTCACGCCGGACATCTCCGTCAGCAGATCGAGCGCCGCGCGCGCGAGGCCGACGTTCACGGCCGCATGCACCTGCGCCTGGTACGACACGGCGGGATAGCGGTACAGCGGTTCGTCGACGGTCGGCTCGCCGCCGCGCACGAACGTCCATTCGGCGGGGACGAACTTGTCGTGCAGCGCGAGGTCGTGACTGCCGGTTCCCTGCATGCCGACCACCTGCCAGTTGTCGACGATCTCGACTTCCGCGGCGGGAAAGACGGCCGTGAACGGCTTGCCGGGTGCGCCGCCGTTGGCCGGCGCGCCGCCGATGCCCACGCCGATCCAGTCGGCGCCCTTGCAGCCGCTCGCGAAACGCCAGCGTCCGGACACGCGGTAGCCGCCCGGCGCCGGGCTTGCGGACTGCAGCGGATAGAGCCCGCCGGCGAACACCTGGTCGGGGCCGTGCGCGTAGATCTGCCGCTGCGTGTCGAGCGGCAACGCGGCGAGATAGGTGTTGGCCGAGCCGAATGCTGCCACCCACGCGGCGGAGCCGTCGGCGATCGCGATCCGTTCGAGCATGGCGAGAAACACGTGCGGCGGCAACGCGTCGCCGCCGAAGCGGCGCGGCGTGCCGGCGCGGAAGATGCCCGCGCGCTTCATCGTCGCGATCACGTCGCGCGGCACGTGCGACAGCCGGTCGAACTCGTCGCGGCGGCGCTCGACCTCGGCGATCACCGCGTCGAGCGGCAGCGGCGCCGCGTCCGCGGCATGCGGGGCATTGCCGAAGGTTCGGCCCGGCACGTCGTCCGGCAGGGTTTCATGGATGACTTGAGCGAGCTGCATGATGATGTCCTGAAGTGAGGAGTCTCTGGAGTGGGAGGCGAAACGAACGGTCAGGTCAGCGCGACGCGGCCACATCGCGGTCGCGCTGCGCCTTCGGGTAGGTTTCCGGCGCGAAGCACGTGGCGGCGACCGTGATCGCCCCGAGGATCACGAGATAGATCACGATCGGCGTCGCGCTGCGGTAGTGCGCGAGCAGCGCGGTCGCGATCATCGGCGACAGCCCGCCGCCGAGCACCGACGAGATCTCGCGGCCGATGCCGAGCCCCGAGAACCGCAGGTGCACCGGCAGCAGCTCGCTGATGAACGCCGGCTGCGCGCCTTCGAGGATGCCGATCGTCACGCTGTTGGCGAGGATCAGCGCGGCGACGACCTGCGGGAACTGGTGGGAGTTCAGCATCGCGAAGTACGGGTAAGCGACCAGCACGACCGCGAGCGCGCCGATCAGGTACATCGGCTTGCGGCCGATCCGGTCCGTCAGGCGGCCCGTGAAGAGCGTCACCGGGATCATCAGCAGCATCGAGATCACGAGTCCGCTCAGCAGCCACGTCGAATCGAGCCCGATGAACTTGCCGTAGGCGAGCGAGAACGCAAAGAACAGATACGACACCGCGCCTTCGCCGAATCGCAGGCCGAACACGGTCAGCACCTGGCGCGGGCACTCGCGCAGCACGTCGACGATCGGCGTGGCGCTCGCGCGGTGCGCGGATTTCGCGTCGGCGAATTCCGCGCTTTCGCCGACGGAGCGACGCATCCACAGCCCGAGCGCGACGAGCACGACGCTCGCGAGGAACGGCAGGCGCCATCCCCAGCTTTCGAGATCGGCAGGCGCAAGCTGCTGAACCAGCAAGAATGCCGCGGTGGACAGCACGAACCCGAACGCGGCGCCGCACGGGCTCCACGCAGCCAGTGCGCCACGGCGCGACGCGGGCGCGTTCTCGTGGATCAGCAGGATGCTGCCGCTCCATTCCCCGCCTGCGGCAAGACCTTGCAGCACCCGCAACAGCACGAGCGCGACCGGCGCGGCGATCCCGATCTCCCGGTAGGTCGGCAGCAGCCCCATGCCGACCGTCGCGATGCCCATCGTCAACATCGTCAGCATCATCACCGTCTTGCGGCCGTAGCGGTCGCCAATGTGGCCGCAGATCAGCCCGCCGATCGGCCGCGCGATGAACCCGACCGTGAATCCGCCGAACGCGGCGATCGTTCCGGTCAGCGGATCGCTGCCGACCGGAAAGAACAGCTTGCCGAAGATCAGTGCGGCAGCCGTTCCGTACAGGAAGAAGTCATACCATTCGAGGACCTGGCCGAGCACGGCCGTCGTGACCGCACGCCGAACCGCGCTCGAACGGGGCGAGGCGGAGAGCGTGACCGCTGAGGTGGGCGCTGGTGAGTTCATGGGGTTCCGGGGAATAAAATCAGTAATCCTGCTCATATGGCATCCGGCTGGCAGGTCCGCGATCGAGTCGGTTCTCTACGCCGGATCAACGATAAGAGCGGTGCGATGCACGGTCAAATTCCCGCCAAAAATGCCGCCCATGAATCGCGTGCATGGTCACGGCCATATCGCATGAATCGGATCGGACCCGCTTCTCCGCCGCTGACCGGCGCGACGCGGCCGCCAATCAGTCCGGTCGATCGGGGCACCCGTATTTGATTGATTTGCCCCCGTAAATTCGACGTCGTAAATTGCTCGGCGCGACACGATGTCCGCCGCGTTCGCGCGCATCCGCCGGTCCGGCCATCGACCGTGCGCGCTGCGAGGACGATGCGTCCCGGCGACCGCGTGCGGGCAGGCCGGACCGTCGTATCGGCCGCTGCCCGCATGTCCTCGATGTGCCCTCCCCGCTTTCTCACCGACCGATTGACAAGGAGTACAAACCTATGAAGATGCATCCGTTGACGGCAGGCATGCTCGCCGTGTTCGCAGGGGCTGTTCATGCGCAGAGCGCGGTGACGCTGTACGGCATCGTCGACGACGGCGTCGGCTGGACGTCGAATGCCGGCGGACACAGCCTGTACGGCATGTCGAGCAGCGTCATACAGGCGGGCCGCTGGGGATTGCGCGGCAGCGAGGATCTCGGCGGCGGGATGCGCGCGGTCTTCACGCTGGAGAACGGCTTCGATCCGAATACCGGCTCGCTCGGCCAGAAGAATCGCGGCAGCACGCAGGGCCTGATGTTCGGGCGCCAGGCGTACGTGGGACTGTCGGGCGGATGGGGAACGGTGCTGGCCGGCCGCCAGTACGACTCCGTCGTCGATTTCGTCGGACCATTCGAAGCCGGCACGCAATGGGGCGGGTATGTCACCGCGCATCCGGGCGATCTCGACAACCTGAACAACGCGTATCGCGTCAACAATGCGATCAAGTTTTCCAGCCCGACCTTCTACGGATTCCGGCTCGGCGGCGTGTACAGCCTCGGCGGCGTCGCCGGCGAGGTGACGCGCAACCAGGTCTGGTCGATCGGTGTCGGCTATGCAAACGGCCCGCTGACCGCCGGCGCCGCGTACCTGAACGCGCGCAATCCGAACGTCGGGTTCTTCGGCGACAACGGCGCGAGCACGGCGGCCACCGCGAGCGGCAACTTCATCTCGTCGCCGGTGTACAGCGGCTATGCGTCCGCGCGCACCTATCAGGTCGCCGCCGTGGGCGCCGCGTATGCGATCGGCGCGGCCACGGTCGGCGCGACCTACTCGAACACGCAGTTCAGGCAGCTCGGCGATACGGCGGCGTCCGGGCCGAATCCGCTCGGCTATCGCGGGCATGCGACGTTCGACAACGTCGAGGTGAACTTCAAGTACCAGCTCACGTCCGCGCTCGTGCTCGGCACCGCGTTCGATTTCACATCCGGCGGCGGCGCGGCGACCGCGACGCGGTCCGCCCAGAGTGCCCGCTATTACCAGGGTGCCATCGGCGCCGACTACTTCCTGTCGAAGCGCACGGACGTATACGTGATCGGCGTCTACCAGAAAGCATCGGGCACCGATTCGACAGGCAGTGCGGCGGTCGCTGCGATCAATAACCTGACGCCGTCCACCAGCGATCGCCAGAGCACGGTGCGCATCGGCATGCGGCACAAGTTCTGAGCACCGGCCGGGCAGCGCCGCGTACACGGCTGCATGGCCGGCCCCGCCCGTCTCGTCTCGTCTCGTCTCGCTTCGCCACAGCCCGGCGCGGCGCGGCGCCGGGCCGGCACGGCACGGCGGGTGCGTGCCAGCACCTTATTATTTATCCGGTTTATTTGACATTCGTTTTTAGATCAATTTGACGGATATGAAGGCCAGCGCGAGACTGGTCACGCTGCCAGTACGAATGACTTGCACCCGAGACCTCGCGACTGCTTCGCGATTCTTTCCCCACGACGACGATGAGCGACATTCCTTACCAGACGATCGATACCAGCGCGCTGCGCGGCCTCGCCCAGGCCGATCGCATTGCGCCCGCGATGTATCACGACCCCGCGCTGTTCGAAGCCGAGCTCGAACGGATCTTCTACCGCACCTGGATCTGGGTCGCGCACGAAAGCGAGCTGCCGAATCCGGGTGACTTCGTCACGACGACGATCGGCCGCCAGCCGGTGATCGTCGTGCGCGACAAGACCGGCGCGATCAACGTGCTGCAGAACCGCTGCCGCCATCGCGGCGCGACGGTCTGCGAGGAACACAAGGGCAACGCGAAAGGCTTCACGTGCCCGTACCATAGCTGGTCGTACGCGCTCGACGGCACGCTGCGCGCGCTGCCGTACGGCGACGGCTACGAAGGCGTGTGCGACAAAGGCGACCTGCCGCTCGTGAAGCTGCGCGTCGGCGTCTATCAGGGGCTGATCTTCGCGAGCTTCAACGACGGCATCGAGCCGCTCGAGGATTTCCTCGGCGGCGCGAAGCCGTGGATCGACCTGTTCATGAAGCAGGGCGCCGGCTACCCGATCAAGGCGAACGGCGAGCACAAGTTCAAGTTCAAGGGCAACTGGAAGATCCAACTCGAGAACACGACGGACCTGTATCACTTCCCGGTCGTGCACAAGTCGTGGATGAAGTCGATCGACGACGAAACGGCCGCCGCGATCACGAGCTTCATGACGAGCGACGACGCGTTCTGCCGCTCGCTCGGCAACGGCCACAGCCTCGCGGTGCTCGTGCCCGATCTGGTCGACCTCGACCAGGACGACGGCGCGCCGCTGCCCGAGCGCTTCGACGCGCTGGCCGCGACGCTCGCCGAGCGCCACACACCCGACGAGGTGCGCCGTATCGTGCGCTCGCTGATGGGCGTCGGTTTCAACCTGAACCTGTTCCCGAATCTCGCGCTGTCGATGGCGTTCTTCCGCGTGCTGCGGCCGATTTCCGCGCACGAGACCGAGATCCGCCACGTCGCGCTCGCGATGGACGGCGGCCCGGACGAGGCGAACCGCGTGCGCCTGCGCATTCACGAACACTTCCAGGGCCCGTTCGGATTCGGCAGCCCCGACGACGCGGAAGCCTGGGAGCGCGTGCAGCGCGGCGCGCACGCGGGGCCCGACGTGCCGATCCTCGTCAACCGCGGCCTGAACCGCGAAACGACCGCCGCGAATGGCGAAAAGACCGCGCACGCGACCGACGAGACGGGCATGCGCGAGGCATACCAACAATGGCGCAAGATGATGGAGCACGCATGATGGACGACCGAAACGCACTCTTCTCGCAGCAGACCTTTGCCCGCGCGGTCGAATTCGTGTGGCGCGAGGCGGAGCTGCTCGACCGCCGCGACTATCGCGCGTGGCTCGACCTTTGGGATCCGGCAGGCCACTACGTGGTGCCGATCGACCCGGCCGCGACCGATTTCGCGGCGACGCTCAACTACGTGTACGACGATCACGACATGCGCGAGAAACGCGTGCAGCGGATGCTGTCCGGCTATTCGGCATCCGCATCCGATGCGGCGCGCACCGTGCGCACCGTGTCGCGCTTCACGCTCGAGAGCGGCGCGGCGGACACGATCGAGCTGAAATCGGCACAGCTCGTCGTCGCGTACAAGCGCGGCGCGGCGACGCTGTTCGGCGCCGACATCACGCACCGGCTGCGCATCGATGCCGAAGGCGACATGCGGATCGCCGAGAAGGTCGTGCGCCTGATCGATTCGACCGAAGCGCTGAGCGCGATCGGCTTCCTGCTCTGAGCGTCGGCGGGTTCGTCATCGCCGGCGCGACGGCGAACCCGGGTCGACCCACTCACGTATTGCCCGGACTCCCATGCCCACACTCGAAGTCTTCCTGCCGGCGGGACACGCCGACACACGCAAAGCCGAGCTGATCGCGCGCCTGACCGGCGCGACGGTCGACGCGATCGGCGCGCCCGCGGAATCCGTGCGGATCCTGCTGAACGAGCTGCCCGCCACGCACATCGGACTCGGCGGACGCAGCGCGGCCGACGGCGCGCCGCCGTCGCTGCCCGTGATCGTCGCGATCCTGATTGCCGGACGCACCGACGAACAGAAGCGCGCGCTGATCGCCGCGCTGTCCGAGACCAGCGCGGAGGTGCTCGATGCGCCGTTGCAGGCGACGCGCGTCATGATCAAGGACATTCCGAACACCGATTTCGGCATCGGCGGCAAGACCGCGCGCGCACTCGGACGCTAGCCATGCCGCGCTCGCCGGACGCGCCCCGCACGCCCATGCGCCGCAGCGATGCGGCGGCGCGCCTATACGCCGGCGAGCGGCAACGCGACGCGGCAGTCGAGCCCGCCGCCCCCCGCGCGGCTCGCGCGAATCCGGCCGCCGTGCCGCGTCACGATGCTCTTGCAGAGCGACAACCCGATCCCGTTGCCGCCCGCCTTCGACGACGAGAAACCGTCGAACAGCCGTTCGTGCGCGTCGTCTGCGACACCGGGGCCGTTGTCGATCGCGCGCAGCTCGGCCTGCCCGTCGGCGGCGAGCGCGGTACCGAGCACCAGCGTGCGCGGCGTGCGTTCGCACCCGGCGAACGCCTCGATCGCGTTGAACGCGAGGTTCAGGATCACCTGGCCGATCAGCACGCGTTCGCAGCGAATCGGCAGCGCACGGTCAGCCTGCGCGATCGTGACCGCCACGCCCGCCTCCTTCGCGCGCAACTCGATGAAGTACGCGACGTCCGCGAGAATCTCGCGCAGGTCCGCCACGACGACGACGGGCTCGCGCTTCACGATGTATTCGCGCACGCTCTTGATGATCAGCGCCGCGTGTTCCGCCTGCCGGTCCGCGCTGCGCAACCCCCAGACCGCGTCGTCGACCGAGCCGCCGGCGTTGAGCCGCTGGATCGCACCTTCGATGAAATTGCGCACGGCCGCGAGCGGCTGGCTCAGTTCGTGCGCGATCACGGTCGCCATCTCGCCCATTGCGTTGTAGCGGCCCGCGTATTCGAGCATCCGCGCCTCGGCGCGCCGCGCGTCCTCGATCGCGACCTCGTCGCCGATGTCGCGGAAGTGGATCAGCAGGCCGTCGAGATCGCCTTCGATCTCGACGTGCCGGCACGCGATGCGCAACCACCCTGCCGTGCCGTCGCGCCGCACGATCCGGTAGCGCTGCGGCTCCGACGGGCGCACGCTCGGCGCATCGCGCAGTTGCGCGATCAGCCGATCGCGATCCGCATCGCTGCAGTAGTCGAGCACGTCGCCGAGCGCTTCGTCCGGCGCGAGCCCGAGCACGCGGCGGCCCGATTCGCTGATGAACTGCACGCCGCCGCGCGGCGTCAGCACCGCGACGCCCTCGTCGAGATCCTGCATGAACTCGCGCAGGCGCGCTTCGTAGCGGCGCAGCGCCTGGCGCGTCGCCTCTTCCGCGCTGATGTCGCGGAACTGCACCATCACCACGTCGCGCTCGCGCAGCGGCACATAGGTCGCGATCGCTTCGGACAGCATGTCGACGCCCGTGCGCGACCGGTAGCACCACTCGTACACCTGCGGCCCGTCGGTGATCGCACGATCCATCGCGCCCACGCCGATCTCGCGGCGGTATTTCGGTTCCGGACGCGTCATGTCCGGCGCCTTCAGCGGCAGCAGTTCCTCGACGGAAAAGCCGAGCGCGATGCATGCGGCGCGGTTCGCCCACACGATCGCCTTGGTTTGCGCATCGTGCAGCAGCACGCACGACGTCAGCGCGTCGAGCAGGCGGTGGAAATCGTCTTCGGCAGGGAAACTCATGATCGGATCCGGCGGCCGGCCAGCGGTGTCAAACGGCGCGTTCTGCACCATAACACCGGGGCGCGGCAGCCGCATCTGAAGAATTCTTTAGCGCGACGGGGAACGGCACCAGTAACGCCGCCCAACGCACCAATTGATGCGTGTTTATGGTGTTTCTAGACTGGCTCGGACCATTTCATTCCGTGTGCCGCAGCGCATACGGCGCGCGTCGCCATCGACCCGCGCACGACACTCATGCCGACGAACAGGAGCCTGCCATGCCGAACACCGCTCATGCCGCTTATGCCGTTGATACCGCCCGGCCGTCGCCCGTGTGCGACGCCTCCGTCGAACCGCTGCTGCCGCTCGACGAAGTGATCGCCACCGTAGCCGCGCGGCGCGACGAATTCGACCGCCTGTCGCACGTGCCGCGCGACGTGATCGCGCTGTTCAAGCGGGCCGGCATCTATCGCGCGGGCACACCGCGCCGCTTCGGCGGCGACGCGCGCGCGCCGGCCGAATTCCTCGCGATGATCGAGCGGATTGCGGCCGCCGACGGCTCCGCGGCCTGGGTCGCGAGCTTCGGCTCCGCGAACGTCTATCTCGCCGCGCTGCCGCTCGACACGCAGGCCGAGCTCTACGCGAGCGGCCCCGACCAGGTGTTCGCGGGCGGCCTGTTCCCGGTGCAGCCGGCGCAGCCCGAAGCGGGCGGCTGGCGCGTGAACGGCACGTGGAAGTTCGCGAGCGGCTGCAAGGGCGCCGACTGGCTCGGCGTCGGCATCAGCGTGCCGGGCGCGCAGGACGAGGCGCCGGGCAAGCCGCGCACCGCCGTGTTCCGTCCCGAGCAGGTCGAGATCGTCGAAAACTGGAGCGTGGTCGGCATGCAGGGCACTGGCAGCCACGACCTGCGCGTGGCCGACCGGTTCGTGCCGCACGAATGGACCTTCGTGCGCGGCGGCGAGCCGACCGTCGACGAGCCGCTGTACCGCTACCCGACCGTCGCCTACGCGTCGCAGGTGCTCGCCGTCGTCAACCTCGGCCTCGCGCGCGCGGCGCTCGACGTCGCGAACCAGATGTCCGGCGGGCGCAAGACGACCACCGGCGCGCCGCGTCTCGCCGATCGCGCGTATTTCCGCATCGAGCTCGCGAAGGCCGAAGCGCAGTTGCGTTCCGCACGCGCGTTCTTCTACGAAACGACCGACGGCGTGTGGCGCTCGATTCTCGCCGGCGACACGGTGACGGCCGAGCAGGTCAGCCTGCTGCGCCTCGCCGCGACGCACATCGCGCGCGAAGGCGCGAGCGTGGTCGAGCGCGCGTATCGCCTCGGCGGCACGCCGGCGATCTATCGCACGCATCCGCTGCAGCGCCTGTTGCGCGACGCGATGGTCGTCACGCAGCACGCGTTCCTCGCGGAAGGCAATTTCGACGCGGCGGGCGCGGTGTTCACCGGCGTCACGCCGTTCCCCGGTTACCTGTAACCCGATCGCCCTCTCATGGATCTCACGAAGGAGCCCCTCATCATGTCCGATACCCGTCCGCTGCCGCTGCGCGTGCTGTTTTGCTGCGGCGTCACGCAAAACTTCTTCGACCTGCCGCGCGAGAAGATCGGCGAGGTCTGGCAGGCGTACGGCACGATGCTCGCCGCGGTCGAAGCGATGCCCGGCGTGCGCGTGCTCGGCGTGATGGACGACGACCGCCTCGTCGTCGGCCAGTCGGACGGCGCGCCATGGACCTTCTACATCATGGCCGACGTCGCCGACTTCGACACCGCGGTCGCTGTCTGCAACCTGTACCGCACGACGCCCGTCGGCGAATACAACCTGTGGCGCTACGGCAAGATCGAGGCGCGGGTCGGCCGCGCGCTGACGGTGCCGCCGGCCGCGCGGCCCGCACAGTGAGGCGCGCGATGAACACGCTCGCGACCGGTGCACCGGTTTCGCTCGCCGCGCTCGCCGCCCGCATCGCGATACTCGACGCGGAGCGCGCGGTGCGCGCGACGATGACGCGCTACATGGCGCTGTGCGACGTGCCCGAGGACGCCGGCAGCGGGCCCGCGCTCGCCGGCCTGTTCGCCGACGACGCGGTGTGGGAAGGCATCGGCCCGCAATACGCGCAGAAATTCGGCCGGCTGCAAGGCATCGCCGAAATCGTCGCGATGCTGCAGCGCTATCTGCCGCCCGACCCGCACTTCTCCGCGAACGTGCATTGTTTGACATCCGAATCGATCGACGTCGGCGCCGACAGCGCGAGCGCATGCGGCCGGTGGATCATGCTGCAGGCGTCGCGCTATGCGGACGGGTCGGCCGAACTGATCGCCGCGCGGCTGACCGTCGACTTCGTTCCCGCAGACGGCGGCACGACCTGGCTGATCCGGCATTTCCGCACCGAGCGGCTGATGAACGGCCCGTGGCCGCTCGCTGCCGCCTCCTGATCCTCAACTCACCCGAACGTCATTACGCGAGCTCGCCCATGACCGGATTCATCGACACCTTCACGCTGGGCGGCCCCGGCCCGGCGATCGCGATCAAGGACACGATCGACATCGCCGGCCGGCCGACCACCGCCGCGAGCCGTGCGCTCGCCGACGCCCCGCCCGCCGCGCGCCACGCGGACGTCGTGCAGCATCTGCTCGACGCCGGCTGGCAAATCGCCGGCAAGGCGAACATGCACGAACTCGCGTTCGGCATGACCGGCATCAACGACTACACGGGCACGCCGCTCAATCCGCAGGACGCGTCGCGGATTCCCGGCGGCTCGTCGAGCGGCTCCGCGTCGCTCGTCGGCTTCGGCACGGTCGACGCGGCGCTCGGCACCGACACCGGCGGCTCGATCCGCGGCCCGGCCGCCTGCTGCGGCGTGGTCGGCCTGAAGCCGACCTTCGGGCGCGTGTCGCGGCGCGGCGTCGCGCCGGCGGCATCAACGCTCGATTGCGTCGGCCCGTTCGCGCGCGACGTCGGCACGCTGGCCGCCGTGATGGCGGCGATCGCGCCCGGATTCGACCGTGCACGCGCGCGGCAGCCGGTGCCGGACTGCACGGTCGGACGAGTCGCCGTCGACGCGGACCCGGCCATCGTCGCCGCGCTCGATGCGGCCGTCGGCCGGGCCGGATGCCGGTCGCAAGCGATCGTGCTCGACGGGCTTCGCGCGGCGTTCGACGCGGGGCTCGCCGTGATCAACGCGGAGACGTCGCAGGCGTTCGGCCACCTCGTCGCGTCCGGCAAGCTCGGCGCGGATCTCGATGCCCGCTTGCGCGCCGCCGCGACGACGACGTCCGCGGCGCTCGCGCTCGCCGAACAGGTGCGCGTGCGCATCACGGAACAGATCGACCGCGCGCTGGCCGACGTTGACGTGCTCGTGCTGCCCACGCTGCCGGCGTTGCCGATCACGCTCGACGCCGCGCGCAGCGGCACGTCGGTGATCGCGATGTCGTCGCTGATCCGGCCGTTCAATCTCAGCGGCCATCCCGCGATCAGCGTGCCGCTGCCGCTCGCGGGATCGCCGCTGAAGGCGGGTTTGCAGATCGTCGGCCGCAAGGGCGCCGACGAGCAGGTCTGCGCGGTCGCCGCGCGTTTCGAAGCGGCCTTCGCCGCGTGACATCCACCCGGTGCGCACGATCGCGCACCTCATCGAGGGAGCCCCGATCCATGTCCGATCGAGTCGTACTCATCACCGGCGCCGCGCGCGGGCTCGGCGCCGTCATCGCCACACGGTTCCATGCCACCGGCTACCGCGTCGCGCTCGCCGACATCGCGCACGACGCGGTGCAGACCCATGCGCACGCACTCGACCCGAGCGGCGAACGCGCGATAGGGCTGCCGCTCGACGTCACGTCGAAACGCGATTTCGAGGCCGTGCGCGATGCGCTCGTCGCCCGCTGGGGGCACGTCGACGCGCTCGTCAACAATGCGGGCGCGTCGAAGGTCGTGCCGGCGATGGAGATCACGGCCGAACAGTTCGACCAGGTCATCGACGTGAACCTGCGCAGCGTGCTGTTCGGCTGCCAGGTGTTCGGCCAGTACTTCGCGACGCGCGGCGAGGGCCGCATCGTCAACATCGCATCGCTCGCCGGACAGAACGGCGGCTCGGCGACGGGCGCACACTACGCGGCCGCGAAGGGCGGCACGCTGACACTGACCAAGGTGTTCGCGCGCGATCTCGCCGCGCAAGGCGTGACCGTCAACGCGATCTCGCCCGGCCCGCTCGACCTGCCGATCGTCTACGAGAGCGTGTCGCCGGAGAAGCTTCGGCAGGTGCTCGCCAGCCTGCCCGGCGGCCGGCTCGGCTCGGCGGCGTTCGTCGCGGATGCGGCCGTGCTGCTCGCGTCCGGCGACGCGCATTTCGCAAACGGTGCGTGCTGGGATATCAACGGCGGGCTGTACATGCGTTGAGCAGGATGTCTCGCCGAATGTGCTGTCGAGAACGTGCGGTGGTCCGGCGCTGCTGGACCGCCATGCGTGACGCGGCGCGCATCCGGGGCCTGTTGCGGTTCCTGGCGTGGACGGGCTCTAGCGCGGCGGATACTCGCCGTCGCCCCACACCGCCAGCACGTCGCGCACGAGCGCCGCGATCGACGCGGCGCCGAGCTTCTCCTTGATGCTCGCACGATGGACGTCGACGGTCTTCACGCTGATCGACAGATCCGACGCGATCTGCTTGCTGCCCTTGCCGTCGATCACGCCGCGCAGCACTTCCTTTTCGCGCGCGGTCAGCGCACCGAGCCGCTGCCGCAGTTCGCGATGGCGCTGTCCCGCCGCATGCCGCTGCTGCGCGAGCTTGATCGCGCGCTGCACGCGCTCGAGCATCTGCTGCGAGTTGTACGGCTTCTCGACGAAATCGATCGCGCCGTTCTGCAGCGCGCGCACCGACATCGGAATGTCGCCGTGGCCGCTCACGAAGATCACCGGCAGCGTCGCGCCGCGCGCGTTCAGTTCGGCCTGCACGTCGAAGCCGCTCGTTTCCGGCATGCGTACGTCGAGCACGAGGCAGGCGGGAATCGTCGCGTCGAAGCGCGCCAGGAAGTCCGCCGCGTTCGCGAAGCCTTCGGACCGGATGCCGACCGATTCGAGCAACCACGCCAGGGACGTCCGCATGCCGTTGTCGTCGTCGACGATATATACGATTGGAGCGGGTGACGTCATCGGGTGTCTCGCGAAGTATCGGGGGATATCGGGCGTGATGCAGGCGGCGTTCCGCTCGCGTCACCGCCTCGTTTTTTTGGAGGAGTTGCGGCACATCATAACGAGCCGAAATGTTGATGGAAACCCCCGAAAACCCCTTTACGCATGGATGAAACGCGTGCCCGCGCGGCGCGCGAATCGCCTAGGTAGAACCTTTAGACGCGTTGGCGGCAATGCCATCTTCGACGCCAATCGTGCGAATGTCCTTCCGTTCTTTCGTCGCGTACGCTGTCTTCATTCGCGCGTCGCCCGCGCATCGCGCGACCCGCAATCGCAATATCCGCCCAACCAGGAGCGCACATGTCCGACACCCCGCGAAACCCCGGCCTCGATCCGTCCGACGCGCAACGGCATTTCCGGCAGGCGATGGCCCATCTCGGCGCCGCCGTCAACGTGATCACCACCGCGGGCCCGCACGGCCGCTGCGGCATCACCGCGAGCGCCGTCTGCTCCGTCACCGACACGCCGCCGACGCTGCTCGTCTGCATCAACCGCTCGAGCGCGATGCATGCGACGTTCGAGCAGAACCGCCGCGTGTGCATCAACGTGCTGCCCGCCGAGCATGAGGCGCTCGCACGTCATTTCGCCGGGCAGACCGAACTGCCGATGGAGCGGCGCTTCGACCTGCCCGTGTGGGACGACGGCGAGCACGGCGTGCCCGTGCTGCGCGACGCGCTCGCGAGCCTGCAGGGCACGATCGTCGAGCTGAAGGAAGTCGGTTCGCATTCGGTCATGTTCGTGCAGGCGTCGGCGATCAGGGTGCGCGCCGACGGCGACAGCCTGATCTATTTCAGCCGCGCGTTTCATCGCGTCGCGCGGGCCGCGTGCGCGCAGTGAACCCGCACGCCTGCGGATCGGTCAATCGCCCGATTGCGCGGCACGACAGCATGCCGGACGACGTGGTGGCATTCGGGGTCACTAGACACGATGCATTCGGCGACGGCGCGGGCCGCAGGGCATCCGGCGTCGCGCGAAGCGCAGGCCGGACGACCGGCATGCAAAGGCTTGCGTTACGAGCGGGCGGGCAACGCCCGCTGACACGCTGCCAGCACCGCGCCCGCGAACAGCACCAGCGCCGAATACACGAGCCCGCGCGCGAGCCCCGCGCTGTCCGACACCCAGCCGATCGCGACCGGCCCCGCGATCTGCCCGAACGCGAACACGGTCGTAAACGCGCTGATCCCTTTCCCCCAGCCGTCGGGGGGCAGGTTATGCCGCACGAACGCGGTCGTCGACGCGACCGCCGACAGAAAGGTCGCGCCGAACAGCACGCCGGACGCGAACGCCGCCGCCGGATGCACGACGAGCGCGGGCATCAGCGTCGCGACGCCGAGCAGCGCGTTCAGCACGGCGAGCGCCTGGCCGCCGCGCATCCGGTCGAGCAGCGTCGACCACAGCCGTGCCGACACGACCGTCGCGACGCCGAGCATCACGTAGAAGCCCGACACGACCGCACCGCTCATCCCTGCGCCGCGCAGCAGCGCGACGATGAACGTCATGTAGCCGATGTAGCCGACGCCGAACAATCCGTATCCGGCCAATGCGAAGGAAAAGCGCGCGACATGTGCTGCCCGGTCGGCTGGCGCGGCCCGGTCGCGCGGGGGGACAGGGACCGCATGCGCATGCTCGATGCGTCTCGCGGCCGACACCGCGACGGCCGCGAACAGCGCACAGGCGAGCGCAAGCGCGAACCACGCGCGCTGCCAGCCGTGCGGCCCGGGCGCGAGCGTCGCCGGCACGAGCAGCGACGACGCGACGATGCCCCACCCGGTGCCGCCGTAGTAGAGGCCGAGCAGCAAGCCGGCATCGCGCGGCACGGCGGACGCGAGGCGCGCCGCGAGCACGCCGCCGCAGACGAAGATCAGCGCGCTGCCGATGCCGGTCGCGAGCCGCAGCACGAGCAGCGCGTTCGAATCGGCGACCATCCCGCTTGCGGCCATCAGCAGCGCGGTGATCGTGCATCCGGCGGTCAGCAGCGCGCCGGCCGGCCAGCGCCGGGACAGAAATGGAAACGCCAGCGCACCGAGCAGGTAGCCCGCGGCGTTCGCGGTGTTCAGCGCGCCGGCCTGCGCGAAGCTCCAGCCGAGATCGGCCTTCATCGGCGGCAGCAGCAGCGCATAGGAAAAGCGGGCGAGGCCGAGCGCGATCGCGCTGCCGAGCGACAGGCGGATCGCGAGCCGCCATGCGGCCATGCGGTCAGGTTCGTTCGCGCCGGTGCCTGGTGCCAGCGCGTCGGCATGCGCGGATTGCGGTGCTGCGCGCATCGCATTGTCTCCGGGTCGGTTCGTTTCGTCGTATCGACGCGATGATACGCCCGGCGCGAACTTACGCGCCCTCTCCCAGCCACTTGACCATCACGAGACAATCGACGAACCCGAGCCGCGCATGGCGATACGCGCGCGGCAGGCGCCCGACGATCTCGAACCCGAGTTTCTGCCACAGCCCGACCGCAACCTCGTTCGTCGCGACCACCGAATTGAACTGCATCGCGAGAAAGCCGCGCTCGCGCGCGACCTGCTGCGAGTGCTCGCACATCCGGCGCGCGACGCCGCGGCCGCGCGCGGCCTCGCTCACCATGTAGCCGCAGTTGCTTACGTGGTTGCCGGGCCCCGCCGCGTTTGCCTTCAGGTAGTACGAGCCGAGCAGCTCGCCGTCCTCTTCCGCCACCCACGTGCAGAGCGGCGCGTCGAGCCACAACGCGCGCGCCGCCGCTTCGGTCGGTGCGGGGTCGAACGCGTAGGTTTCCTGTGCGGCGACCACGGTGCGATAGGTCGGCCAGAAGCGTGCAAAGTCTTCAGCGGTCATCGGGCGGATCGTGAGCATGCGGGTCCTTGGGAATCGGCGGGTGGGTCGATGCAGCACCCGCGATTCTAGTCCCGGTCGATGCATGTCCGCTTCGATGCCCACCGGATCGCCGTAGAAGAGGATGCGCCCGGCCTTGCGGCCGGGCGTCGGCGCCGGAACGCTCAGATGAGCGACACGCCGGCGGCGGGCACGTACATGAAGCAGTAGAACGTATACGACACGACGATGTCGTTCGGATTGCCCTGGAGCAGCGGCCCCTGGTTCACGGTCCAGTCGGCCGTCGGCGGCCACGAGATCGGATTGCCCGCGAAGTCGAAGTTCGTCACCTGGTCGCCGCCGTCCTTCTGCGACCACGTGTCGAATTGCGATGTCGAGTCGCAGCGCACCCAGTGGTAGTCGCCCGGCCAGCCGACCGACGCATCGCCCGGCGAGATCAGCAGCGCGACGTAATGCCCGACGCCGCCCTGCGCGCGCACGTGCTGGATCAGGTCCTCCTTCGTCGACGAGCCCAGGTTGACGAGCCCGTCAAGCTGCGCGCCCTTGACCACGTCGGGCCCCGTCGGCGGCGACGTGAGGAAGTAGCCATGCATCCGCCCCGGCTGCGCGAACGAGTTCGATGCGATGTTCGTCGAGTAGTTGTAGCAGTTGTTGTTCACCTGGAACTTGTAGGACATGAAGCATCCTTCGCAGTTGGCCGCCGGATCGTAGGCGACCGACGTGCCGACCACTGTGGGCGCGTATTGCGGCACTTGCCTGCCGCCCGGTACGGTCACATAGTGCGGCGCGATCTGCTGGTTTGCCGCGAGTTCCATCCCCGGGGCGAGCACCGCGTAGCGCGGATCGTCGTCATGAATCATCCCGCTCAGCCGGTAGCGTGCATGGGGTTTCAGCAACATGGTCTGCCTCCTTGGGTTGAGTGAATCGCCGCCCCGGTTCAATGGACCGGCAGCGTTTTCACGGCCGCGGTCTCGGGCGGCGTGATTTCTCCTGCCAGGCTCTGCTGCATTTTCTTGCGGATGTCGGCGGGCGCCATGCCGACGCTGATCAGCGCAACGAGCTTGGCGAGCGAGGCTTCGGGCACCATGTCGTACGCACTGATCGCGCCGGCCTGCGCGAGCCCCGAGCCGGTCTCGTAGGCGTCGATGTTGACCGAGCCGGCCAGCACCTGCGTGTTGTCCATCAGCACGACGCCCGCTTCGTTCGCGGCCGACAGCACCTGCAGGAAGGCGGCGGCCGACGGGCCGTTGCCCTCGCCGAACGCCTCGATCACGACGCCGCGCACCGCGGGTTCGCTGCGGTTGATCATCGCGTTCGCGACCGACGCGCCGATGCCCGGGTAGAGCGTCATCACGATCGCCGCGAAATTGCGCACCGCCTGCGCCTGGCGCGTCAGCCGGTCCCGTGCGGCGGCAAGGTTCGCGGGGTTGTCGAGCGACGTGCTCCAGTCCGGCGGCGGCAGCAGCAGCGCCGTATCGATCGAGATCTGCGCGGCCACGGTCGCCAGCGGCGGAAAATTCGGCGACGAGAACGCCGCGAACTGGTTCGCATTGACCTTGACCGACCGGTTGCCGCGCAGCAGCAGCGAATCGAAGTACAGCAGGCTCTCCGGAATGCGCGTCGTGCCGGCGAGCACGATCGCGCCGACAAGGTTCGTCAACGCGTCGTTGAGCGTCATCGCGAGCGGCACCTGCGAGCCGGTGAACACGACAGGTTTCGCCAGGCCCGGCAGCAGGAACGACATCGCGGCCGCGCTGAACGCCATCGTGTCGGTACCGTGCAGCACGACGAAGCCGTCGTAGTCGCCGTAGACCGCGGCGAGCGACTGCGCGATCGCGATCCAGTCGGACGGCGTCATGTTCGAGCTGTCGAGCGGCGTGTCGAACCACGCGACCGTGTAGGCGAGCCCCGGATAGCCGGCCACCTGCCCGCCCTCGAGCCCCGGCATCGACTCGATCAGCGCCCTGAACTTCGGCCCCGGCATCGGCGCGAGCGGTGAGCCGTCGCAGCCGATCGTGCCGCCGGTGTACAGCACATAGACGTTACTCATCGCCGCCATCCTTCAGGTATGCGAAATATTGTCGGTGGGATACAAGGTGAATCGAGAACGGGTTCACTGAGACGGCGAACGCGCAATACCGTTCGCCATACGACGACGCGAATGCGTCGCGGCATGACATCGCCCCCGGTACGGCGCCCTCCGCATCCGGCGTGTCATCTCCTTCTTATAAGCGTGCGTAATTCGATGCTTATATATAAATGCGCAATCAATTTTCTTCAACCATTTAATTCATGTTTCGGCAGAGATCATTGAACGATTGGAAACGATTTATTTATTTGTTTCCGGTGGCAGCGCCGCATATTTCTTCCCGTAGGGCGCCAGAGTAACTGCGACTGGCGCCACAGCTTTGCGACTGAGCGACACGACGAAAAGGACGGCGTCGGTCGCGACGCGATCGGCGATCATACTGAGACAGGGCGGACCCATGACGATTGCCGGCTACGACAAGGCGCGTTTGCGTGAGAAACTCAAGGTCGCGCTGTCAGCCGCGCAGCCTGTACGCACGCCCGAGATGCGCAAGGGCCGTGAGCGCCGGCTGGAGGCGATAGACCGTGCACTGTGCGCACCCGGGCGCAATGTGTTCATCCACGGCGACCGGGGCGTGGGCAAGAGCTCGCTCGGGGCGACAGCCGGCTACCAGTACCAGAGAGAGCGCCGACAACCGGCCGATCATCGTCGGCATTCACTCGAAGCAGCCGGTAGTCGTGACCGATGAGTTCGACGCGATTGCTGATCCGCAGGAGCGCAACCGCTTTGCGGCGTTGCTCAAGCGTTGGCGGCCACATTGACGAGCATCATCTGGATGCTGAAGCTCCGAAACAACATGCGCCGACTACCCGGTGCATCAAAGCCCCCCAGGTGCCCACACGATGTAGACGTGTTGCGCACCACCGCCCACCGGCGTGTAGACGGCGGGATCCCCAGTCACTAGCTGCCCGCCGGTGTCGGCCGTCAGGTCATACGCGTTCCATAACTGCCCGCCCAGGTTGTCCGGAATGAACTCCAACAGGTTGCTGGCCGTGCCACGGATGTAGATGTGTGGCTCGCCACCGTCCGCCGGCGTGTAGACGGCAGGATTCCCAGCCACTTGCTGCCCGGTGAGGGCCGTCACGTCACGCGCGAGCCATCCGCCCGGGTTGTCCGGATCAGGTTTGAACTCCAACAGGTTGTTGGCCGTGCCCCCGATGTAGATGTGTGGCACGCCACCGCCCACCGGCGTGTAGACGGCAGGATTCCCAGCCACTTGCTGCCCGGTGAGGGCCGTCAGGTCAGGCGCGAGCCATCCGCCCGGATTGTCCGGATCCGGTTTGAACTCCAACAGGTTGCCGGCCGTGCCACTGATGTAGATGTGTGGCGGCCCACCGCCCACTGGCGTGTAGACGGCAGGATTCCCATAAACTCCTTGCCCGGTGAGGGCCGTCAGGTCATACGCGTTCCATAACTGCCCGCCCAGATCGTCCGGAACGAACTCCAATAGGTTCTCGGCCGTGCCAAGGATGTAGATGTGTTGTAATCCACCGCCCACCGGGGTGTACACGGCAGGATCCCCAAGCACTTGTCGCCCGGTGGCGGCGGTCAGGTCCCACGCGTTCCATAACTGCCCACCCATGTTGTCCGGAATGAACTCCAACAGGTTGTTGGGCGCGGCCGTGCCAGGGTTGTCCCTGCCAGGGATGTAGATGTGTGGCGCGCCACCGTCCGCCGGCGTGAAGACGGCAGGATTCCCCGTCACTTGCTGCCCGGTGGCGGCCGTCAGGTCATACGCGTTCCATAACCGCCCGTAATAGGTGTCCGGAATGAACTCCAATAGGTTGTCCTCCCTGCCAAGAGGGATCAAGCCACGGACGTAGATGTGTGGTATTCCACCGTCCGCCGGCGTGTAGACGGCAGGATTCCCATACACTTGGTGCTTGGTGGCGGCCCCCAGGTCATACCAGTTCCATAAATTCCCGCCCAGGTGGTCCGGAATGAACTCCAACAGAGAGTCGACGTCTGCCATGCTCATACTCCTTTCTCCTGAATTGCGGGGCCTTGCCCTGGACCTGAGTAACCGGCGTACGCGCAAACGCAAGTTTCTCGTGAGGACACAGTTCTGCTCGGCGGCAATCAGCACCTTCAGGCTGTTCCAGTGAATCGCTTTTTATTGATATGTTGTCCACTATGTCGTGCGCGCTTGACGGTTTCGATGGGTAATCGACCTACAAGATGGGTAGGTCGAAACTGTATGTCCTTCCGCTCTAGCGCTTAGGTCATGGCCGAACTGCGCGCTGTATTGTCGTGAATTTGAGTCGATGTTTTAAAAATCAGCTCTTGATCGTGGCCAGTTTCTATGGACAACGTGGTTGCTACGCCTGCTGAACAGTGACGAGTCATCATTTGACATGGCGACGGCGGCCCGCCGAGTTGTCGGGCGGCGCCAGCTTCATTTTGAAGCGCTGTCTGGGGTGACTCATGTTTTGCCAGTCGTTCTGTCAATGGCGTCGTCCGTCCAAATTTATCAGGGCTCTTCATGCGAGTGCCCGCAATCGAAAACGCCGGAGGTCTCTTCCGGGTCGGCTACGGCCAATCGCGTCCGGCGCTACAAGTATGGCGCGAAGGTAGGCCAGTCGCACGATCTCTGACGCGCCCGCTCGGGCACCTGTGGCACGACTGCTCGTAAGTCGTTGATTTTCAGCGTGCACCGTTGCAATGACTCTGGCGCCCTACGCTTCCATGTAAAAAAAGCGCGGCGATTAACGCCGCGCCCATACAATCCGTCATTCGATTGACAAAATTTCGGCTATCCGCGCCTGCTCGGCATGGCCGCTCAATCCTTCCCGAACTTCCCATCCTTCAACCGCCACACACCCAGCGGATTGCCGTCCTGCAACGCCTCCGGCAGCAACTCCGCCGGCAGCGCCTGATAGCACACCGGCCGCAGGAACCGCTCGATCGCAAGCGTACCGACCGACGTCGCACG
This sequence comes from Burkholderia sp. MR1-5-21, assembly GCF_053427715.1. Taxonomy (NCBI): domain Bacteria; kingdom Pseudomonadati; phylum Pseudomonadota; class Betaproteobacteria; order Burkholderiales; family Burkholderiaceae; genus Burkholderia; species Burkholderia sp. MR1-5-21. Next base: position 74,053 of record NZ_JBSAXD010000027.1, read on the forward strand.
AGAATCGGACGTCGCCGGAAACGGCCCGCCATGCACCATCGCATGCGCGACTTCGACACCGGTCGGATAGCCGTTCGCGAGAATGCGTCCGGCCTTGCGTTCGAGCGTCGGCAGCAGCCGCCGCGCGAGCGCGTAGTCGGCCGGTTCGAGATGCAGCGTCGCCGTGAGCTGACCTTCGACGTGTTCGGCCAGATCGATCATCTCGTCGACGTCGCGGCACGTGACGATCAACGACGTCGGTCCGAAGATCTCGTCCTCCAGCGTGGCATCCGACACAAATGCGGCCTGCGTCGTCGCAAACAGCGCGGGCATCGCCGCCGCCTGCGCGCCAGTCTGCGCACCTTGCGCGACCGCGCTCACGCCCGCTGACGCCGCCCGCTGCGCGACACCGCGTTGATAGGCGGCCGCGATCCCCGTCGTCAGCATCGTCTGCGCACCCTTCTGCCCGAGCGCCTGCGCGGCGGCGTCGACGAACGCCTGCGTGTCGGGCCCGTCGAGCACGACGACGAGCCCCGGGTTCGTGCAGAACTGGCCGACGCCGAGCGTCAGCGATTCGACGAAGCCGCGCGCGATCTCGCCGCCGCGCGCCGCAAGCGCGCCGGGCAGCACGAAGAACGGGTTGATGCTGCTCATCTCCGCATAAACGGGAATCGGCTCGCGGCGCTTCGCCGCGATGCTCATCAACGCCAGCCCGCCGCCGCGCGAGCCGGTGAAGCCGACCGCCTTGATCGCCGGGTGCGCGACGAGCGCCTCGCCGATCGCATTGCCCGCGCCGATCACCAGCGAGAACACGCCTTCCGGCAGCCCGCAGGCGGCCACCGCCTGCTGGATCGCACGCCCGACCAGTTCGGACGTGCCGAGATGCGCAGGATGCGCCTTCACGACGACCGGGCAGCCGGCCGCGAATGCCGACGCCGTATCGCCGCCCGCGACCGAGAACGCGAGCGGGAAGTTGCTCGCGCCGAACACCGCGACCGGGCCGACCGGAATCTTCCGCAGGCGCAGGTCGGGCCGCGGCAACGGCTGGCGGTCCGGCTGCGCGGAATCGAGCGTCGCGCCGAGCCAGCGGCCGTCGCGCACGAGCGCCGCGAACAGCCTGAGCTGGCCGACCGTGCGCGCGCGCTCGCCTTCGAGCCGCACGACCGGCAGCGCCGATTCCTGATGCGCGCGCGCGATCAGCGCGTCGCCGAGCGCGACGAGGTTGTCGGCGATCGTGTCGAGAAACCGCGCGCGCACGTCGAGCGGCATCGCGCGAAACGGATCGAACGCGGCGGCCGCCAGCGTGCACGCGCGATCCACGTCCGCCGCATCGCCCGCGCCGAATTCGGGTTCCAGTTCGACGCCGCGCGCGGGATCGAACGCGCGCAGCGTTCCTGCCGTGCCGCGCACCGACGCGCCGCCGATCACCATCTGTCCGGAAATCTGCATCATTCACCTGCCAGCTTGTTGGGTTCGTCGAGTTCGATCCGGTAGATCCGGACCGCGTTGTCGTGCCAGATCGCACGGCGCGCCACGTCGCTCAGGTCCGCCATGGCGCCGGCGAACGTGCGCAGCAGCGCGGGATAGGTCACGCGCAACCCCGCCACCGGGAAATTGCTCGCGAACAGGCACCGTTCCCACCCGAATATCGCGATCGCGTCGCGGATGATCCGCCGGTTTTCCGCGTCGTTCCACGCCGCATCGCGCAAGCCGAATTCGGACAGCTTCACCGACACGCGCGGCAACGCGGCGAGCGCTTCCATCCCGCGCCGCCAGCGTGCGAGCCCCGCGTCCGAGCGGTCCCACGGCAATCCCGCGTGTTCGAGCACCACGTCGACGGCCGGCGCATCCGCGAGCCGCGCCGCCGCGTCGCCGAGATGCCAGAACGGCACCCGCAGATCCCAGCATAGGCCGTGCGCGGCGAGCCGTTCAAGCGCGGCCGGCCAGCGCGGGTCGCGCAGCGTGCCGGGGCCGTCGACGGCCGCATCGGGCGCCGGCGCGGTGCGCGGCTTGAAGCGCACGCCGCGCACGCGCGGCCACGCGGCCTGCTCTGCAAGCCGCTCCGCCGCGTCGTCGGCCAGCAGGTCCACCCACGCGACGATCGCCGACGGCAGCCCGTGTGCAGCCGCGATGTCGTGCAGCCAGCGCGTCTCCGCGAGCGCCTCGTCGCGCGCGCGTTCGGCTTCGACGTGCACGCTCGCGACGAGCGGCGCGCCGTGCGCCGCCCGCCGGTATGCGTCGACGCCAAAGTCGCGGCACAGCGCCGCGTAGTCGCCGAACATGAAGCGCGCCGGATCGTATTGATCCTGCAGCCACGGATAGTGCGCACCCGCATCGAGCCGCCACAGGTGGTGATGCGCATCGACGAGCGCATCGGGCATCCCGTCCGGCGCCCCGCCGCGCCCGTCAGCGCGTGCCGGCGAGTACATACGACGCATCCGGCTCGCGCAGCGTCGGCAATGCGCTGACGAAACGCCAGGTATCGAGATCGAGTTCGCGCACGTAGTCGTCCTGGAACGACACATAGGCCGCACGGCGCGACGGATGGAACGACAGCGCGGTCGGGTTCGCGGGCAGCGCGACGCGTTCGATTTCCTCGAGCTGCTGCGCATCGAACACCGAGATCGACCGCTCGCCCGAGTTGGTCAGCAACAGCAGGTCGCGGCCGTCCGGCGCGCTCGTCCGGTAGATGCGGTTCGGATCGTTGCGCGTCTTCACGCGGCGGCCGCAGGTCATCGTGTCGGTGTCGATCGCGACCAGCGTGTCGTCGCCGCGGTTCGCGACGTACAGCGTGCGCTCGTCGCTCGACAGCGCGTTGCCTTCCGGACGCGGCCCCGGCATCACCGCGCGCGGCGCGACCGTCGCGTCGCGCGGATGGAACTGCGTGACCGTGTTCGACAGCAGGTGCACGCCGTACGCTCGGCTCGCGTCGCGCGTCAGCGTCACGAGGTGCGTCTTCACGCCGCCGGACGGCACCGCCATGTTCGGCACCGGCTGCTCGGTCGGGCGATCGAACACGAGCAGCATGTCGTGCGCCTCGCTCATCGCATACAGCCGGCCCTCGCTGTCGCTCGCCATCCCGTGCGGCCGGTAGTACGGCCACAGGTCGAGCATGCGCGTATGGGTGCGCTCGGCGAGGTCGATCTCGGCGATCCGGTGGTCGCCTTCGTGGCCGCGCGACCACGCGGTCTCGATGCCGAAGATGCCGACGTACGCGAAGCGGTTCTTCGCGTCGACGGTGAATTCATGCGGGAAGTTCGGCAGCACGATGTGCTTGAGCGCCGTTTTCGTTTCGAGATCGTAGAAGCTGAAGGTATGGGCGCACTTCTGCACCAGCAACAGGATGTCGTTCATCGTGAGTCTCCGTACTTCGATGTGTCGCCGCGGCGCGCGCATCGCGCCGCGGCAAGTGTCCGCTCATTGCACTGCGCTCGCGGGGTCGCGCGTCTGTCCGTCAATCCTCGCAGCGCTTCGGCAGCGTCAGCGCGAGGAGGCCCGCCACCGCGAGCGTGACCGCGAGGCTGTACACGCCGGCCGCCGAGCTCACGTGCTGGGTCAGCACGCCGACCGCATACGGGCCGCAGAACCCGCCGAGGTTGCCGAGCGCGTTGATCAGGCCACGCGCGCTGCCGGCGGTCTCGACGCTGCAGAGCTTCGGCGGAATCGCCCAGAACACGCCGGCCGCCGCCTGCAGGAAGAAGCCGCAGCCAATCAGGAACGCGAACGATACGGCCATCGTCGAATGCGTGAGCACCGACAGCGCGAGGCACGCCGCGAAACCGACGAGCGGCAGCAGCACGAACAGGCGGCGCTTGCCGGTTCGGTCCGACAAATACGACGTCGCGAACATGCCGATGATCATCGCGATGTACGGCAGCATCGCGAGCAGGCCGATCTTGCCCATCCCGGTGTGCGTGAGGTTCTTCAGCAGCGTCGGCAACCACATCGTATAGCCGTAGATGCCGACCTGGTAGCAGAAGTTGATCGCGATCAGCAGCCAGATCGTCGGATTGCGCATCAGCGCGCCGAACGACGCCGCGGTCGGCGTGCCGGCCGCGCGCTTGCGCTCCTGCTCGGCGCGCAGCGCGTCGAGGATGTACGCCTTCTCGCGCGGCGACACCCAACGCGCGGTCTCCGGGCTGTCGTCGGCGAACAGCAGCCAGACGATCAGGAACAGCAGCGACAGCGCGCCCGTGCTGAAGAACAGGTGGCGCCAGTCGTAAGCAGCGAGGATGAAGCCGGACAGCGGAGCGGTGATCATGCCCGCGAGCGGCACGAACATGATGACCATCGCGTTCGCGCGGCCCCGCTCGCGATCGGGGAACCAGTTGCTGACCATCGTCAGCACGACCGGCAGCATCCCGCCCTCGGCGACGCCGAGCAGGAAGCGCAGCGTCAGCAGTTCCCACGTATGCGTGACGAGGCCCGTCAACGCCGACAGCACGGCCCAGCTCACGAGCGACCACGCGATGAAGCGCTTGCCGCTGCCGAGCGCGGCGCGCCGGCCGCCGGGAATCTGCAGGAACAGGTAGCCGAAGAAGAAGATCCCGCCGGCGAGGCCGGCCATCGTCGCGTCCATCCCGAGATCGGCGTTCATCCCGCCCGGCATCGCGAACGCGATGTTCACGCGGTCCATGTACGAGATGATGCAGGCGAGCAGCAGCGGCGGGATCACGCGCAGCCAGCGGCGTCGCGGAATGGCTTCGCCGGCTTCGTATGCCGGGGTGGCCGGGGTTAACGTGTTCATTGATGTCTCCAATTTTGGTGATGGCTGCGGCGGTCTTCTGATGGACCGCTGTCATGCCGTGACGAACCGGCGTCTAGCGCCCCCAGCGCAGCACGAGCGGATCGAGCCGCCGCGCCGCGTCGAGCAACCCCGCGCGCGTATCCGGATGCAGGTCGGGCCACGGCGCGCGCGGGCGGTCGCACGCGATCACGCCGCCTTCCTTCATCAGCACCTTCGCCGCCAGAAAACCCGCCTGCCGGTTCTCGTAGTTGATCAGCGGCAGCCAGCGCGCGTACTGCTCGCACGCTTCGTCGCGGCGGCCCGCGAAATACGCGTCGGTGATCTTGCGGATCCCGTCCGGATAGCCGCCGCCCGTCATCGCGCCCGTCGCGCCCGCATCGAGATCGGCGAGCAGCGTGATGCCTTCCTCGCCGTCCCACGGCCCTTCGATCGCGTCGCCGCCGACGCGGATCAGTTCGCGCAGCTTTGCCGCCGCGCCGGGCGTCTCGATCTTGAAGTACGACACCGCGTCGATCTCGCGCGCGAGTCTCGCGAGGCAGTCGACCGACAGCGTCGTGCCGCTCGCGGGCGCGTCCTGGATCATCAGCGGAATGTCGAGCCCGGCGCTTGCTTCGCGGAAGAACGCATGGATCGACGCCTCCGGCACGCGGAACGTCGCGCCGTGATACGGCGGCATCACCATCACCATCGATGCGCCCAGCGCCTGCGCGCGCCGGTTGCGCTCCGCGCAGATCCGCGCGCTGAAGTGCGACGTGGTGACGATCACCGGCACGCGGCCGGCGACGTGCTCGAGCACGGTGCGAGTCAGCACGTCGCGCTCGTCGTCGCCGAGCGCGAATTGCTCGGAGTAGTTCGCGAGGATGCAGATGCCGTGCGAACCGGCGTCGATCATGAAGTCGATCGCGCGGCGCTGGCCGTCGAGGTCGAGCGCGCCGTCCGCGGTGAAGATGGTCGGCGCCACCGGAAAGACGCCCTGGTAACGTGCGCGCATGGTCACTCCACGATGTCGAACTGGTCGAGGAACTCGGTCTTCAGCGTGAGGCCGAGACCCGGCACGTCGTCGCGCAGCTGCAGGAAGCCGTTCTCCGCGGCCGGCTCGCCGTCGAAGATGTAATAGAACAGCTCGTTGCCGACCTCGACGTCGAACATCGGGAAGTACTCGCTCATCGGCGACGCGAGCGTGCTCATCGTCAGGTGGTAGTTGTGCATCTGGCCCGCGTGCGGGATCACCGGCACGCTGTACGCCTCGCACAGCGCGTTGATCTTGTGCGCCATCGTGATGCCGCCGACGCGGTTCGTGTCGTACTGCACCACCGACACGGCCTTGCGGTCGAGCAGCTGCTTGAAGCCGTACAGCGAGAACTCGTGCTCGCCGCCGGAGATCGGGATGCTCGTCAGCCGGTTCAGCTCCGCGTAGCCGTCGATGTCGTCGGCGATCACGGGCTCCTCGAGCCAGCGCGGCTGGTACTTCTCGAGCTTCGGCAGGATGCGCTTCGCATATTCGAGGTTCCAGCCCATGTAGCACTCGAGCATCAGGTCGTTGTCGTAGCCGATCACTTCGCGGATCGCCGCGACCGACTTCAGGTTCTCGACCACCCCCTGCTGCCCGTGCGAGGGCCCGTAGCCGAAACGCATCTTGAACGCGCGGAAGCCCTCGTCGAGATAGCGCTTCGCCTCGTCCTGCATGGCCTTCAGGTCGGTGCGGTACAGCTTCGAGTAGTAGCAGGGAATCTTCTCCTTCGTGCGGCCGCCGAGCAGCTTGAACACGGGCTTGCCGACACTCTTGCCGAGCACGTCCCAGATCGCGATGTCGACCGCCGAGATCGCCGCCATGCCGATGCCCTTGCGGCCCCATGCGTGGGTCGCGCGGTACATCCGCTGGTTCAGGTATTCGTAGTCCCAAGGATCCTGGCCAATGACGAGCGGCGCGAGGTACTGGTCGATGATCGCCTTCGCGATGTGCGGCGCGAGCGCGACGTTGCCGAGCCCGACGATGCCGTCGTCGGTCTCCACTTCGACGACGGTCCACGCGTGGAAACGGAACGTGCTCATCGTTTCCTGCGGCGCGTACAGCAGGTCCATCGCGTTCGAGCAGAAGTTGCCCTGCGGCGGCACGGTCTTGCCTTTCCATTGGTACACGCGTGCGCGTACGGCCTTGATCTTCATGGCGTTGTCTCCTGATATGCGGTTTCGATTCGAATGTCGTTCGTTAAGGTCGGGGCCGGGCCGCCGTCACGCGGAAGTCGTCTGCCGGCGGTGCGCGGCGCCCATCCGGCACGCGATCTGCAGCGCCTGCCAGGTCGCACCGACGTCGGCGGTGCCGCGCCCGGCGATGTCGTATGCGGTGCCGTGCGCGGGCGTCGTGATCGGCACCGGCAGGCCGCCCTGCACGGTCACGCCGCGCGAGAAGCCGAGCAGCTTGATCGCGATCTGCCCTTGGTCGTGGTACATCGTGACGATCGCGTGGTAGTCGCCGGCCTGCGCCTTCAGGAAGATCGTGTCGGCCGGGAACGGGCCGTCGAACGGCGCGTCGGTCGGCCACGCGCGTGCCTGCAGCGCGCGCACCGCCGGCGCGATCACGTCGATCTCCTCGCGGCCGCACATCCCGCCGTCGCCGCCGTGCGGGTTGAACGCGGCGATCGCGACCTTCGGCGCTGCGACGCCGTTCGCGAGCAGCGACCGGTAGATCAGCTCGGACGCCTGCTCGATCCGCTCGACCGACAGATAGCGCGCCGCGTCCTTCAGCGGAATGTGCGACGAGATACGCGCGGTCCACAGCTCGCCGAGCGTGTTGAATTCGCAGAAGTAGCCGGTCACGCCGAGGTATTCGGCAAAGTGATGGAGTTCGTCCTCGTGCTCGAGGCCGCCGAGCTTCATCGCGTGCTTGTTGAGCGGCGCGAAGCAGATCGCGTCGATGTCGCCGGCGAGCGCAGCGTCCATGCAGCGGTTCAGCACGTCGAGCACCGAGCGGCCGCCTGCAGGGCCGGCCTGCGCGAGCGTGACGTCGGCGGCGTCGACGGTGTCGACCGCGACGAACGCGGGCCGCGCGCACGACGGCCGGTCGCGCACGTCGGCGAGCGACGCGACCGGCTCGACGTCGACCTGCACGCCCGCGGTGCGCTGGCCGGCTTCCCACAGCCAGCGGTCGCCGATCAGCACGAGATTCGCGCGCGACACCGCGTCGGGGCGTGCGAGCAGCTTCGCGATCAGTTCGGGGCCGATGCCGGCCGGGTCGCCGAGCGTCAGCGCGACGACGGGCAAGGTCGGGGCGGCCGTCATGCCGGATCTCCCGCGCGGGCCGGGCCGCGTGCCGCCGTGGCCAGTTTCGTCTGCATATTCGTCTCCTGTCTGGCCGGCAAGCGGCCGTTCGTCATGTGGGGTTCATGCTAGGTAGACGGAATGCCCCGGTAAATTGAAAACTCTTGATGAATTGATAACCAGGGGTAATCGGATTGGGTTCGATCGACAGGAAGGATTCGACGCCGCAACTGCTGAACCGGCTGCGGATGCGGCAGGTCGCGCTGCTGCTGGCGGTCGAGGAATGCTCGACGCTGCGCGCGGCGGCCGACCGGCTCGGCCTCACGCAGCCGGCCGCGACCAAGATGCTGCGCGAGCTCGAGGACGCGCTTGGCCAGCCGCTGTTCGAGCGCGTCGGGCGCGGGCTCGTGCTGAATCCGGCCGGCGACCGGGTGCTCGGCTACTTCCGCGGGATCCGCGGCAGCATGGAGGCGCTGAACCGCGAGCTGGCCGAACTGCAGCTCGGCAGCGCCGGGCGGCTCGCGATCGGCAGCATCATGGCGGCCGCGCCGGGGCGGCTCACCGAGGCGCTCGTGCAGTTGAAGGCGCGGTATCCGCTGCTCGCGATCGACATCGCGGTCGATACGAGCGACAAGCTGATGCCGCAACTCCAGGAGGGCGTGCTTGAAGTCGTGATCGGGCGCAACGTCGGCGCCGATTGCGAATTCCGCGCGGTCGACGACGAAGCGCTCGCGATCGTCGCCGGCCGCGACCATCCGCTTGCCGGCGCCGGGCCGGTCGAATTCGCGGCGCTGCTCGCGTATCCGTGGATCCTGCAGCCGGCCGGCAGCCCCGCGCGCGAGGTCGTCGAGCGCGAGTTCCACGCGCATCACCAGCCGATGCCGCGCGGGCTGATCGAGACGGGCTCGATCCTGACGACGATGAACCTCGTCGACCGCTCGCAGATGCTCGGCGTGATCCCGCTGACGGTCGCCGAGCTGAATGCCGCGCACGGGATGGTCGCGATCGTCGACTACACGCTCGGGCAGAAGCTGCCTTCGTACGGCAGCGTCGTGCGGCGCGACCGGCCGCTGTCGGCGCCGGCGCAGCAGTTTCTCGCGTTGTTTCATCGCGAGGCGGGGGGTTAGGGGGCGGTCGGCGCTGCATCGCCGCCGATTGCGATGAATTGCGCTGAATTGCGGTGATGCGACGCCGTCTTGCCAAAACCGGCCGGCGATTTTTGTCCGTCACGGAGGGCCGGCATGATGTGCCGTCGGCGTCGGCACGATGCCGCGGCGGCACCTCAACCCTGACTGGCGAACAAAACCATGAAAACAATCAAGACGCTTGCCCTGCTCTGTTACCTCGGCGTCCAGTGCGCGACGCTCGCCCATGCGGACGAACCGAAGAAGGTCGCGTTCGTCGACACCGGCAACACCGGACGCAGCGTGATGGCCGAGGCCATCGCGGATCAGCTGATCGCGCAGCGCCACGCACACATCGCGGTAATTTCGCGCGCGGTCGACGATGACCCGTACGACGAGAAGCCCGAGGAGAACGGCGTGATCCTGATGAAGCGGCGCGGCATCGACACGTCCGCGCACCGCTCGGTGCAGCTCAATGCGAACGACGTCAAGCATTCCGACGTCATCCTGACGATGACCGACAAGCACAAGGAGAAGGTGCTCGCGCTATATCCGGCGGCGGCGGGCAAGGTGTACACGCTCGCCGAATACGCGACCGGCAAGCACGACGACGTGCCGGATGCCTGGGGCAAGCCGATCGCGTTCTACGAGACGGTGACCGCGCAGCTCGACACGTTCATCCCGTCCGCGCTCGACAAGGTCGTGGCGATCGCGCCGGCGAAGCAGTGACGGTTGCGGCGGCGGCCGCATTCGACCCGAACGGATGCGTCGCCGATCAATAGCCCGAGATATCGCCAAATGCAGCGACGAACGCGTCGGGGCGCCATCGCACCCTTTCAGTCCCCAGTGCCTTGTGAACTTGGCGCGGCGGCCCCTTGCTCGCGAACGAGCCGGTCCAACAGCGCCTGAACATCCCGGCGCATGCCGGGAAGATCGTTCTTAATGGTTTCCCAAACAATGTCGAGATCCACCTTGAAGTAGTCGTGGGCAACCACGCTCCTCATCTCATAGCAGCCTCGCCACGGCACTTCCGGGTGTTCGTCTGCAAATGCCCGATGATGCTTGCGCACCTTGTTGCTCGCGTCGCCAATAACCTCAATGTTGCGAATCACCGCATCGATGACGAGCATGTTCGCAACAAATCCCGCCTTGTCCATGGGCCGACATATGCTCCGATCCGATCGATTGCTTCGACCATGTGGCCGAGATAATCGGGCAGGCGCTGTTCCTTCCCTTTCATATGGGCTGGGCCTCCGCCACCACGGTTGCACGAAATGTGTCGGGCAATGCATTCGGCGTCAACACATCGACCCGAACGCCGAGAAGTTCCGACAACCGGTACCGGATGGTTCCGACGTTGAGCAGCGTCATGCCGGGCTGCGGCTCCACGAGAAGATCCAGATCGCTTTCATCGGTATCATCGCCATGCAAGACGGACCCGAATACGCGCGCGTTCGACGCGCGATTGGCTTCGACAATCCTGCGAATCTCGACGCGGTGTGCGTTCAGTGCAACGGACGGCCTCACAAGCATCTCTCCTACAGTGAATTCCGGGCATTCCCGTAAGCAACGAAGCCATTCTAGCGGTTAGTCGTGGTGCGCACGCCGGCCTCGTCGCGCCAAACCCGCGTGCACATTATTCAGCGCCCCTCAGCCGCCCTTTCTCTCACGTGACACGCCGCTGCGAAACGCCCCCGGCGCCACCCCATACCACCGCTTGAACGCCTGAGAAAAACTCGAGAGATCGCTGAACCCGAGCCGCTCCGCCACCTCGGTCAGCGTCAGCCGCTCGTCGCCGAGCAGCGCTTCGGCCATCGCGCCGCGCGACTCGGCAAGCAGCGCGCGAAACGTCGTGCCCTCCTCCTGCAGCCGCCGCTTCAGCGTGCGCGCGCTGGTGTTCATCAGCCGCGCCATGTCGTCGAGCGAAAACGGCGGCGTGCCCGGCGTCGCGGTCAGGTAATCGCGGATCATCGCCGCGGTGCCGACATGCGCGCGCCGCGCTTCCAGCAAGCGACGGCACATCTGCTCGCACATCGACACCGTAATCGGATTCGCCTGCGGCAGCGGCCGGTCGAGATACGTGCGCGCGAACGCAAGGCTGTTCGACCGCGCGCCGAACGTGGGCTCGACGCCAGCGATCCGCGGGGCAGCGGCCGGCGCCACGCCGCGCGCCGCCGCCGGACGTTCGGCCTGCAACGTGAAGCGCGACAACCTGAAATCCGCGCCGCCCATTTCCTGCAGCAGCACGACCGCCGCAGTCATGTCGCGCTCCACGACGAACCGGCTCAGCTCGCCGGCCAGCTCGGGGGCGCCGAAATTCAGCACGCAGCCGTCGTCCTCCTCGCGGTACGTGATCACCGTGTATGCATAGGTGAGCGGCAAAAAGCGCAGCGCCAGCCCGAGCGCATCGCGCGCGGTGGCGCTCGAGATCAGCCCGTAGCCCCACACGCCGTACGCCGAGAAGTGATACCGCTGGCCGACCTCGAAGCCGAGGCCCTGCGGATGCCCGAGCAGCCGCAGCAGGTTGCCGGTCAGCCGCAGTTCCTGCGCCGCCGTGACCTCCGCGTTCGGGTCGTCGAGCTGCGCGGCCGACAGCCCCGTGCCGGCCAGCAGCTTCGTCTGCGGCACGCCGCGCTCGCCGCCGAAATCGACCAGCAGCCGCGCGCCGGCCGGACTCCGGGTGAAATCCTGGAAGCTCATACGGGGGAAACCCTTGAAGCGCCGATTTGGCCCAAATACTAAAACAATTGTCCCGTCGCAGCATTGGTGTTTTCCCATGCGGCACGCACCATCGGCGTCATCCAGTCGTCGTCCGAACGACCTCATCGACCGCCCTGAGGAGACACCATGCATCCGAACCTACCGATCGCCGTCGTCGCACGCAGAGCGCCGTCGCGCACCGCCTGACCCGCCGACTTTCCGGAGACGATTCCATGAGCAAGACATACGACTACATCGTCGCCGGCGGCGGCTCGGGCGGCTGCGTCGTCGCGGGACGCCTGACCGAGGACCCGAGCGTCACCGTCTGTGTGCTCGAAGCCGGCGGCCGCGGCGACGGCACGCTCGTCAACGTGCCGACGGGCGCCGTCGCGATGATGCCGTCCCGCATCAACAACTGGGCGTTCGAGACCGTGCCGCAGGCCGGGCTTGGCGGGCGCCGCGGCTACCAGCCGCGCGGCAAGGCGCTCGGCGGCTCGTCGGCGATCAACGCGATGGTCTACATCCGCGGCCACCGCAGCGACTACGACCACTGGGCTGCGCTCGGCAACGAAGGCTGGTCCTACGACGACGTGCTGCCGTACTTCCTGCTCAGCGAGCACAACGAACGCTTCGACGATGCATGGCACGGCCGCGACGGCCCGCTGTGGGTCAGCGACCTGCGCACGGGCAATCCGTTCCACGCGCGCTACCGCGAAGCGGCGCGCCAGGCGGGCCTGCCGCTGACCGACGACTTCAACGGCGCGCAGCAGGAAGGCATCGGCGTCTACCAGGTCACGCAGAAGCACGGCGAACGCTGGAGCGCCGCGCGCGCGTACCTGCTGCCACACGTCGGGCGCCGCGACAACCTTACGGTCGAGACACACGCACAGGTGCTGCGCATCCTGTTCGACGGCACGCGCGCGATCGGCGTCGAGGTGCGGCAGCATGGCGAGGTCCGCACGCTGCGCGCGCGCCGCGAGGTCGTGCTGGCCGCGGGCGCGTTGCAGACGCCGCACTTGCTGATGCTGTCCGGCGTCGGCCCGGCCGCCGAGCTCGGGCGTTTCGGCATCCGCACGCTCGTCGACCTGCCCGGCGTCGGCCGCAACCTGCAGGACCATCCGGACTTCATCTTCGGCTACCGGACGCGCAGCGTCGACACGATGGGCGTGTCCGCGCGCGGCGGCCTGCGCATGCTGCGCGAGCTGCTGCGCTTTCGCCGCGAACGGCGCGGGATGCTGACGTCGAATTTCGCGGAAGGCGGCGGGTTCCTGAAGACGCGCGCCGAACTCGACGCGCCGGACATCCAGCTGCATTTCGTCGTCGCGCTAGTCGACGATCATGCGCGCCGGTTTCATCTCGGCCACGGGCTGTCGTGCCACGTGTGCCTGCTGCGGCCGCGCAGCCGCGGCGCGGTCACGCTGCAAAGCGCCGATCCGCTCGACGCGCCGCGCATCGATCCGGCGTTCCTCGACGATCCGCGCGATCTCGACGACATGGTCGCGGGCTTCAAGCTGACGCGCCGGCTGATGCAGGCGCCTGCGCTCGCCAGCTGGATCACGCGCGACATGTTCACCGCGAACGTGACGACCGACGACGAGATCCGCGACGTGCTGCGGCGGCGCACCGACACCGTGTACCACCCGGTCGGCACGTGCCGGATGGGACGCGACGCGCACGCGGTCGTCGATCCGCAACTGCGGGTGCACGGGCTGCAGGGACTGCGGATCGTCGACGCGTCCGTGATGCCGACGCTGATCGGCGGCAACACCAATGCACCGACGATCATGATCGCCGAGAAGGCGGTCGACCTGATGCGCGGGGCCAGCCGCGTACGGGGTCGACCGCATGCCGACGCAACGATCGGCACGGATGCCGAAGCAATGACTGCGATCGCTGCCGCAGTACGGACCGTCGCCGGGATCGGCGCCGAGTCTCTCGCGGAACCCGGGTCCGATACTCACGCCACCGCCCAACCGAAGGAGACCCGCGATGCGCTCGCCTGATTTCCCCGCCCTCGACGACACACCCCCACCGCTCACCGCGATCATCATCGGCGCGGGCTTCGCCGGCATCGGCATGGCGATCGCGCTGCAGCGCGCCGGCGTGCACGATTTCGTGATCCTCGAACGCGCGCACGACGTCGGCGGCGTATGGCGCGACAACAGCTATCCGGGCGCCGCGTGCGATGTGCCGTCGCATCTGTACTCATTCTCGTTCGAGCCGAATCCCGGCTGGTCGCGCACGTTCGCGCCGCAGCCGGAAATCCACGCGTACCTGCGACACTGCGCGCGCAAGTACGGTCTCGCGCGCTACCTCCGTTTCGGCGCGGAAGTCGCGCACGCACGCTACGACGAGCCGCACGCGCTGTGGCGCGTGACGCTGACGGACGGCACGACGCTGAGCGCCGCACTGCTCGTCAGCGGCACGGGGCAGCTGAGTCGCCCCGCGCTGCCGAACCTGCCCGGCATGGAGACCTTCCGCGGCCGCGCATTCCATTCCGCGCACTGGGACCACGCGTATCCGCTCGCCGGCAAGCGCGTCGCGGTGATCGGCACGGGCGCGTCCGCGATCCAGTTCGTGCCGGCGATCGCCGATACCGTGAAGACGCTGACGGTGTTCCAGCGCTCGCCCGCGTACCTGATGCCGCGCCCGGACCGCGCGTACCGGCCGTGGGAGCAGGCGCTGTTTCGGCGGCTGCCGTGGGCGATGAAGCTGCATCGCGCGGCGATCTACCTTCGCTACGAATCGCGCGCGCTCGCGTTCACGCGCTTCAACGGGCTGATGAAGCGCGCGGTCGGCCGGCCGTTCTTCAAGCTGCTCGCGCGGCAAGTGCCCGACGCGGCGCTGCGCGTACGGCTCACGCCCGACTACCCGATCGGCTGCAAGCGCATCCTGCTGTCGAGCGACTACCTGGCCGCGATGAGCAAGGATAACGTCGAGCTCGTCACGCAACGGATCCGCCGCGTAACGGAGCACGGAATCGAGACCGCCGACGGCACGCATCATCCGGTCGATGCGATCGTCTACGGTACCGGCTTCGCGGCAACCGAATTCCTGTCGCCGATGCGCATCACGGGCCGTGGCGGGCTCGACCTGAACGACGCGTGGCGGCGCGGCGCGCAGGCGTATCTCGGGATGACGGTGCCGGGCTTTCCGAATTTCTTCATGCTGTACGGCCCGAACACCAACCTCGGCCACAACTCGATCGTCTATATGCTCGAGAGCCAGATCGCGCACGTGATGCGCTGCGTGCGCGCGATGCGGCGCGCCGGCGCCACCGCGGTCGACGTCGACGCACGCCGCTACCGGCGCTACAACGTGCATGTCCAGCAGCGCCTCGCGGGTTCGGTGTGGAGCACCTGCAAGAGCTGGTATGTGGATGCGTCCGGCCACAACAGCACCAACTGGCCGGGCTTCACGCTGTCGTATCGCTGGCTCGCGCGCTTCTCGGGGCTCGCCGCGTACCGCTACTCGACCGTGCTGCCGGGCGCGGCCGGGCGCGCGGGCGGTGTCGCGATCGCCGCGCCGGGCGGCGTGCTGGAAGCGCTGAACGCGGGCTTCCTGCGCGGCTTCCTGCGGGTCGGCTTCCGCTCGCTGATCGGGCCGCCGTTCGGCGTCGGCCTCCAGCGGCGCGTGGTCGGGCTGCTGTCGCCGCTGATGCCGGGGATCGGCGGCATGATCCGCTATCGCACGTCGGCGGGCGGCGTGCCTGCCGAGGTCGTCGCGCCGAAACGCGGCGATACCGGCGGCGCGATCCTGTACCTGCACGGCGGCGCGTTCTGCGTCGGCGGACCCGGCACGCACCGCAGCGTGACGACGCGGCTCGCCGACGAATCGGGGATGGCGGTGTGGACGCCCGATTACCGGCTCGCGCCCGAGCATCCGCACCCCGCCGCGCTCGACGATGCGCTGGCCGCGTATGCCGCGCTGCGTGCGCTGGGTTACGCGCCCGAACGCATCGTCGTCGCCGGCGATTCGGCGGGCGGCGCGCTCGCGCTGGCCCTCGCGATCGCGCTGCGCGACCGCGGCGAGCCCGCACCGGCCGGACTGCTGCTGATCTCGCCCGTCACCGACGCGGCGCTTCACGGCGACACGCTGATGTCGCGGCGCGGCGACGACCCGATGATCCGGCGCGGCTGGCTCGAACAGGGGCTGCGCTGGTATCACGGTGCCGCTGCGGCCGCGACGCGCGGCCCGCTCGATACCGATCTGCGCGGCCTGCCGCCGATGCTGATCCAGGCCGGCGACCAGGAAGTGCTGCTGTCGGACGCGCAGCGCCTCGCGGATCACGCGCTCGCGTGCGGCATTCCATGCCGCCTCGAGATCCACGCGGCGCGCTGGCACGTGTTTCATCTGCAGTCGTTCTACCTGCGCTCGGCGCGCGACGCGCTGCGCACGCTCGCGGGATTCGCGCGGGAACGGGTGGTTGCGTTGCGGTGACGGGCCCGCAGCCAATAGGCCACACACAAACCGCGCGCCGCCCCGCTCACGGCGCCGCCACCGTCCACACCAGCAGCACGTCGGCCGGCGCCGACGGCGTGCCGGCCGGCGGATGCACGACCGTCGCGTCGACATCAAGCGCCTGCGCGATCTCCGTCGTGTTGTCGATCGGCCGCGTGCGCACGACGGTCATCAGCCGCGCCGGATGATGCAGCATTTCCCGATACAGCGCGCCGTACCACAGCCCGCGCGTGCCCTGCGCATCCTCCAGCACGTACGGATAGCGCCACAGCCGCAGCACGAGCCGGCGGTCCGGCTGCCGCGGATCGGCGCGCACGAACACGCGCCGCGTGCCCTGGCCTTGCGTATAGCGCGGCAGCACCGGCAGGCCTTCCGGCGGTGTCTGCGGCAGCAGCCAGCGCAGCGCGGACTGCATCGACCACGGCGTCGCGCGCAGCCAGCCGGCCTGCGCGAGATGCCGGTCGAGTGCGTCGGACTTGACGCTCCACTGCAGCGGCAGGAATTCCTCGCTATCCCCGCTGATTTCGGTACGCCGCATCGGCACACGCAGCCAGCCGCCGCGCATCCACTGGTCGACGGTCATCGCGACCACGCGGGCCGCAAGCGCGTGCTGGTCCCGCTCGGCCTGCCACTGCGCGGGAATCGTCCAGACGCCCGCCGTCGCGAGCACCACGACGACGGCGACGAACGCGCCCTTCGGCTGCACTTCGTCGCGCACGTGCGCGTACGCGTAGGTGCCGGCCAGCACCGCGAACCACGCGAGTCCGAGGCTCCAGCCGCCGAGCAGCCCGGACAGCCAGGTCTCGCCGAGATACAGCCGCGCGAAGCCGCCGAGCACGATCCACATCACGATCGCCGTCGCGACGCCGCTGCGCCACAGCGCGGAACGTCCGCGCGTCAGCACCCAGCCCATGAAGCCGCTCACGAGCATCCCGAACGCGGCATCGCCGTTCGGCAGCGGCACGTGCTCGCTGCCGGGCAGCAGGCTTGCGGGCGCCGCGCCGTTCGCCCCGGGGCCGAACGCCGGCACGAGCACCACCGCGACGCCGACGGCCGCGAGCCACCACGCGGCGGTCAACCAGCAACGATGGATCAGCAGCCAGACGAGGAACGCGGCCGCGACGATCAGGACGACGTCGCGGCCGTTCAGCACGACGACGGCGCTCATCGCCGCATCGACGGGCGGCGTGCGGAGGTTCTGCAGGAACGTGTAGAGCGCGGTGTCGGCCTGCATCAGCGGATCGTTCGCGACGACGTCCTGCACGACGCCGGCAAACAGCCACACGCTGCCGACGAACAGCAGCGCGAGCGCGGGCACCGCGCCCGGCATGCGGCGCCCGCGCTCGGCAAGCCGGCGCCGCGTCGCGCCGAGCCACGGCCAGTGCCGCGCACAGGCATGCGTCGCGGCCGACCACGCGCGGCGCAGCAGCGGCAGGCCGCGCGTCAGCGCGACGCGCACGCCGAACCACACGGCCGCGACCAGCGCCGCGACGACCAGCAGGATCGCGGCGACCCGGGCGCTGACCGCCGCGGCGAGCGCCGCCGACGCGCCGAACACGATGCCCGGCGCGACGTGGACTGGCGCCCACACGAACGCCGACGCGGCGTTGACCGGATAGAACGACCGGCGCGGCAGGTACGCGCAGCCGACGATCACCGGCACGACCGCGCGCACCGGCGCGAGGAAGCGCGCGAACGCGATGCTTTTCATGCCGTGGCGCAGCACGAACTGCTCGCCGCGCTCGTACGACTGCGCGTACCCGGCGCGCGTCCACCAGGTCCGGACTTCGCTGCGGTAGCGCCGGCCGAGTTCGTAGCTGATCCCGTCGCCGACGATCGCGCCGGCCACCGCGACGCCGATCGTCGCCCAGCCGTCGAGCGCGCCCGCGCCGATCAATGCGCCGGCCGCGAACATCACGGCGCCGGCCGGCACGAGCGTGCCGATCAGCGCGAGCGATTCCGCGCAGGCGGTCGCGAACACGACGGCGAGCGCGAGCACCGGATGGATGCCGATGGCGCCGAGCCACGCATGGATCGTTTCGCTCATCGCGGGTCTCGTCGATTGGCGGCGCGCCAGCGCGCCGGATGCGACGCCCTGCGCCCGGCGCCACTCGGCCGGGCATCCGGCGACGGCGCGACGGTCCGGCCGATCGGTGTATGCATGCCTTTGTGCGGTGCGCGTGCGTCAGCCGCGCTCGTGCTGCCGCGCGTCGGCTTCGAGCGGCGCGTCGACGTAGCCGACCGTCGCGATCTCGTGCAGATAGCGCGCGAGAAACGCACCGATCGAGCCGGCGGCTTCGTACTGATGTACGTGGCGGAACTCATGGGTCAGGAGGCGGCGGTTCACGTGTCCTTCAACGACGAACACTGCGTGGCCGAGCGTGAGGCCGATCGTGCCGGGCGACAGCAGCCCCGCGTCGCGCGCGATCGCGGCCAGCGACGGCGTTTCTGGAAACGGCAACGCGCCGGTGGTCACGATGCGGATCCGGTCCGGGTGCGCGACGCCGACCGCGCGTGCGTCGTCAGCCTGCTCGGGCGTGAGCGGCGCGCCCTGCGCGAGCCCGCGCGCCGCTTGCGCTTCGGCCCACGCGATCGCGGCCGGCAGCGCGGTGGGCAGGATTTCGGCGAGATCGATCATCGCGGGGTCTCCTCGGATGGCGGGTTCGATGTGGGACCAGTTTAGCCCCGAATCGTGCCCGCTCGCGAGGCGCGCCGCCCGACGCGGCCGGCAGGGCGACGAGCGGGCCGGGTTGGCCGGGATGACCGGGCGGGAGGAACCGCAAGCAGGTCGAAAAAGGACCGAAAGCCGGTTGCAATACGCGCCGCGATGCGCGGCTGTGGCGCGCGCACGCATCGGCGGCATCTCGCCCCGATTGTTTCACCCCGCGATGGATTCCGCGTGTTGCGCCGCATAAAATCTCCCGCGCGTGTACCGTTTTCCGCATCGGCGGAATATATTGCTCAGATGATGGACCGCTTCGGCGACGTCGCGCCGACCGGCGGTCCGGCATTGCCGTCTGACACGACACCCGCGCGTTGCGCGCCGAAGCGCCATCCCGGAAGAGGAACGCTCCATGATCAAGGTGATACTGGCTGACGACCACGCAGTCATGCGCGACGGACTGCGTCACATACTCGAGACGGCCGGCGGCTTCGAAATCGTCGGCGAAGCGAGCGACGGGGCGGCAACACTCGCGCTGGCCGAGCGCCGCGCGGCCGACGTGCTGCTGCTCGACCTGTCGATGCCGGCGCCGACCGGCATCGAGCTCATCAAGCTGATCAGGACGCACGCGCCGGCGCTGCGCACGCTCGTGCTGACGATGCATGCGGAAGAACAGTACGCGGCGCGCGCGTTCAAGGCCGGCGCGACCGGCTTCCTGACGAAGGACAGCGCGACCGCCGAGCTGGTCGCAGCGGTCGGCAAGGTGGCGGCGGGCGGCGTCTACGTAAGCCCGTCAGCCGCGGAAAGCCTTGCAAAAACCCTGCACGCGCCGGCGGAAACGCTGCCGCACGATCGGCTGTCGGCACGCGAGGTCGACGTGATGCGCCGCATCGTCGCGGGCGAGACCATCACGCAGATCGCGGCCGTGCTCGGCCTCAGCGCGAAGACCGTCAGCACGTACAAGACGCGCATTCTCGAGAAGATGGATCTGCCGCATGAAGCGGCGCTGATCCGCTACGCGGTGCGCCACGGCCTCGGCATCGACGTGGACGAAGCATGACGCAAACGCACCTGCCCCGCCCCACCGCGACGCCGGACGACGATATGCCGCCGTGGAGCGCGCCGCCCGTGAACACGGCCGATCCGGAGACGGCGCAGATGTTCATGGCGTCGCTGCCGCCCGGACGCCGCGAGCGGCGGCTCGCGATCGCGACGGTGATCGTGTCGGCGGCATTCTTCGTCGCGCTCGCGCCGTTCGCGACCGTGCAGCTCGCGCAGGTATGGGGGTTCATCCCGGTCTACCAGACGGCGATCCTCGTCAACGACATGGTGACGGCCGGCCTGCTGCTCGGCCAGTACACGATCCTGCGCGAGAAAGCGCTGCTCGCGCTCGCGGGCGGCTACCTGTTCACGGGCTTCATGGCCGGCGTGCACATGCTGACCTTTCCGGGCCTGTTCGCGCCGACAGGCCTCCTCGGCGCGGGCGAGCAGACGACCGCCTGGCTGTACCTGTTCTGGCACGGCGGCTTCCCGCTGACGGTCGCGTGCTACGCGCTGCTGCGCGCGGCGCCCCGCTCGCCGCCGGTGCCGTTCCGCCGCGCAACGGTGCCGATCGTGCTGTGCGTCGCCGGCGCGATCGCGGTGACGGTCGCGCTCGCGGTGTTCGCGACCGCGGGCCACGACCGGCTGCCGCACATCATGCAGGGCAACCGGATGACCGCGGCGATGACACGGGCGATCGCGGTTGTCTGGACGTTGAACGTCGGCGCGCTCGCGCTGATGGTGTGGCGCCGGCGACGTCATTCGGTGCTCGATCTGTGGGTGATGACCGTGATGGTTGCGTGGCTGTTCGACATCGCGATGTCGTCGATGCTGAACCACGGGCGCTTCGATCTCGGGTTCTACGCGGGCCGCACGTACGGTCTCGCCGCGTCATGCGTCGTGCTGTTCGCGCTGCTGTTCGAGCACGGGCGGCTGCATGCGCAGACGGTGCGCGCGCTTGCGGGCGCGCGCTTCCAGCATCTGCTCGTGCTGCAGAAGACCGAGCAGCTGAACGACGCGAACGAACGCCTCGAGCAGCGCGTTGCAGCGCGCACCGCGCAGCTGAGCGCCTCGAACCGCGACCTGCGCCGCGAGGTCGAGGAGCGCGTGCGCGCCGAGCGGGCGCTGAAGGCGTCGCGCGAGGAGCTGCGCGAGATCTCGGCGATCAGCGCGACCGCGCGCGAGGCGGAACAGCGCCGCATCGCGCGTGAGCTGCACGACGAACTCGCGCAGACGCTCGCATCGCTGAAGAACGATCTCGAATGGCTGCTCGATCACGTGCCGCAGGACGACGCCACGCTGGCACGCAAGATCGCGGCGATGCACGGGTTCGCGCGCGGCGCGGTGGCCGCGACGCGGCGCATCGCGTCGGACCTGAGGCCGCTGATGCTCGACGATCTCGGCTTTGCGGCGGCGATGCAGTGGCTCGTGCAGGACTTCCGGCAGCGACACGGGATCGCGTGCACGCTGCGCGCCGATCCGCCCGAGCATCATCTCGACGAGCCGTATGCAACGGCCGTGTTCCGGATCGCGCAGGAAGCGCTCGCGAACGTCGCGCGGCATGCGGCCGCGTCGCAGGTGATGGTCGATCTCGCGTGCACGGACGACGAAATCGCGCTGGCCATTCGCGACGACGGCACGGGATTCGATCCCGGCGACCCGCGCAAGCCCGCGTCGTTCGGGCTCGTCGGGCTGCGCGAACGCGCGTACCTGGTCGGCGGGACGTTGCGGATCGACACCGCGCCCGGCAAAGGCACGACCGTCGACGTCCGGATTCCGTTGCAGCATGCGCACGCGATGTTCGCGGCGGGCGGGCGTCTTGCGGGGGAGCAGGATTAATGGACCAGCGGTCGACGCAGGTCCCCCTCACGCCCGCGCCGCGACCATCCCCCGCTCCGATCGCGTCCACGCGACCAGCGCACCGACGCCGAGCAGCGCGAGGCACACGATCGGCACGATCATCGGCCCGAACGCGGTGCCGGTCACCTTCCCCGCGAACGGCATCAGGTTCTGGCTGAAGAAGCCGCCGAGATTGCCGATCGAGTTGATCGCCGCGACGCTTGCCGCCGCGCGTGCGCCGGTGAAATACCGCGGCGGCATCGACCAGAAGCACGGATACAGCAGCGGGATGCACGCGCCGCCGAGCACGAGCGCGACGAAGCGCAGCGGCGTCGACGGCAGCACGAGGCTCAGCAGGAAGCCGAGCGCGCCGAGCGCCGCGACGATCGCGATCGTGCGCAGGATGCTCTTCGCGCGGCGCAGCTTCGCCGGCAGCCACAGCAGCAGCAGCACCGCGAGCGCCCACGGCAGCATGCTCAGGAAGCCGTTCGTGCCGCTCGACACGCCGAACGACTTCACGAGCGTCGGCAACCAGTAGGTGACGCCGTACAGCGACGTCGACATCAGCATGTAGGTCGCCGCGAACAGCATCACGCGCGGATCGAGCAGCGCCTTCCACGGCTGCGCGTGCTCCGCCTGCACGGGCTGCTCGCGTTCGAGCGCGGCGGCGACGATCTGCTTCTCGCGATCGTCGAGGAAGCGTGCATCGCGATACGACGCGGGCAGCACGCGGAACACGACGATCGCGACCGCCACGGCCGGAATGCCGGTCGCGATGAACACCCACTGCCAGCCCGCGAGGCCCCACACGCCGTTCAGGCTCAGCAGCCAGCCGCCGACGAGCGAGCCAAGCATGTTCGCGAGCGCGCTGCCGAGCGTGAAGATGCCGAGCACCTTCGCGCGATAGCTTTGCGGGAACCACAGCGTCAGGTAGTAGATCACGCCCGGGTAGAACCCGGCCTCGGCGATGCCGAGCGCGAAGCGCAGCCCGCAGAACACCGGCATCGACGTCGTGAAGCCCATCGCGACGGTGATCGCGCCCCACGTCAGCATGATGCGCGCGAGCCACACGCGCGCGCCGTAGCGATGCAGTGCGAGCGTGCTCGGCACTTCGAACAGCAGGTAGCCGATGAAGAACAGCGACGACGCGAGACCGAACGCGGCCTCCGTCATCCCGAGGCTGTGCACCATCTGCAGTTTCGCGAAGCCGACGTTCTGCCGGTCGATGAATGCGATCAGGAACATCACGACGAGGATGGGCAGCAGGCGCCGCGCCGTCTTCGACATGATGCGCTGCTCTTCGGCGGACGCGGGGTCCAGGGTATCGGTGGCGTTCACTGCATGCTCCTCCGTGGTGTCGGTTGTATCGGTTGTATCGGTTGTGTCGGGTCAGGCGCCGCGTCCGTTCGATCGCGCGGCGCCGGTCGTTTGTCCAGCGGGCCGGGGCGTGCGCTCACGACGGTCTGAAGCCGTCGAGCATCGGCACGAACATCTCGGTCCACGCGCGCGGCTTCGCCTTGATCGTGCCGGCCATGTAGAGAAAATCGACGTAGTCCATCAGCTGGTTCGGCTTCACCGAGAAGCGCGTCTCGGGCGCCGCGAGCATCTGCATCACGTCGTCGTGCGACACGCCGACGCCGGACCCGGCGACGTAGATCGCCGCAGCCGCGCGCGGGTCCTGCACGATCAGCCGGTTCGCGTCGTCGAGCGCGTCGAGGAATGCGGCGACGAGCGCCGGCTCCGTGTCGACGAGCCGCTTCGGCGCGAACACGACGTCGAGCGTCAGCGGGCCGAGCACGTCGATCGAATTGACGACCCGATGGATGCCCGGCTGCCTGAGCTCGAGCGTCGAGAACGGCGGCGACGTGAAGTGCGCGGTGACGCCGTTCTCGTGCCGGATCAGCGCCTGCATCGCCTGCGGATGCGGCAGGTTCACGGTAATCGAATCGAGGTGCGCGAACCGCTTCTGGCCGAGCAGCTTCGCGGCCACCATCTGCAGCACGACCGCCGACAGCGACGTGCGGATGCCCGGCACCGCGATCCGGTCGGACGGCGTGAAGTCGGCGAGCGTGCGCAGCGCGGGCCGGTTCGCGTTCAGCGACAGCGACGTCGTCGACAGCCCGCTGATGCCGATCACCTCGACGTTCGGAATCCCGCGCGCCCGCGCCCACAGTTCGATGAAGCCCGGCGCACCGGCGCCCGCGAAATCGAGCGTGCCGGCCATCATCGCGTCGTTTACCGAGTTGCCGCCGTCGAGCAGCACCCAGTCGACGCTGACATCGCGCACGCCGTGCCGCGCCGCGTGCTGCTCGAACAGCCGTGCTCTCTCCATCACGAGCAGCGGCAGGTACAGCACGCCGTAGCCCTTCGAGATCCGCACCGTGCGCGGCTTCGACAGCACGAGCGCCGGCGCGAGCGCTGCGCCGAGCGCGCCGGCGAGGCCTGCGGCGACGAACGCGCGGCGGCGCGGCGACGGCGTCATGCCGGCGCTCCGGCCGCGCGGGCCGTCGACGGCAACGTGCGTGCGGATACGACGCTCGCCGCATCCGGCGGGGTGCAGGCGCATGCGATCGCAGCGCGATGCCGCGCGCCCGTTTCGCTCGTTGCCTGCTGCATGTTGCCGTCTCCTCTGGTATTAATGCCGTCTTTGCATTCCTCGGCTGTTCACAGGTTATCGAGCGAGTCTGAGAAAATGCTGACATCCCTTCCCCGGGAAAACCCCTAATCGAACGAATCGGCAGGACGGCATCATGCGCATTCTCGTCGTAGAGGACGACGCGGAAATCGGCGCGGCAATCCGCAGCCGCCTGACGCGGCTCGGCCACGCGGTGGACCACGAGACGGACGGCGCGACCGCGAACAGCCTGCTCGGCGTCGAACGTTTCGACCTCGTCGTGCTCGACGTGATGCTGCCCGCGATGGACGGTTTCGCGATCCTGCGCAACCTGCGCGCATCGGGCAGCACGACGCCGGTGCTGCTCGTCACCGCGCGCTCCGCGATCGACGACCGCGTGAGCGGCCTCGGGCTCGGCGCGGACGACTATCTCGTGAAGCCGTTCGACTATCGCGAACTCGACGCGCGCGTGCAGGCGCTGCTGCGCCGCAACAGCGGCCACGCGAACGACGTGCTGACGCTCGGCGGCCTCGTGATCGACCGCAGCAGCCGCCTTGCCGAACTCGACGGCAAGCCGCTGTCGCTGTCGCGCCAGGAGTTCGCGCTGCTCGAGATTCTCGCGAGCCGGCCGCAGCGGATCTTCTCGAAAGACGACTTGCTGAACCAGCTGTTCAGCTTCGGCAACGAGCCGAGCGCGAACGCAGTCGAGCAGTATGTGACGCGCGTGCGCAGGAAGCTGTCGGGCAGCTCGGTCGAGATCCGCACCGCACGCGGGATGGGGTATCAGATTGCCGCGCATTGACTGGTTCCCGAAGACGCTGTTCGGACGCACGCTGCTGTTCGTCGCGCTCGTCGTCGCGACGGGTGCGCTCGCGCTCGCGGCGATCGCGCGCTATTACGCAGGCGTCGCCGCCGAGCGCGCGTACGACCAGCTGCTCGCCGGCGCGGCGATCCAGGTCGCGGAGAACCTCTACGTGCAGGGCGGCGTGCTCGCGCTGAATCCGCCGGTTGCCGCGCTGTCGACGCTGTCGCGCTACGACCTCGTGTACTACAAGGTGGTCGACTCGCGCGGCGTCGTCGTGGCCGGCTACAACGATCTCGCGAGCCCCGCGACGCTCGCCGCCGCGAAACAGGGCCCCGCGTTCGCGAACGGCACCTACCAGCGCGAACGCATCCGGATGGCGACCATCGCGCGCTACATGCCCGAGGAGCGCACGCCCGGCTGGGCGCTCGTCACCGTCGCGCAGACGACGAACGCGCGGCAGGCGCTGACCAACGACATGAGCTTCAAGGTGTGGACGCTGATCCTCTTGATGAGCGTGCTCGCGATCGGCGCGAGCGGCCTCGCGATCCGGCGCGGGCTGCGGCCGCTCGCGCAGATCGAGACGATCATCGCCGCGCGCGATCCCGCCGACCTGCGGCCGGTGGCCGTCGATACGCCGAGCGAGATCGACGCGATCATCGGCGCGATCAACGGGCTGATGCGCCGCCTCGCGGAACGGATCGCCGCGATGCAGCGCTTCATCGCCGACGCCGCGCACCAGATGCGCACGCCGCTCGCGCGGCTCGATGCGCAGATCGAATTGCTCGGCGGCGAAACCGACGCGGCGCGCCAGGCCGCGCGGCTCGATGCGCTGCGCGCGACCTGCGCGGACGTCGGGCGCCTCACGGGCCAGTTGCTGAATCACGCAATGGTGATCCACCGTACCGAAGTCGTGCCGCTGCAGCCAGTCGAACTGGTCGGGATTGCGAAGGAAGTGCTCGGGCGCACGATCCCGCTCGCCGACGAGCGCGACGTCGCAGTCGCGTTCGACAGCAATGCGCCGCACGCGTGGATCGACGGCGACGCGATCAGCCTGCAGGAAGCGCTGTCGAACCTGCTGCACAACGCGCTGCTGCATGGGCATGCGGACGACATCGCCGTGGCGGTCGCGAGCGCGGACGATGCGGTGACACTGACTGTCACCGACAACGGACGCGGCATTCCGCGCGAGCATTGGGACGCCGCATTGCAGCCGTTCGTGCGCATCGCGCCGGACGGCACCGAACGGCGCACGGGCTCGGGGCTCGGGCTCGCGATCGTGCAGGAAGTGATGAAGGCGCACGGCGGGCGCGTCGGGTTCGCGTTTCCGCCGGCGGGCGGGTTTGCGGTGGTGCTGATGTTTCCGCGGTCGCGGGGAAGCGCGGGCGGCGCAGATACCGGTGCACCGCGCGAACGCCAAGCCGACTGACGCGTGCAGGAAGGACGCAGACGCACGATCCAGCTCGCCCGCATGCACATCGCCGCGCTCGAAGCGGTCGGGCTCACAAGCGACGAGATCCTCGACCTGTCGCATGCGGTCGCGAACTTTGCGTGGGCGAACCGGTTGATGCTGACGCTTGGGGAGCCGGTGTTTCCGGAAACGACATCGAGGGACTCAAGCCGACTCTCGACCGCCGTGCGGCTCTTCGAATCGTCATGATGTACCACTGATCTCGTCCGGACTCTTGACGAAACCTCCCCAGCAATCCAGGAACGAACCGGGAATTGCGTCAACCTGACTCAAATTCGAACTCGTCTCATTGCATTCGACTGGCGCAAACGCTCAGAATGCTCCGGCTGATACGCGTTGCCGGATGAGCAATATGCAAGAAGTTCGAACGCACCGCGCTCGCCTCGATCGTTTACACCACAGAGGTCCCGAGCATGCTTCCACAATCAAGAAAAGAAAAGGCATTTCTCCAACCCTGCTGCCGCCATTGTGTTTGTCATGACGACGACGTCTCACAACACGACTTCGTCGAAGTTGTCGCGACGTCCATGCAATTCGCAGGTGCGGACCATGCGTAAAGCCGCAGTAAGCGACGGCGATCCGACCACGACGCGCGGATCGGTCATCGCTCACACCTCTACGATCTACGATAACGGCAAGAAGGTTGCATTGGATGGCGACGAAGCGACCTGCGGCAATTGCAGCGGATCGTTCAAGATAATCGGCACCGGCAAGGGCATATCCGAAAAGAGCCGTCCAGATCAATGAGTTTCCGCTACGTCATTCTCGGAATCGTTCAGCTACTGTTCATCGCAACGTGCGGCTGGCTCCGGCGCAGAGTATGGCCGGATATAGACTTTCTCGACGGTCCCGGCGCATTGCCCCCTCTCATACAGTATTCTTTCTACTGCCTCGCTGGATGGTTTGCCACCATCGCATTCGCGATCGGATTAGCCGTGACAGACAAGCGAAACAGGTCAATGATCGTGCTGTTTCTCGTCGTTGGATTCCCGTTCATCGAGCTACTTGCATTGCTGATGTTCGCGTGGTGATAGCTGCTATGCGGGACATTCATTGCCGAACCGACCTGAACGGTCCGATTTGCACCCGATGCTGCACAACCTTGACGCGATCTGCGACGCGGCCGTGGCCGGCATGGGGCTCGCGCGGCTCGGCGTGCATCATGTGCTGCCGCATCTCGACGACGGCCGGCTCGTGCGCGTGCTCACGCACTATCCGGCGACGGCCGGCACGATCCACGTGTACTACGCGCACGCACGGCTGACGCCGCCGAAGGTCCGCGCGTTCGTCGAGTTCCTGACGGAGTCGTTTTCGCGAAGCGACTGGCGGGCGCGCGTCGACACGTTCAGTTGACGGGAATCGGCCGACGGCGACCCGTCACGCGCCGCCCGCCGTCCCAGCACGCCCCCTTGCGCATCACGCCTTGTGCGTCACGCCTTGCGCATCACGCCTTGTGCGTCGACAGCAAGATACTCGTCTCCGTATTCGCGATCCCGTCGACGAGCCGGATTGCGCCCAGCACGCGATCGAAGTGCTCGAGCGAATCCGCGTGCAGTTCCGCGACCAGATCCCAGCGCCCATTGGTGCTATGAATCGTCGCGACATTCGGATGCCCGCGCAGCACCTTGACCACTTCAGCCGCGCGGTTGCCCTGCACCGCGATCGACATCAGCGCGCGGATCCGGTGCCGTTCGGCCGCAGGCTTCAGCCGAACCGTGTAGCCGACGATCACGCCGTTCTTTTCGAGGCGCGTCAGCCGGTTCTGCACAGTCGCGCGCGCGACGCGCAACTGCTTGGCGAGCGCGACAACCGACAGCCGCGCGTTGTCGCGCAGCAATGCGATGAGCTGACGGTCGACGTCGTCGAGGGTAATCATCGGACCTGCCTTTCCTGTGAGTGGTGAGCGAGCCGCAAGCGTGCCGCGCGTCAACGCGCTTGACCAGTGGAAACTGGACACATTGCTCTATGTGGCCGTCATTTTGTGCAGTTTATCGATAAATCTGCCACATTTGCTGGCTATTTGTTGGCCGGCGTCCCGGAAATAATGTCTCTATCGCGCGGCCTGCCGTGCCGCACCCATTGCCTTGAACAGGACCGGCGTCGGCGCTCATGCGCCAACGCCGGTCGACACTCGATACAGGAGACAGACCCATGACCCGCTTCCTCGACGTTCCCGCCACCGCCCGGCTGATCGCCCAAACAGGCGTCACGCGCTTTCTGAGCGAACTCGTCGACACGCTGCACGCCGATTACCTTCGCTGGGCCGAGTTCGACAAGTCGCCGCGCGTCGCCTGCCATTCGCGCGACGGCGTGATCGAGCTGATGCCGGTCGCGAACGCGTCGCTGTTCGCGTTCAAGTACGTGAACGGCCACCCCGTCAACGCGGCGCGCGGGATGCACACGGTGATGGCGTTCGGCGCGCTCGCCGAAGTCGACACCGGCTATCCGCTGCTGCTCGCCGAACTCACGCTGACCACCGCACTGCGCACCGCCGCGACGTCGGTGCTCGCCGCGAAGGCGCTCGCGCGTCCGGATGCGCGCACGATGGCGCTGATCGGCAACGGCGCGCAGAGCGAATTCCAGGCGATCGCGTTCCATACGCTGCTCGGCATCGACGAAATCCGCGTGTTCGACGTCGACCCGCAGGCCACCGACAAACTCGTGCGGAACCTCGCCGCGTATCCGGCGCTGCGTGTCGTGCGCGCCGCGTCGACCGCCGACGCCGTGCGCGGCGCGGACATCGTGACGACCGTGACCGCCGACAAGGCGTACGCGACGATCATCACGCCCGACATGATCGAACCGGGCATGCACCTGAACGCGGTCGGCGGCGATTGCCCGGGCAAGACCGAGCTGCATGCGGACGTGCTGCGCGCAGGCCGCGTGTTCGTCGAATACGAGCCGCAATCGCGCATCGAGGGCGACATCCAGCAACTGCCGGCGGATTTCCCCGTGACCGAGCTGTGGCGCGTACTGCAGGGCGAGACGAGCGGCCGCGACAGCGCGGACCAGATCACCGTGTTCGACTCGGTCGGCTTCGCGCTCGAGGACTATTCCGCGCTGCGCTACCTGTTCACGCTCGCGCAGCACCACAACGCGGGCGTCGAGATCGCGCTGATCCCGCCGGCCGTCGATCCGAAGAACCTGTTCGCGCTGATCGACGACCCGTCCGCGATCGCGCACGGCCACGCATCCTTCGTGACCGACGCCGTCGCCGCGTTCGCGCGCTGACCCGAGCCGGCGCCGCGTGTGCGCGGCGCCGCCCTTTGCCCTTCGCCCCTGCTAGCGATGAACCTCGTATCGATTCAGGCGCCGGCCGCCGTCGTGATGATCCGGCCGCACCACTTCCTGCCGAACCCCGAAACCGCCGCCGACAACGCGTTCCAGCGCACCGCCGGCGCACGTGGCGAGCGCGAGACGCACGCGGTGTCCGCCGCCGCGCGCGATGAAGTCACGGCCGCAGCGCAAACGCTCGCCGACGCCGGCGTGCGCGTGCACGTGTTCGACGACCGCGGCGAGCGCGACACGCCCGACTCCGTGTTTCCGAACAACTGGTTTTCGACGCACCCGGGCGGACACGTCGCGCTGTATCCGATGTACAGCCCGAATCGCCGCCGCGAACGGCGCGCGGACGTGATCGAGATGCTGAAGGCCGAATACCGCGTGCAGGACGTGATCGACTATTCGGGCCTCGAATACGATGACGTGTTTCTCGAAGGCACCGGCGCAATGGTGCTCGACCACGTCGCGCGCATCGCGTACACCGCGCGCTCGCGCCGCGCCGATCCGGTCGCGCTCGAACGCTTCTGCACGCACTTCAACTTCGAGCCGATGTGCTTCGACACGGCCGACGCCGACGGCCGGCCGATCTATCACACGAACGTGATGATGAGCGTCGCGACCGAGTTCGCGCTGATCGGCCTCGACCTGATCAGTGATCCGAAGCGTCGCGACGACATCCAGCGCCGCCTGATCGAGACGGGCCGCACGGTGATCGCGCTCGACCCGTCGCAGATCGCGAACTTCGCGGGCAATGCGCTGGAACTGTCGGGGCGTGACTCGCGCGTGCTCGCGCTGTCGCGGCGCGCGTTCGACTGCCTGAGCCCGCGCCAGCGCGAGCTGATCGAGCGCTCGGCGCGGCTGCTGCCGCTCGACGTGCCGACGATCGAACTGGCCGGCGGCTCAGTGCGGTGCATGCTGGCCGGGATTCATCTCGCGCGGCGGCACGGCTGACGGTTCCGTGATTGCGCCGGCGCCTGTCGCGGCCGGCGCGCCGCTTCTTCGCATTGCGACCGAGGTATTGCGGCGACAGCGGTGGCCGCATCGCCCGATGGACTGCGGCCCGATGGTTGGCCGCCTGAAGGATCAACACCTGAAGGATCAACACCTGGGGGATCGACACCCGAGAGGTCGCCATCCGACGAACAGCCGCCCGACCGATCGCCCCTTACTCCCCCAGCAGCTTCAACCCCGCCGGCAGCGATTCGCCGAACACACGCCCCGTATCGGCCGCGTCGAGCTCGATGACCTCGCGCACCATGGCGACCCAAGTCGCCGACGCACCGGCCGCCGTGAGCCGCCGGACCACCGCGTCGCGCGTGTCGGGCGGCAGATCGCGCGACCGGTCGCCCGTCATCCGCGCGATCTGCGCGGCCGCGAACGCGGCCGGCTCCACCTGCTTCCAGTCGAGCGCGAACAGCGCATCGAGCCAGCCGCTCGCGACGTCGGCCGGCACCACGCCATGCGCACTGCCGTAGAACGGCCGGCGCGCACCGATGCGGCCGAGTGCCCACGCGCCGAGCGTGCGCTCGGCGGGCTTCTGCAGCAGCGCGATCAGCCGTTCGGCGAGCTCGATCTTGCGCTCGACCGGCAGCCGCTCGAGCGACGCAGACAACCGCGTCATGTCCGCAGGGCCGACCTTGTCGGGATCGAACGGCAGCTTGCGGCGCTTGCCGTCGGCGGGTTCGAGAAACGCGATCGCGTCGCGGACCTGTCCTTGCGCGTCGTCGTCGAGCCCGCCCGCCGCGCGCCGCCATAGTGTCCACCACTCGGACCACACCTGCGCGTCGTTCACGTACTGGATGCCGTCGTCGAACAGCGGCCATAGCTGCTCGATACGCCATGCATCGAGCGGATGCCCGAAGCCCGGACGCACGCAATAACCGGCGAGATTCAGCCATGCGCGCTCGTGGTCGGCCGAACGCCGCCGCCGCCGGGCGCGCGCGAGCAGCGCATCGAACAGTTCGCGTGCGAGCGCGACGTCCCAGTCCTCGCGCGGGCCGAGCAGTTGCTCGAGCTGCGCGCGCAGCCGGCGCGTGTCCTTCGGCGTCACGTCCGACGCGCGGCTGCCGAACGAGCGGTCGATCAGCTCGATCGCCTGGTCGAGCCGCGGATGCCGCAGCGGCGCATCCGCGTCGCCCTGAGTTGCCGTGTCGCCGCGCAGCTGGAATTCGAGCCGCCAGCGCGCTGCCGCATCGCCGGTCGCGATGCAGTGCATCTCGAGCGTGCCGACTTCAGTCAGCGACGCCGTGAGCTTTACCGGCGTCTCGCGCGTGCCGCGCGCATCCTGCCGTTCGACGACCGTCGCGATCGGCGGCAGGCGAACGAAATCGCCATCGCCGAGCGTGACCAGGTCGCCGGGCCGGTAGGCGGTATCGGCCACCGTCGACACGAGGTGAAAGCGCACCGGCTGCCCGAGCTGCAACGCGAACGTGCGCGCCTCGAGCCGGATCTCGTGGCCCGCCTCGGTGCCACGCGGCAACAGGCACACGCCGCGCGCGTCCGCGTCGCCGTCGTCGAGCACGAGGAAGTAGCTGCGCGGCGAGCCGCCGCCGATGCGCGGCGCGTGGCCCGCGCGCGCGAGGCCGTACGCGACCGCGCCGCGCGCGACCGCAATGTCCGGCTGATCGTTGTGCAGCACGTTGAGCGGCTGCCCGCGCCACGTGCCGAGCGTCTGCGCAAGGCGGCCGGCGAGCGCGCCCGCGCGGAACACGCCGCCGTTGAGCAACAGCGTGTCGGGCAGCGGGCCTTCCGCGTGCCGCGCGAGAAACGCCGCGACGTGCCGCGTGACGGCCGCATCGCTCGCATACGGCAGCCCGAACTCGACGATCGCGCTGCGCGCGCGGCGCGGCAGGTCGTCCGCTGCAACCTGCGGGAAGAAACCGTCGACGACGATCTGCTCGACTTCCTGCCGCGTCAGTTCGGCCGAGCGCGCGCCGCCGACGAGCCGGCTGCCCGCGCCGAGCAGCGTGACCGTGACCGCATCGGGCGCATCGTCGCCGAGCAGCCGCTCCTTCGCCGCGCGGCAGCGCTCGACGAGCTGCGACAGGCTCGCGGCCGACAGCCGCGCGCCGGGCTCGGTCAGGCGCGTCTCGACGAGCCGCGCGAGCGCGAGGTCCATGTTGTCGCCGCCGAGCATCAGGTGATTGCCGACGCCGATCCGCGTCAGCGCGGGTTCGCCGTCGTCGCCGACCGTCACGTCGACGAGCGTGAGGTCGGTCGTGCCGCCGCCGACGTCGCAGATCAGCACGCGCCGCGCGTCGGCGAGCGTGTCGCGCAGCGACGCGCGGTGGCGGTACAGCCAGTCGTAGAACGCGGCCTGCGGCTCTTCGAGCAGGCGCAGCGCGGGCAGCCGCGCAAGACGCGCGGCCTCGACCGTCAGCGCGCGCGCGCCGTCGTCGAACGACGCGGGCACCGTGAGGATCACGTCCTGCTCGGCGAGCAGCGCGTCCGGGAAATGCGCGTCCCACGCGTCGCGCACGTGCGCAAGATAGCTGGCGCTCGCGTCGACCGGCGACACCTTGGCGACGCCTTCGGCCGCGCCCCACGGCAGGATCGGCGCGAGCCGGTCGACCGACGCGTGCGACAGCCAGCTCTTCGCGCTCGTCACGAGCCGGCCCGGCACCTGCGCGCCGAGCGTGCGCGCGAACCGGCCGATCACGGCCGGCGGTGCGGCGGTGGCGCTCGCTGCAGGTGCCCCGCCAGCGCCAGCCGCACCCGCTGCACCCGTTCCGCCAGCCGCGCCCGTTGCGCCGGCCGCCGCAACAGCCTGCCACGGCAACTGCAGCGCGTCCGCCGGCAGCTCGCCGGGCGCCGGGTGATAGCGCACCGACGGCAGCAGCGGCTGCGCGCCGACCGCGCCCGGCCCGACGAGCTGCTCGACGTCGAACACGCGGATCGTGTCGGAGCCCGCTTCGACGTACGCGACGACCGTGTTGCTCGTGCCGAGGTCGATGCCGACCGTATAGCGCTTCATCGCGCTCAGGCGGCGCCGCGCACGTCGAACTCGACCTTCCAGCGCTCGTCGGTGCCGCTCGGGATCGCCTCGAGCTCGAGCGTGCCGGCCTCGGTCACGCGCGCGTGCAGCTTCACGGGCACGATCTCGCCGACCGAGCGGCCGTCGGCCGGCAGCGTCGCCTGGATTTCCTCGAGTTCCTGCAGCTCCTCGGGCGACCAGTAGTCGAGCAGCGTGCCGACCTGGTCCTGGCGGCGCACCGACGAACCGAAGAAACGGAAATGCACGGGCTCGCCGACGACGAGGCCGAATTCCTGCGGCGGCAGCGCCGCGTTCGTGCCTTCCTCCATCCCGAACGGCGCGACGCACAGCGCCTGCACCGGCGGTTCGAGCCCCGGCACCGCAGGCATCGCCGATTCGACCGCGACGTAGAACGCACGCGCCGTGCCGCCGCGGATCCGCACGCCGCGGCCGCGCTTCACGTAGCCGTAATACGCGGCGCCGCGCGCGACCGCGAGATCGAGGTCCGCGCCGTCGAGCAGGCGCGCGGGCGCCGAGCCTTCGGCCGCGAGCCAGCCGTTCAGCGTGTCGAGCACGCGCTGCGTCAGCAGCGACGACTTGAACACGCCGCCGTTGAACAGCACCGCGGTCGGATGCAGGAACGTCGCGCCTGCCGGCAGCGCGCGCTCGACGCCTTCGAGCGTATCGAGCGCCGCGACCTGGCGGCCGAGGAACGCCGCAAGGTGGCGCGTGATGCCCGCGTCCTGCGCATACGGCAGGCCGAGCTGCGTGAGGCCGACGCGCGCGCGGCTGATCGGGCGCGCAGCCGCGTCGACCTGCGGGAAGAAGCCTTCGAGGATCGTCTGCGTGAGTTCCGCGCGGGTCAGTTCCGTGCGGATCGAGCCGCCGATCAGCTTCGAGCCGCGGCTCGGCACGACGAGCGGCACCACGTCGGTGGACGGGTCGGACAGCAGCGTCTCCTTCGCGGCGCGGCATGCGTACGTGAGTGCGCGCAGCTGCCAAGGATCGGCCTGCGTGCCCTGCTGCGCGAGCTTGCGCGCGACGACGTGCGCGAGCGCGAGATCCATGTTGTCGCCGCCGAGCAGGATGTGCTCGCCGACCGCGACGCGATGCAGCTCGAGATTGCCGTCGCGCTCGACGACCGCGATCAGCGACAGGTCGGTCGTGCCGCCGCCGACGTCGACGCACAGGATCAGGTCGCCGACCTGCACCTGCTTGCGCCAGCCGCCCTCGCTCTTCTGGATCCAGCTGTAGAGCGCGGCCTGCGGCTCTTCGAGCAGCGTCATCCGCGCGTAGCCGGCGGCCCGCGCAGCCTCGGCGGTCAGTTCGCGCGCGGCCGGGTCGAACGATGCGGGGATCGTGACCGTCACGTCCTGGTCGGCGAACGGCGCGTCCGGATGCGCGTGGTCCCACGCTTCGCGCAGGTGCGTCAGGTAGCGGGTCGCGCTTTCGAGCGGCGACACGCGCGACACCTCGGGCGGCGCGTCGCTCGGCAGGATCGCCGCGCGGCGGTCGACGCCCGGATGGCACAGCCAGCTCTTTGCGCTCGACACGAGGCGGATCGGCGTGCCGGCGCCGCGGCTGCGCGCCATCTCGCCGACCGCGAAATTGCGCGACGCGGTCCACGGCAGCGTCAGGTCGCCCTGCGTCAGCTCGCTTTCATGCGGCAGGTAGAGGAACGACGGCAGCAGGTCGCGCGATTCGAGCGCGCCGGGCCCGGTCAGCTGCGCGATCGGCAGCACCTGCTGCGCGATCTTCTCGCCGTCGCTTGCTGCCGTGTCGACGTACGACAGCGCGCAGTGGGTCGTGCCGAGGTCGATACCGATCGAATAACGGGAATCGCTCACAGTTCCACCTCCGCCGGTGCGACCACGGACGCATCGTGGCTGCCGGTCAGCTTCGGCAGGCGCACGTCGGACACGCGCCAGCCGCGATGACTGACGGTGCCGGTGAACGGCGCCGCGCCGACGACGTTACCCGTCACGCGCACGGCCGTTGCATCGAAACCGGCCGGCAGCGTCACGCGGCTGCCCTCGGCCTCGTCGCGCACCGGGACGATCGTGAAGTGCTCGCGCAGCGCGGCGCGGCAGCCGTCGTGCACGAGGCGCGCGGCCGCGCCGATATCGGCGTCCGCATAGCCGGCGATGTCTTCCTCGACGAAATCGATGAAGCGCGCATCGCGCTGCAGCAGGCCGAGCAGCTGCAGCGCGGCCTGCGGGCTCGCTTCGCGCAGTTCGGGCGCGGCGGCTTTCACCGGCGCCGGAGCGGGCGCAGGCGTCGGCACCGGCGCGGCGGCGGGTGCCGGCTGCGCGGCAACGGGCGCGCCGTCGCGCACGCGCAGCACGCCGGCGGCGAACTCGCGGTTGCCGAGCACGGAGAAGAACGTGCCGACGGCAAGCGACAGCCGGCCGAAGAAGGACAGGTTGGATTCGGGCATGTGGCTTGGACTCCTGTGGGCTCGCGACGCGGCGAGCAAGCTTGTCTGGGCGGCGGGCACGGGGCGCGCGGACACTCGCGCAGCGCCGGCCGGGCGCGCCATTCCAGCCCCCTCGCGGGGGCGCAAAACCCGTATTTTGCCCTGTGGCGGGCGAATGGTGCGGAAGTTGGGGGACAGAACAACCGGCGGACGCGAAAAAACGGGCTGGCCGCGCGTCGCGGGGACGGCCCGAGGTTTGGCAATCCGGAGCGAAATCCGGCCCATGCCGCAGCGGCTACGGAACCTGGATGGCGTACCGCAGCGCAGCACGGCGGGCGGCAAGTGGATGAGCGATGACGTCTACGCGCGAGTCGCGAGCAAGAACAAGCACGTCCATATAGTCGAAGGCGCGAACTACATGTCGCTGTGCGACGTGCCGCAGTATGTGGATGAAGCGGCGGCGACGCTCGCGCCGTTTTCCAAGGAAAACCTGTAACGCGTGGTGCGACGCAGGAAGAAGCGGTGCTGGCCGATAACCGCAGCGACCGGATCTGGCCATTCGGCGGACTGGTCGATTCTGTCAGGGCTGCTCATAATCGAACCGTCAGCACAACTCTGACACTTCACATCAAGTTCGATCGAGAAACCCTGAAAGGAGCGAAGATGCCCATTCCAATTGCGTTGTTGCGCCAACATGCGTCCGCTATCCGCGAGATCGTGTCGGCACGCCGTTTCACAAACCCGCGCGTCGTGGATTACGACGACCCCGACTACGATGTGACGCTCCTGCTCGAGCCGGTCGGAGGCGCGACGCTCTTCGATATCAGCAGGGTGATGATCAACATCGAGGAGAAGCTCGGACTGAAAGCGTTCGTCGTGACGGACGACGATTACGACATCACGGTGAAGCGTCGCGGCTTTCGTCCGCCGATCAGCCCGCTACCGGAAAACGAATGAGGACGGGCATCGAGTTTTGCGGCGACATCCGGTTCTCGATCGAATGCATCGCGCAGTACCTTGGAACACAGCTGGTTCGCGGGTTCGCTGGTTTCGTGCGGAAAGAGCAGGACGCAGCGTGTTACCGTCTGCTGATCATCGGCGAAGCGGCCAAGCGCCTGATTGCGCGCCACCCGGACGGCATCGAGCAGGTCTCGACGAACGAATACGACCTGCTCGCCAACCTGACGGAGGCTGCGAGGATGCGCGACCGGATGATCCACCGCTTCTGGGATACCAATTACCGCACAGTGTTTGAGACAATCTGTAACGATTTGCCGAAGCTCACGGGCTACATCAATCGTCTCGGCGCGACCCTGGCACACGCCTGATCCCGCGGCGACACCTTCGCGCTCGAATGCACCGACGGACTTTTCTGCATCGTCGCCTGTACTGGGCCGTTCGATCCTTTCTCAACGATCGAACGGCCGCGTTCCAACGGCAACGCCCCTACCCCAGCCGTACGATCGTCGACTTCAGCTCCGTGTACTTGTCGATCGCGTGCAACGACTTGTCGCGGCCGTTGCCCGACTGCTTGTAGCCGCCGAACGGGAAGCTCATGTCGCCGCCGCCTTCGCCGTAGCAATTGACCCAGACGGTTCCCGCCCGCAGGCGCCTCGCCACCTCGTGCGCCGTCGTCAGGCTGCCGGACCAGACGGCCGCCGCGAGCCCGTATTCGGTGTCGTTCGCGATCCGCACCGCATCGTCGACATCATCGAATTCGATCACCGACAGCACCGGCCCGAAGATTTCCTCGCGGGCCACCTTCGCATCCGGCCTGACCTCGAACACGGTCGGCTCCACGTAGAAGCCGCCGGTTTCCTCCCGAACCCGCGAGCCGCCCGTCACGAGCCGCCCTTCGTTGCGCCCCGCAGCGATGTACCCCATCACGCGATCGAGCTGGACGTGGTCGACGATCGCCCCCATCGTCACCGACGGATCGAGCGGATGCCCGGGCGCATAGCTTCGCGCGGCATCGGCAACCCGCGCGACGAACGCGTCCTTGATGTCGCGATGCACGAGCAGACGCGAACCCGCGGTACACACCTCGCCCATGTTGAAGAAGATCGCGTCTGCCGCCGCCTTCGCCGCGCGATCGAGATCGGGACAATCGGGCAGCACGATGTTCGGCGACTTGCCGCCGAGCTCGAGCCACACGCGCTTCAGGTTCGATTGCGCGGCGCAGGCCAGGATCTGCTGCCCGGTGCGCGTCGACCCGGTGAACGCGATGCAGTCGACGTCGCGATGCAGCGCGAGCAGCCTGCCCGGCTCGGCGCCGCCCGGCACGACGTTGAATACGCCGGGCGGCACGCCTGCGTCGTGCGCGAGCTGCGCGACACGAAGCGCGGTCAGCGGCGATTTCTCCGACGGCTTGAGCACCACGCTGTTGCCGGCGGCCAGCGCCGGCGCGAACTTCCACGCGGCCATCAGCAGCGGAAAATTCCACGGCACCACCGCGGCGACGACGCCGACCGGCTCGCGCGTGACGAGCCCGACGAGATGACGATCGGCCGGCGCGACCTCGCCGCCGACCTTGTCGATCGCCTCCGCATACCATTCGACGCAATGCGCGGCGGCCGGCACGTCGATCGCCGTCGTGTCGCCGATCGGCTTGCCCGCGTCGAGCGTCTCGAGCAGCGCCAGCTCGTCGAGATGCTCGCGCATCAGCCCGGCCCAGCGCAGCAGCACGGCCTTGCGGTCGCGCGGATTCATGCCGGCCCAGACGCCTGCGTCGAATGCGCGGCGGGCCGCCGCCACGGCCGCGTCGACGTCGGCCTCGCCACAGTCGGCAACCTGTGCGAGCACACGGCCGTCGATCGGGCTGACGCAGGCAAAGGTCCTGTCGTTTCGCGCGCCATGCAGCTTGCCGTCGATGAATGCGCGTCCGTCGATTTCGAGCGACGCGGCCCCGGCCTGCCAATCTTCAAACGTTTTATCGTTCATCTGGATTTCCATTGGAAGTGACGCATCACGCCGCGGCAACCGGATCGATCGGCGTAAAGACGCCCGCGCGCGCCTCGATCGCCTCGCCGGCGGCAAGGCACAGCGCCTCCTGGAAGCGTCCGGCGACGAGCTGCACGCCCGTCGGTACGCCATCGCGCACGCCGGTCGGCACCGACAGCCCCGGCAGCCCGAGCAGCGCGGTCGCGAGCAGCGGCCCCTGCATGTCGAGAATGTGACGCACGGCGGCGTCGCCGTGCTGGTCCGCGTCGATCGAGAAAGGCCGCGCACACGACACGGGCATCAACAGCAGCGGATAGCGTTCAAAGAACTGCTGCCAGTCCCGCAGCAAGCCGGTCCGCCGCGCGAGACCGTTCATGTAGCCGGCCAGGTCGAGCGGCGCGGCCAGGCGGCGCTGGCTCGCGAACGCGGTCCGGATCGTGGCGTCGCCGTGCTGCATGATCACGTCGCCGAGCCCGGCGCCCGCTTCGTTGGTCACGAGATCCAGCCACAGTGCGCAGGCTTCGTCGATCCGCGGCGGCACCGCTTCCTCGACGATGCAGCCCGCGTCTTCGAGCCAGCGCGCGGCCTGCCGGGTCGCGTCGACGACCACCCCGTCGGAGCGGACGCCCGGCAGCTCCGTACACACCGCGACGCGCGCGGGAAAGGTCGGCGCAGGCGCGCGGCCGGCCGGCGCGACCGGCATCCACCACGCATCGCGCGCGTCGCCGCCCGCCATCGCATCGAGCGCGATCCGCAGGTCGCCGACCGTTCTCGCGAGCGGCCCCTGCACGGATGCGAGCTGCACCGCGAGCGTCCGGTCCTTCGACTGCGTCGGGTTGTACGCAGGCACGCGCCCGCCGCTCGGCCGCAGCCCCGCGACGCCGCACGCGTACGCCGGATAGCGGATCGAGCCGCCCAGATCGTTGCCGTGCGCGATCGCGCCGATCCCGGCGGCGACCGCCGCCGCGGCGCCGCCGCTGGAACCGCCGGGCGTCAGCTGCGGATTCCACGGATTCGCGGTGCGGCCGTGCAGGTCGTTGTCGGTGAACCAGCGATACGAAAACGCCGGCGCGTTGCTGCGCCCGATCACGATCGCGCCAGCCTTGCGCAGGTTCGCGACGACCGGGCTGTCGTCGTGCGCGAGCAGGTCCTTGAACGCGGTCACGCCGTTCGTGGTCGCGCACCCGACCGTGTCGACGTTGATCTTCACCGTCACCGGTACCCCGTGCAGCGGGCCGACAGGCTCGCCCCGCGCGATCGCCGCATCGGCTTGCGCTGCCGCATGCAACGCGCTGTCGGCGAGCACGTCGACGATCGCGTTGATGGCGGGATTCACCTGCTCGAGCCGCTGCAGGCAGCTCCGCGTGAGTTCCGTCGACGACACGTCGCGCCGCGCGACGCGCTCGACCATTTCAACCGCGCTCAGGCGCCACAACTGTTGAGTCATCTGATGCTCCTCGTTGATCTCGATGATTGACGTAACCTGCCGGACCCGCGCTACGCGAGCGACGTCCCGGCCTGCGGTGCGTGCGACGCGTAGATCTTGCGGCACGCCTCGACGACTTCCCAGGTGCCGCGAAAGCCCGGCGGAATCACGAAGCGATCGCCGGCGCGCAGCACACGCTCGTTGCCGTTGCTGTCGCGCACGATCGCGACGCCGCTCAGCATTTCACAGTATTCGGATTCGTCGTACTCGATGGTCCAGCGGCCGGGCGTGCACTCCCAGATGCCGCAACTGAACTGCCCGCACGGGCTGATGTAGTGACGCGTGAGCGTCTGCATCGGATTGCCGGCCAGCAGCAGTCCGCGCGGCACGCGGCTCTGGATCAGCTCGGCCGGGTCCTGTATCAGGTCGACGAGATTCGTGATGTCCGTCATGTACGCCTCCAGCGTATGCAAAGTTCGATGAAGTTCGGGTATCGCGTGGCCGGCCAGCGCCTGTTCACGCGGGTTCAAAGCACATCCATCATCCGGTGCCACGCCATCGCGAGCATCAGCATCGGCGTGCGCAGCAGCGGCCCGCCCGGGAAATCGCGGTGGCGGATCCGGCCGAACAGGTCGAAGCGGCCGGCCTGCGCATCGATCGCTTCCGCGATCAGACGGCCCGCGAGCCCCGTGACGTTGACGCCGTGTCCGGAGAATCCCTGCGCGAAGTACACGGTCGGTTCGAGCCGGCCGAAATGCGGCGCGCGGTTCATCGTCGCGTCGATGACGCCGCCCCAGGCATAGTCGATCCGCGCGTCGGCCAGTTGCGGAAACGTCTTCAGCATGTCGCACCGCATCGCGGCGGCGAGATCGCGCGGCGTGCTCATCGAGCTGCTCGCCTTGCCGCCCCAAAGCAGCCGGCGGTCCTTCGACAGCCGGAAATAGTCGAGCGCTGCATTGCAGTCGCAGATCGCCGCGCCGGCCGGCATCGCGTCATCCGCCCGCGCATCGCCGAGCGGCTCGGTCGCGATCAGGTACGTCGCCACCGGCATGATCTTGCGTGCGAGCGCCGGTGCGAGCCGGCCGAGATACGCGTTGCCGGCGAGCACGACGTAGCGCGCATCCACCTGTCCGCGCGCACACGCCACCTGATGGCCGCTCGCGGTCTTGCGGATCGCTTGCGCACGCGTGTCTTCGTGGATCGTCACGCCCGCTTCGCGCGCCACGCGCGCAAGGCCGAGCGTGTAGTTGAGCGGATGCAGATGGCCGCTGCCCGCGTGGTAGAGCCCGCCGAGGTAGCGGTCCGACGCGACGAAGCGATGCATGTCACCGCGCTCGACAAAGTCGTACGCGCGATAGCCGAAGCGCGACGCGGCCGTATCGCGCCATGCGCGCAGCGCGTCGACATGGCGCGGCTTGTTCGCGGCGGTCAGGTAGCCGAACGTCAGGTCGCAATCGATCCGGTGCTTGGCCACCCGCTCCCGGACGATGTCGACCGATTCCAGCCCCATCGCCCATACGCGCCGCACGTCCTCTTCCGGCATGTATGGCGAGAACGTATCGATGTCGCATGCATAGCCGGCGATCAGCTGGCCGCCATTCCGTCCGCTTGCGCCCCAGCCGATCTTCGACGCCTCGACGAGCACGACCGAATGGCCGCGCTCCGCGAGCTCGAGCGCGGCGGACAGGCCCGTGAGCCCCCCGCCGATCACGCAGACGTCGGCGGAAACCGTCGCATCGAGCGGCGGGTGACGGGTGCGGTCGTTCGCGGTGGCCGCGTAGTACGACGGAGCGTGTGCCTGGTTTTCGAACTTGAGCATGGATAGGATTCGCGAGCGGCGCCGGCCCGGCCTTCGCGGCCCGACGCCTGCGTCGCATCAGAACGAGTAGATGAGTTGCGTCGCCAGCAGGTCGTTCGACTTCCCGTACGACCCGTCGTGACGCAGGAAGACCTTGTTGCTCGCCCAGTCGTGGCGATACTCGACCTTCACCGTCACTTGCTGCGTCGGATAGAACAGCAGGTCGAACGCAGCAGCCTGCCTGGTCGCCCCCTTGCATTCGAAGCCGACACCGCCGTTCGCCTTCGACATCGCGAGGCAATCGGCGTCGATGCCGAAACCGTTGGACGGATCCATCCCGTTGCCGTTCAGGCCGATCGACGACCCGCCGCCGCCGTTCTTGCGGTTGACGAGCAGGTCGTAGCGCAGCGTCGCGCCCATGCGCCCGACCACCGGCGCGTTGAACTTGCGATGCGCGAGCAGCGACAGCCCGAACCATTGCGCGAGCCCGCCGTTGAACGCGCCGTGCTGCTGCTGGCCGTAGTCGACCTCCGCGTTGTACTGCGCGTCGGCCAGCGTATAGGTCGCGTCCGCTTCGCCGAAGAAGAACGCGCCGTAGGCACTCGGCGCATTGCCGCCGACACCGTACCGTACGCTGCCGGTCGCCGGATCGAACGCGCTCGGCAGCGTCTGGCGGCCGATGTTGATCGAGCCGCCGACGTCGAGCGCGCTGCCGTGCATGTAGTCGACGCGCGCGGTGAAGGTCGGCAC
Organism: Burkholderia sp. MR1-5-21; assembly: GCF_053427715.1. Taxonomy (NCBI): domain Bacteria; kingdom Pseudomonadati; phylum Pseudomonadota; class Betaproteobacteria; order Burkholderiales; family Burkholderiaceae; genus Burkholderia; species Burkholderia sp. MR1-5-21. Next base: position 117,336 of record NZ_JBSAXD010000027.1, read on the forward strand.
CTTGTTGCTCGTCGAGATCGGGTCGCCGAACGCGTTGACGCCAATCTGCGTGACCGCGCCCGCGCTGCGGAACTGCTCGTTGCCGACGAAGAACTTCCACGCCCAGTGGCCGTCCGCGCTCTGATAGTTGACGCCCGCGCCGATCGACGAGCCCGGATCGGAAAAGTCGTACAGCAGGTTGTGCGTCAACGTCAGCATCTGGTTCGACTGCTGGTACTCGTAGCCGCCGAAGCCGAGCACGAGCCCGCCGACGAACGCGGTCGTGCCCGACAGCGGCACCGTGACGACCGCGGTGTTCACGATATCGAGGCCGCTCGCGCCGCTCCCCGTCATCATCGACAGGCCCGCGCCGCGATTCGGCATCAGCGTGATTTCCGCAGACGGCGCGGTCGGGCCGACGCCGAACGTCTTCTTGATGTCGAGGAACACGTCGCCGAACGTGCTGTTGTAGTACGTGTATGCGTTCTCGTGGTTCGCGAACTGGAACGACGACGTGCCGGCGCCGCGGTTATACAGGTAGGTCGGATCGAGATAACCCGTGACCGACAGCCCCGCGATCGGGCCGGTGCGGGCCGCGTCGGTCAGCGCATCGACCTTCAGCTGCTGGTTCGCGACCTGCTGCTTCATCTCGGTGAGGTCGTCGTTGGTGAGCACCGCCTGCGCCTGGCCGTAGCCCGGCGACGACGGATCGCCAGCGGTCGCGCTCGCCGGCGCCGGTGCGGCCGCTGCGGCGGCAGACTTCGCGCCGAGTTGCGCCTGCATCGCCTTCATCTGCTGCTGCAGTGCGACGATCTGCGCCTGCAGCGCCTTGATCTGCTCGCCGGTCGGACTCGCTGCGGCCAGCGCCGGGAGCGCTCCTGCCACCAGCGCGCAGAGCAACCTCTTCTTCATGGAAAGTCTCCTTGTGATGCGTCTCGTCTTGTCGTTGGTCACTTCGATGGATGCGGTGCGGGGTCGGCCCGAAGAGCCGGGCTCGCCCGGTGTGCGTACTGGGGAGCAGCGGCGGCGATCGGCTCGCCGGCCGGCTCGGACGCCGCGAGCCACGCGCGCGCGTCGCGCGCCTGCCTGCGCTCGCGGGCCAGCATCGCGCGGTTCACGACGACGACGCCGATCGTCACGACCGTGATGAACATCGTCGCGAGCGCATTCATTTCGGGATTGAGTCCGAGCCGCACGCGCGAGAACACGACGAGCGGCAGCGTCGTCGAGCCCGGGCCGGACAGGAACGCGGACAGGATCACGTCGTCGATCGACACCGTGAATGCGAGCAGCCAGCCGGACACCAGCGCCTGCGCGATCAGCGGCAGCGTGATCACGAAGAACACCTTCAGCGGCTTCGCGCCGAGGTCGAGCGCCGCTTCCTCGATCGAGCGGTCGAGCTCCTTCACGCGCGACTGCACGATGATCGCGACGAACGACAGGCACAGCATCACGTGGCCGATCCAGATCGTCAGCAAGCCGCGCCCGGCCGGCCAGCCGAACAGCTGCTGCATCGCGACGAACAGCAGCAGCAGCGAGATCCCCTGGATCACTTCCGGAATCACGAGCGGCGCGTTGATCATCGCCGCATAGAACGTGAAGCCGCGAAAGCGCCCCATGCGGGCCAGCACGAAGCCGGCCCAGGTGCCGATCGCGACCGACGCGGTGGCGGTCAGCAGCGCGATCTTCAGCGACAGCCATGCGGCCGTCAGCAGCTCGTCGTCGTGCAGCAGCGCGCCGTACCAGCGCAGCGAGAAGCCGGACCAAACTGTCACGAGCTTCGACGCGTTGAACGAATACACGACGAGGCTGACGATCGGGACATACAGGAACAGGAAGCCCGCGGTCAGCACGCCGGCCGACAGGATGCGATTCGCCTTGATCATTTGCGGCCCTCCCCGTCGGCCTGGTAGCGATGGAGGACCGCCATCGGCACGAGCAGCAGCAGCACCATCGACACCGTCACCGCGGAGGCCATCGGCCAGTCCATGTTGTTGAAGAACTCGTCCCACATCACGCGGCCGAGCATCAGCGTGTTCGCGCCGCCGAGCAGTTCCGGAATCACGTATTCGCCGACCGCCGGAATGAACACCAGCAGGCTGCCCGCGATGATCCCGTTCTTCGACAGCGGCAGCGTGATGCGCCAGAACGCGGACCACGGCGTGGCGCCCAGGTCGCAGGCGGCTTCGAGCAACGTGAGGTCCATCTTCACGAGATGCGCGTACAGCGGCATCACCATGAACGGCAGGTACGAATAGACCATCCCGATGTAGACGCCGGTATCGGTGTGGTACAGGCGCAGCGGCGCCGCGATCAGGCCGAGCGCCGACAGCGCGTGGTTCAGCAGGCCGTCGTCCTTCATGATCCCGACCCACGCGTACACGCGGATCAGGAACGACGTCCAGAACGGCAGCATCACGCCCATCATCAGCAGGTTGCGGCGTGCCGGCGCCGAGCGGGCGATGAAGTACGCGATCGGATAGCCGGACAGCAAGCACATCAGCGTCGAGCGCGCGGCCATCTTCAGCGAGCTGACGTACGTGTTCAGGTAGAGGTCGTCGTGCAGCAACAGCGCGTAGTGCTTCAGCGACAGCACGACGTGCACCATTCCCGCTTCCATACGCGCCAGAGGCGTATAGGGAGGAATGCCAAGCATCAGGTCCGCGAAGCTGATCTTCAGCACCAGCACGAACGGCACCGCGAAGAAGATCGTCAGCCACAGGAACGGCACGCCGATCGCGACGCTGCGCCCGGACGGCAGGAAGCGCGACAGCACCGCGAACCGGCT
>NZ_JBSAXD010000028.1:0-114404 GCF_053427715.1 Burkholderia sp. MR1-5-21
CCCAGCGCGGCCTGGATGGATTGCCTGGCCGCCGCGATGGTGTTGCGATAGGGCGTGGCGCTCATCGCGTCGCCGCAGCCCGGCAACGCGGCGGCCAGCAGGCCCGCTCCCGCATAGCCGAGGAATTGCCGGCGGTTGACACCGGCCGACGTTGCTGCAGCGGTGTGGGCGGATAGGGCTGCACGTTCAGGATGCTTCATGGTCTTTTTCCCGATTGGTGTTTTGACGGCATGACGCCCATGCGTACGCCTGCAGCCGCGCAACCGCTGGCCACCCGATCCCCGGTCCCCGTTACCTGGCCGTCACGACGTGGCGCCCTGCGTGCCCCATGCTGGCACGCACGTGGCGGAACGCGTTAGTTGATGCGTCTCGATCGATTGGTCGGTGCGTTTCATCTTTCGGTGCGCAGATGGTCGTCGCGTCCCCCGCAACGCAGCACGGAACGCGCCGACCAATCGATTGAGACCGATCGACTAACGATTCCCGCCCCATTCGTGCCACGATGCCCGGTGTCCGTGAGAAGCGTGGAGCGCTTCGGTTGCCGGACATGGGGAACGGAACGAGCCGGCCAGGGGACCTGTCGTCGAAACGGCAGGAAACGGCGCGACGCCACGTATCGCTGTGTGGCGTCGCGCCGTTCGGGCCGTATTGCCCGCCGTGCCGTCCGGTGCTTCGATACCGGTGTGCCGGCCATAAGAACAGGAAGTGACCAGCGTGCCGAAGCCTACTCTTGCAGAACCTCACCATCATTCCGGGCATCCGGACGGCACGAGCCGCCGGCAATTCCTCGGCTATGCGGGGGCAGGGATGCTCGCGACGCTGCTGCCAGGCTGCGGGGGCAATACCATTAGCTCGTACGGCCAGACCGTCGCATGGGGCCAGCAGGAGATTGCGGCGGCCCTCGCGCGAGGCGTACCCGCGATCTCGATTGCGCTGCTCAAGAACGACGCCGTCGTCTGGCAACAGGCGTTCGGCGCGATCTCGGCAGCCGGTACGCCTGCCACTGTCGAGACCCCGTTCAATATCGCGTCGGTCAGCAAGGTATTCGCCGCGCTCGCGGCCGTGATCCTGCAGGACCGGAATCTGATCGCGCTCGATACACCCATCGTCGAATACGTGCCGGGGTTTTCGATGCGCTCGCCGCAATACGTGAACATCACGACGCGTCACCTGCTGTCGCATTCATCCGGACTGCCCGGCAACAATTCCCATAATTTCTTGTCGCTCGCGCGACTGCCCGGTTACGCGGACGACACCTATGCAGAACTCAGGAATGTCCACCTGAAGCACTCGCCCGGCGAACTGGCCGTGTACTGCAACGATGGCTTCACGCTGTTCGAGCAGGTGGTTCTCGCCGTCACCCGGCAAAGCTTTCCCGCATTCGTACAGCAAAACATCTTCGACCCGCTCGGCATGACGCGTTCCGGATTCCCCGGCGCCGCGCCGTCTCCCGGACTCGCACCGAACGCGCGGCTGGGCGGCACGTGGTATGCGTCGTCCGAGTATGTCAATGCGTATGCCGCAGGCGGCATCAGCTCGACGCCGGGCGACATGATGAAGTTCTCGCAGATGCTGCTCGCGCGGGGCGTGTACCAGGGGCAGCGGATTGCGTCGGCGGCCGGCATTGCCGGCATGGCGCTCGACCAGACGCGGATCGTCGGCGTGAAGCTCGACCCGCCGTCCGACTATGCGTGGGGGCTCGGGTGGGACACCGGCGCGGAAAGGGCCCTTCATGGCGTGGGCGTCACCGCATGGCAGAAGAACGGCGACACCTCTTTCTCGAGTACGCTCTTCGTGTTGCCCGACGCACGGATGGCGCTGATGATCTCGGGCTACGCGGGATTCACGCCGGCGGCGCTCGCCGAAAACATCCTGCTGCGCGCGCTGGTGGAAGACGGCACGATTGCCGCGCTGCCCGCACAGGTCCGCAACACGCAAGCCGCACCGGCCGCGGCGCCTGCAATGAGCGGGGCGGACGGCATCTACGCCAGTTTCGATACGGTCGTGCAGGTGAGCCTCGACGCGAATACGCTGACGCTGGACGTCTGGACGGACACCGGCTGGGTGGCGCATGCGCTAAGCCCGTTCCGGTACGGCAGCGACGGCTGGTGGTGGAGCGCGAGCGGCAGCGGGCCCAACTTCGGTTTCGCCGTCGTGCCCGACCCGGACGACGCGGGCAACAGCTACCGCTACCTGATGGCGCGCACGACCGAAAATGCCGGCTATGACTATCTGACGGCTCCCGTCTTTCAACAACTCGCCACCAACCTGCCTGCGCTCGACGACACCTGGAAGGCTCGCATGAGCAAGCCATGGCAGGTGGGCAACGAGTCGCCCGCGACGATCCGCTATACGACGCACGCGGGTGTGCTGCAGGCCAGGCTCGGTGAGTTGACGACTGCGCCGGGCTACATCCTGATGCGCAACTGCGACGATAGTGGCAATCCCACCTGGCAGATGCTGCTGCCGCTGGCCGACGACCGGGCCGGGATGGCCATCAAGATTCCGGGCCTGAATGGTCGCGATCTGTGGGAGGCCATCTTTACGACGGTGAACAATACGCCCACGATGACGATCGGCGGCGTGACCTACACGCCGGCAAGTTGATCGCCCCGAACGACAACGCGTGATCGGCGAACAGCGCCGGCGTCGACGTGAAATGTTCGATGAACCCGGGCGCGTCCCCGGCGTACCGTCGCCACAGGGATCCCCGACCCTGAACTACCGCATTCGCGGTATTTCCGCCCGCTAACCCGGCAGTTAAGATAAGACGAAGCGTGCCGGTTTGCTGGCCGGTTCGTCAACGATGCGTTCGGTCAGGGAAAGGTATCCGACATCGTTCCGGGGGAGCAGGGAGTTCGGCAACTCGCCAGATGCCGATATCCCTGCCGATGACGAAGTCAGGGATGGCCGTGCAGATTGCGCTCGACGCGGCCGCAGCTTACGGGGTAGTTCGATGGCTTCGGAATCGAAAAAGAACAAGCCTGCAGTCGAAATGCAATCCGCTTTCGCGCGACTTTCGATGGGCGGTCTGCCTGCATCTTCGCGCAAGGATCGTTCGATTGCCCATGCATTCAAGGCGGTCGATGCGCGTGTCCCGTCGGACGATCTCTACTGGCGCCGCGCGGTCTTTTCCTGTCCGCGCGCCCAGTTCGTGTGCAGCCAGCACGCTGCTGTCGAGGCGGCGACCACGCGGAGCCGTTTGCGCATGGGGCCGTCGGACGGGCACATCGCGCTTTGCCAGATCCATGCCGGCACGTATGCGGTCGAGCAATCGGATGGCCGGCAGTACCGGTTTCACGCGGGCCAGCTCTTCATGCTCGATTGCGGGCGGATGATGCGGTCGCAGCGCAGCGACGGGCGTGCGAGCTATCTCCGCCTGCCGCGCAGTCTCATTCACGAGGCCATGGGACGAGACCCCGGCGTACTCGGGCGAATCGCGTTCCTGCTCGATCACGCGCAACTGGCTCCGTTCCTGCAGGCGCAAATGGCGCAGCTCGATATGCGGGGCAGCGCGTTGACGCCGGACGCGCTCGCGACCATCCTCGATGCGACTGTCGATCTGGCGGTCGATCTGATCCGCGCCGAGTTCGGCTCGGGCACGTGCGATGCGGGTCCGCCAACCGAAGCGCGGCTCGCCGTCGCGCGGCGCTATATCGAGAACAACCTGCACCGGCATGACCTGACGCCCGCGGAGATCGCCCGTGCGCTCAACTGCTCGCGCGCGCAGCTCTACCGTGTGTTCGGCGAGCAATCGATGAGTGTCGGGGAAACCATCAAGGAAGCGCGGCTGGCGCGAAGCCTGCGTTATCTGCAAGCAGGCAGTCCGCAACTCAGCATCGGAGAGATCGCCGACATGTGCGGCTTCTCCGACCAGTCGGCATTCGGCAAGCAGTTCAGGCAACGCTTCGCGTTTACGCCGAGCGAGGCGCGTCACGCATCGGCCAGCGTTGCAGCGGCGGCCTAGCGCGGACGACGCGTGACGAGTGACGCTCGGCGCAGCAGGTTTCCTGAGCAACGGATACGCCGGCCCGCCACGCTGCCCCAACGCTCGAACCATCCGCTTCCCCCCAATTGAAAACGAAGAATTTCAACCGCCGCTATATTCTGCTGTATATTACGAACCCATGGAAATGCGACAGGCGATCGCGCGTCGTACGCCATCGAAGGCGTGCGCAGGCTCGATCGCAGCGAGGGTGGTATGGGTGAACGAGCGAAGCAGATGCGGGACGCCGCCGACAGGTGCGGCGTGCTGTCCGCAACGATCGTGCCGCTGAGGCGGCGCGAGGACGGGCCACGCGCGGAGCGGATCGCGAACGTGGTCGATGCGTTCGGGCGTCTGCGCGGCAGCGTGCTGCGTTTTATCGCGATGCTCGCGCCACACGGCGCGGCCGTCCCGCCGCCCGACGATACGGATGCGCTGCGCTTCGACAGCCTGCTCGCGTTGCTGTCGCGACAGGCCGGGAAGGCCGGGTTTCGCCGCGTGTCCGAGCTGAACCGGTATCTCGAGCGCGCCGCGCTCGCGGAACGGCACCGTGACGTGATCTTCGCGCAGTCGCCGCCTGCCGGCGACACCGAGCTGCGCGATGCAGCGACGGCGCTGGAACGGCTCGATGCGGAACTGGTCGCGCTGTGCGTCGCGCACGTGCTGGAATGCCATTCGCAATCCGCGCTGCCGACACGTGCGACAGCGGCCGCGATCCCGCCTCGCGGCATCGACGCGTTCGCCTGAGTCGCTCACTGAAAGAGGCTTGCGATGCAGACGCCCCCGTTTCGACTGTCCCGGCTGGCATCCGGCTCGTCCGATTCGAAGCTGTTCCGTCCGCTGCAGGATCGTTGCTGCGAGCCGCCATCCGCGCCCGCGCCGGTCGAGCGGTCCGCGGCGCTTCGCAGGACGCGTCTTGCCGAGCTCGATACGCATGTTCACTGCTCGGTGATCGGCACGTGCCTGACGACCGCGGAACTGCGCAAGCTCGTGCCGCGCTACGCCGACGTGGACCGCGAACACGCGTCCGACCTGCAGATCCATCATGCGGCGGTCGAACTGGCGGCGCAGGGCGGTGACGGCGCGAAAGCGCTGCACAAGGCGCTCGATCAACGTTACGCGACCGCGATCAAGCGCTTCGGTCTCGCGAAAGACGCCGACGCGCTGCGCGCGTTGTGGGCCGATGCGCTGAAGACAGGCGACATACCGCCCGCGTACTGGGCCATCGTCACGCATCCGGCCGCCACGTTGGTGGTGCGGCAGCTCGCGTTCGGCGATGTCCACATGCTGTCGCATCTGGTGGGCGCGGCCAACCGCGCCGACATCCGGCGCCTCGTCGCACTCGAAGAGGAGAACGCGGGGCTCCGGAACAAGATCGAGCGCCAGCAGAGCCGGCTGCAGACGCTGGCCGTCGAACGCGATGCCGACATGCGTGCGCTGCGCGCGACGACCGACGCGCTGACTGCGGCGGCGAACCGGCGCGCGCGGCCGGCGGACGACGACCTGCACGCGGAACTTGCACGGCTGCGCGATGCGGCGAGCGAACGTGACGCGATCGTCGCGTTGCACGCGAGCCGTTGCCGGGCCGCCGAGGATCGGCTGAAGGAAGAACAGCTGCGCGTGCAGGCTTTACGCGCGCAGCTCGACGAGGGTCGCGACACGATCGCGACAATGAAGAGCGAAGCGCATGCGATGGAACAAACCGTCCTGCGCACAATCGCCGAACCTGAGAGTATGCCGGCGACACTCGAGCGCGCGCAGGGCAAGCGCATCGTGTACGTCGGCGGCCGTCCCGGATCGAATGCGGTGATCCGGCGGCTCGTGGAATCCGCCGGCGGCACGCTGACCGTTCACGACGGCGGCATCGAAGACCGCAAAGGCAAGCTGGCGGCGTTGATTCCCGGCGCAGACCTGGTCGTGTTCCCGGTCGACTGCATCGACCACGATTCGATGAATACGCTGAAGCGCGTGTGCGAGCGGCATCGGATTGCCTATCGCCCGCTCAGGACCGCGAGCGTCGCCAGCTTCGTCGACCTGATGAGCGACGGCCAGGAGGATGGGGTGCCGCCGTCGAGCTGCACGCGCGTGTCGGCGTTCTGCCTGCGGCACGGATAGCGCCGCGCTTGCGTCAGCGCTGCATGAGTCCGGTGAGCACCGCGATCTGCTTCGCGCAATGTTCCTGCGCCTGGCGCTCGATCTCGCGATAGACGCGGACGATTTCTTCGCCGACCGGCGTCAGCGTGCAGCCGCCGCCGCTGTGCCCGCCTTGCTCCGATACGGTGGCAGGCGACGTCAGCGAGCGGTTCAGTTCGTCGATCAGCAGCCAGGCCCGGCGGTACGACATGCCGAGGCTGCGCGCGGCAGCCGAGATCGAACCGTGCTCGCGCACCGCTTCGAGCAGCGACACCTTGCCGGGCCCGAGTGCAACCGTGTCGCCCTTGCGGATGCGCATGCGGAAACTGACCTGCGGTGCGTCGATCTCGGGCCGCGTCGCGGCCGGGGTAAGCTCGGTGGTGGGCTCGGTCTTGGGTTTCGTCATGCGCGACAGAATACACGAACGTGCCATGCGTGCGCGGGCGGCGCGACTGCGTACGGGCCGATCGTTCGAGCTGCTAGCGGAGCGGCGGAAAGCACACCTTGTAGTCTTCGCAGCCAGGGCATCCGGGCGCCGGCGCGGGCGCCACGCCGACGGATCGGGCGACTTCCCGCGCGAGGAATTTCTTCCAGCGCAGGTTTTCCACGTTACGCGCGGCCAGTGTGGGGAAATAGCGTTCCAGCATGCAGGTGACGGCTTCGCGTCCGTCGAGGCCGAGATCGCGCCACAGATGATCGGGACGCAGGCACGCGTGCGCGATGATCGACGCAACGCAATCGGCGTCATCGTCCCGGACCGTGCTGCTGACGTCGCGCAGCAGCAATGCGTGCAGCGTCGCGACGAAGTCCGCATGCGCGAGATTCGCAATCGCGATCGGCAACGCGGCCACGCCGGCGACTGCCGATCGCGGAAAATGCCGGGCGAGCAGGGCGGCCAGCTGCGCACGCGGCAGTCCAAGCAAAGCCAGTTCGCCGCGGCCGGCGCGCGCCGCGATCAGCGCGGCAAACAGGATCGCGTCGGGCGAACCGGCATCGGCCGCAGCGGCCAGCAGCGCGTTCCGTTGCCGCTCGCAAGCCTGCACGGCGACGGATGGATCGGCGGACGTCACGGCGCGACCACCCGCGCGATGATTCGCGCGAGCCGGTTCACGTGGCGTGGCGCGGCGAAGATGTCGGCACCCGAAAACAACACCGGCGCGCCGTCGGCCAACTCGAGCGGCTGGCCGCCACGTTCGTACGCGACGATCACCTTGTCGCCGACAGGCGTGTTGAACAGCTCGTGCCACGAGAACGTGACGGTATAGCCGTCCTGCCCGACGGCGAGGAACACGGTTCGCTTGAAGTCGCCGGGTTCGTCGCAGCGCAACTGCGCGCGGGAAATGAGGTCGGTCAGCCGCACGCCGCGGTAGCCTTCGACTGCCCGAATGAAGCGGTGCGTGCGGAAGCAGCGCAGCTCGAACGGATCGGCAGTCGCGCTCTCGTATTGCCTGAGCGTGTCGACGGACAGCGACAACGGCTGGAGCACGTCGCCCGTCACGCAGACGATGCCGTCGCGGCTCGCGTATTCAGTGGGCAGTGTCGATACTGCGGCAATGCTCATCCTTCCACCTCCGGATCGAATCCCAAGCGGCTGATCAGGCGTTATAGCGGGACGTATATTACGCGGGGAAGGCGACGAAATCCACGATCAAAATTGGGGCGGTTGCCGGCCGGCGCGCCGGTTCGGAAGGTGACGGTGGCGTGGTGGCGGATCGCTGCACGCAAGCAGTTCGCCATTCGTATCAGACGACAGGGAATGGGTCCGCTGCGCCGCGATGTTCACGACGCGCGAAAATCGCGATCGAGAGGATCACGATCACGATCACGCTCGCGCGAGGCCATCGATCACCGGCCGTCGCGCGAGCGATTCAAACGCGTTCGATGCTGCAAAGACGACCGTGCGCCGATCCCGGATCATGCACGGCCCATTCGTCCTTTTGATGCGTTACTCGACGCCGACGATCACGCTCGACGCCTTGAAGATGGCCGTTGCCGCCTTGCCGCTCGCGAGCCCGAGGCGCTCGGCGCTGTCGTTGGTCACGATTGCGACGAGCTGCGCGCCGCCTGCCGCGGTGATCGAAACTTCCGAGTTGACCGCGCCCTTCGTGACCGACGAAACCGTTCCCGCGATGCAGTTGCGCGCCGAAACCTTGCTGCTGTCGACGTCCACCATCACGAGAACCGACGACGCCTTGACCAGCGCGAACGCGGCGGAGCCGGTCGCGAGACCGAGCGATGCAGCGCTGCCGTGCGTGATGACTGCGACGATGTCGAGGCCGTCCTGCGTGCGAAGCGTGACTTCGTCGTTGACGGCGCCGGCCTTGACGGCTGCGACCTGACCGACGAAATGATTACGGGCGCTGGTTCGCATGATGAATCTCCGCTGGGGATGTCGCTGCCCGGAGGCAGCGAAAAGTGAAGGGAAAGCATCGGCCAGTTTACCGCCATTACGCTCGGCCGGCACCACGCGGATGCTATTTCACCAATCAGGAAAGCCCCTTGAAATCATGCAGATGCGACGCGATCGCTATGTAGCGATCGCTACTGCGCTATTGCGTCATTACGTCGCGATCGTCATTCGTGCGCAGCCGTAGGATTCGTCGCAGCCGTCGCCGCTTGCGGCTGCGCGCGTTGTGCGTCCGGTGCCGCATCCGTTTCCCACCCGCCACCGAGCGACAGGAACAGCCGCACCTGATCGGCGGCGACTTGCCCCTCGGCCGCCGCGACTTGCGCATGCACGCTCGTCAGCGTGCGGGTCGCATCGAGATCCGAGATGAACGATTCGCGGCCGGCCAGATAGAGCCGGTGGGTTTCGTCGGCCGAACGCTGCGCCGATTCGAGCGCGGTCTGCAGCGCGTCCGCGCGCTGCGTGTCGGCTGCATAAGTCGCGAGGGCCGTCTGCGTTTCGCGCAGCGCATTCAGAACGATGCCGTCGAAATGCGCGAGCGCGCCGCCGGTCGCGGCTTCGGCTTCGCGCACGCGCGCACGCTGGCCGTTGATCGGAAACGTCCAGCTGATCAGGGGTCCGAACGACCAGCGGTTGGTTGCCGGCGAGAACAGGTCGGCGGCAACGCCGGTCGTACCGGCCGATGCGCCGATGCTGACCGACGGGTACAGCGCGCCCGTCGCGACGCCGATCCGCGCGGTCGCCGCGGCGAGCTGCCGCTCCGCTTCGCGCACGTCGGGGCGGCGGCGCAGCAGCGCGGTACCGTCGCCGATCGGAATCGGCTGGCGCAGCGTCGGCAGGCGTTCGCAGGTGGCGACCGCTTTCGGCAGATCCGCGGGCGCACGCGCGAGCAGCGCGGCGAGCTGGTATTGCGCGACCTTGCGGCGGCCTTCGAAGCGCGGGATGTCGGCAGCGAGCGTGCGCACCTGCGTCACGCCGCGCGTCACGTCGGTCTGGTTGCCGCGTCCCGCGTCGCGCAGCCGCTGGGACATGCCGACGCGCTGCTTCTGCAGCACAAGCGACTCCTTCGCGATCGCCAGCTCGTCGCCGGCCGAGCACGCTTCGACATACGCACGCACGACGTCCGCGACGACCGTGATGCGCGCGAGATCGCCGGCGGCCTTGACGGCCTCGCTGTCGGCGCGCGCGGCTTCGATGCCGCGCCGCAGCTTGCCGAACAGGTCGAACTCATACGACACGCTGATGCCGAGCGTGCCTTCGTTCACGACCGGCAGCTTGTTTTCCAGCAGATACTGCTCGGCCGACTCCTGTGCGCGCTGCACGGCGCCTTCCGCGCCGCCGGAAAACCCGCCCTGCGCGTTCGCGACGTCGATCGCTGCGCGCGAGCGCGCGAGGTTCGCAGCCGCGACGCGCAGGTCGGTGTTCGATTTCAACGCGTCCCGGACCAGATCGTCGAGGACCGGGTCGTCGTAAAGCTGCCACCAGTTGCCGGGCAACGCGTCGTACGACACGAGCGTGCCGCCGGCACCGTCGAGCGCACCGTTCGCGAGCGGCGCGTTCACGTACGCCTGTTGCGGCAGGTGGTAGTCGGGGCCGACCGATTTGCAGGCGCCGAGTGCGAGTGCGAGTGCGAGCGGCGCAAGCGCCGCCGCGAGCCGGATGCCGTGCCGCGTCATTGCGACGCTCCCGCCACGCTCGTGGCTGCGCTTGCCGTTGCTGATGCGCCCGAGGCGGGCTGCGCAGCGGCTGCACCGCTTGCGCCGTTCGATTTCGTCTTGTCGTCGCGGCGCGCATCCGGCGTGCGCATCGCAACCGTCGCGGTGCGGCCCGCGATCATCCGGAAGTCGTCCGGCACCTCGTCGAGCGCGACGCGCACCGGCACGCGCTGCGCGAGCCGCACCCAGCTGAACGCCGGGTTCACGTTCGGCAGCAGGTTCGCGCTCTGCGTGCGGTCGCGGTCCTCGATCGCGGCGACGATGCTCTGCACGTGGCCGCGCAGCACATGCGGCTCGCCCATCACCGTGATGTCGACCGGCTGGCCGATATGGATCCCGCGCAGCTTGGTTTCCTCGAAGTAGCCGTCGACGCGGAACGAATGCTGGTCGACCACCGACAGCACCGCGCGCCCGGCCGGCACGTATTCGCCGACGCGCGGCGCGCGATCGCTGAGGTAGCCGTCCACGGGGCTTACGATCGTCGTGCGCTGCAGGTTCAGGCGCGCGGTGTCGAGCGACACCTGCGCATCCGCGAGCGCGGCCTCGCCCTGTTCGACGCGCGTGCGGCTTTCCTCGACCTGCTCGCTCGCGACGAGGTTGCCGAGCTGCAGGTTGCGCGCGTATTCGCGCTTCGCCTGCGCGAGCGTCGCGCGGCGCTGGTCGAGCGTCGCTTCGGCGAGGCGCTCGGCGAGCGTGTAGCGGGCCTGGTCGATCACGAACAGCACCTGGCCGCGCTTGACCGGCTGGTTGTCGACGACGTCCACCGACGTGATGAGGCCCGACACGTCCGGCGCGACCTGGATCACGTCGGCGTTCACGCGCCCGTCGCGCGTCCACGGCGAGAACATGTAGTAGTTGATGATCCGCCACAGCACGAGGCCGGCCACGACGACGACGATCAGGGTGAGCAGGATCTGTCCTGCGGAGAGCCAGGATTTTTTCACGTTAGGTAGCCACGAGATGGTGGGAGACGATCACGACGGCGGCCAGCACGAACACGTAGATGCCGAGGTCGAAGATCGAACGGTGCCAGACGAGGCGATAGAAGCCGATGCGCGTGAGACCGGCGCGGATCACGACGTTGATCAGGTAGGCGATCAGCATCAGCACGAGCGGGGCCGGCACGAATACGCCGAAGATGTCGATTTCGCCGATCATGGTCGCGGTCGCAAAAGCGTGGAAAAGGAAAGCCGGATCATGGCTGCGCTCCACCCGGCGCCTGCGGCGGCTGTCCCGCCGCGGCAGGATACAGCGACAGCCGCAGCCCGACGAGCGCATGCTGTGTTTCGTGCAGCCAGCGGTGCATCGCGCGTGCGGCAGGCGGTGCGCCGGGCGCAGCGTCGGCCGCCGGCGCGGGCGCCGGCAGGTTACGGCCGGCCACCCGGCGCAGCGCGTCGTCGATCGTCTCGCGCAGCTCGGGCGGCACGGGCTGGCGCTCGTTCGCCGCCGCGCAGCGCGTGAAGTGGTCGGTCACGCCGGCCAGCACGCGGTCGATCGCGTCGGCCAAGTCACCGGCGAGCTTGCGGCGCGTGCGGCGCAGGTCGAGCGCATTCAGCGCGATGCGCAGGTCGCGGAAGCTCTCGATCGACGGATGGCGGTGATCGTCGGACGCGCCGAGGCGCGGCAGCAGCAGGTTCACGCGATCGAGCATCCGCGACGCGTGGTTGCGCTGGTTGTCGAGCGGCTGCGTCGACGCGGACCGCGCGACGTCTTCCCAGCTCGAGCGCAACAGGCGCCGCGCGGCCAGCTCCGCGCCGAACGGGCGGGTTGCGCGGGTCCACACGAACGCGAACAGCAGCCCGGCGACGCCCGCGAGGTTGCTGTTCAGGAACACGAGGAAATCGGCTTCGTACGCGCTCTGGATGCTGATGAACGTGGCCGTGTTGACCGCGACGAGCATCGTCACCATATTGAACTGCGGGCGCGGCAGCAGCGTGCCGACCAGGATGAAAGGGCCGGCGAACATCAGCACGAGCATTTCGAAATCGTGGACGTGCGGCAGCACGACGAACAGGTACAGGCCCGCGAACACCACGCTCGCGCAGGTCGCGAGGAAGAACCGGAACACCATCGGCGCCGGTTCGTCGAGTGCCGCGAAGAAGCTGCACGCAACGGCGAGGAGCGTGACCGCGCCCGCGCCGTCGTGCCAGCCGGAGCTCACCCACAGCCAGCAGCCGGCCAGGATCGCGCAGACCACCGACAGCGTCGAGAACAGCATCATCCCGCGATCGAAGAAACGCTCGGTGCCGCCGAGCCGCCAGTGCCGGTAGCGCGGCTGCCAGACGCCCGATTCGTTCGCGATCAGCGCGCGCAACGATCGGCAGTCCTGCCAGATGTCGACCACCTGGCGCAGCCGCCACAGCGCGTTCGACAGCAGTGCGCCGTCCCAGCTCGCGAGCGCGGTGTCCGGCGGCTGCAGCGCGGCGATGCGCTCGCGCAGCCGGTCCGCGACCGGATCATGGGCGACGTCGCCGGTGCTCGCGGCCTTCACTGTCGGCAGCGGCGCGTCGAACCACTTCGCCGCGTCGGCCAGCAGCTCGTCGAGCCCGGCAGGACGCAGGTGCAGGTCGCGCATCAGCGCAAGCAGCGGATCGGCGAGCGACGACATCAGCGGCAGGAACAGCTGCATCCGGCCGCACAGCGCCTGTGCACGCGCGAGGATCCGCGGATGCGCGTGGTCGTAGCCGAGCTGGCTCACGAGGAACTCGAGGCCCGTCACCGTCGACGCGAGACGCTGGCGGCACGCGGACAGCGCCTTGCCGGCGATGTGCCCGGACAGCGTTTCGCGGCCGTAGAACGCGGCATCCTTGAACCACGTGTCCGTGCGCTCGACCAGCATCGGCGCGAGCCGGCTCGGGAAGATCGTGCTGCCGACCACGCTCGCGCAGACGATGCCGAGCACGATCTCCTCGGTACGCGAGATCGCGACGTCGAATATCGTGGTCGGGTCGGTGACGGTCGGCAGCGCGATCAGCGGCATCGAGTAGCCGGCGAGCATGAACACATAGCTGCGCGCTGTGCGGTCGGATATCGCGAGGTAGAGCAGCGTCCCGCACCACGCGGCGACGATGGCGCTGAACAGGAATGGCGTCTCGACGAACGGCGGCACGAACAGGACCGCTGCGGCGGCGCCGAGCGCGGTGCCGAGCGCGCGGTACAGCGCCTTCGAGCGCGTCGCGCCGACAAACGGGTTGGAGACGATGTAGACGCTTGCCATCGCCCAGTACGGGCGCGGCAGCTGGAAGTACAGCGCGAGATACAGCGCCAGTTGCGACGCCGCGAACGTCTTGACCGAGAACAGCCAGTCGCGAAGGCTCGGGAAGGTCATGACGGGCGATGGTGCGGATCGGTGTGACGCGGCGCGGCATCGTCCGCGCCGGGCTCGTTGAACGCGTTCAGCACGCGCAGCGCGGCTTCGAGGTCGGCGCGCGTCACGCTTTTCAGCACGCGGGCGCGCAGCGTCCGCAGGTCCTCTTCCATCATCGCGGTGACCGATCGGCCTGCGTCGGTCAGCGAGATCGTTTTCGCGCGGCGGTCGCTCGGATCTTCGTCGCGGCGCACGAGGTCCGCCGCGCAGAGCTGGTCGAGCAGCCGCACGAGCGACGGCCCTTCGATGCCGACGTAGTCGGCCAGCGTGCCTTGCCGCACGCTTTCGCCGAGGCGCCCGACCATCAGCAGCGGTGCCGCGCAGGCTTCCGAAACGCCGTATGCGGTCAGCACCGCGTCACTCGTGCGCCGCCACTTGCGGGCGGATAGCACGAGCAGGCTGCTGACGGCGAGGCGGAGGTCGTGCAGGTTTGTCATGGCCGAGATGATAGGGGCAAAACAATTCGATAGCAAACTATCGGTTCTTGTCACGCGGGCGTCATGTCGGCAGGCAGGTTGCGGGCCCGGATGCACGCAATTTAGGGGGTGAATTCGGGATTGGTCAAGACGGGCGGGGGATCGATGCGGGGGCGACGGCCGGTGCAGATAGCCGGCGCTGCGCCCGTGGCGCCGATGGGCGGCGCGCGCGGTTGCCGGCATTCGTCTGATGTACGCCGCAGGGCGCGACAGCGGGGCCCGGACGGGTCGAACGTCACGATCGTTATGGCTCGATGCGTGACGCGCTGGCCGTCCGGACCGCCGGCTACCCGGTGAACCGGAGCCGGGCCGTTGTCAGGGGATAGGGGTCAAATGAAGTACCTGGCTGACGAGATAATTCACATTGAGCCAATTGACTGCCAGGTTGGTGACGTTGACCGTCCCGATACCCGTCGCGAAATTCCAGCCGGTGCCGGTGCCATAGGCTTTCGCATAGCTGGCATTGCCCGTCGAAAGCACGCCGTACGTGCCGCTCGGGAGAAAGCAATTGGTCGAACCCGAGCAGTTCACGTCCATGTCGCCGGACGTGACGTTATAAAACACGCAGTTGCTGGCGACGCGATTGCCGATGCTCGAATTGCAGACGCTGCTGCCCAGCAGGACGTTCTGAACGGCGGCCAGCTCGTAATAGACGGGGCCTGGATTGCCTTGGCGGGCCCCGCCGGTGTACTGGTTCACGAGCGCCTGAAACCCGGCCCAGATCGGCGCGGCGAACGAGGTTCCGCCACCGCCGGACCATCCGCTCGGTGCGCCCGTACAGGCGGCGCCGCCGTTGGACGTATCGGAGTCGCAGACTACGTAGTAATGGCCCCAGACGCCGCTGGCCGCGAACAGCGAAACATCGGGAAGGTCGCGCACCCCGTCGATCGGATTGCCCGCTACCAGCGCCTGCCAGACGGGCTTGGCGTACCCTTGACACGTTCCGCTGACCACGCCGCCCAGCGATGGACTTCCTGTCGCGCAACCGCTCGGCCCGCCGCTGCCAGCCGATATCGTCAGGAACGAGGACTTGCCCGTCGGACTGTTGCAAAAGCCGTTTGCGCCATAAGTCGCGCTATAGCCGAGGGCCTTGGCGATCAGCACGCTGGCGCACGAATTGTTCCACGGGATTTCGGGAATGTAGGAGATCGCGGAACCATAGGTCGACGTATTGCCTGAATTCCAGTAAGAACCGCTCACGTCCGCGGATGCATCGCCGAAATCGGTTCCGCCGACCGCAACGTTGTAGGGTGTCGAAGCAAGGCCGCTGACACCGATTCCATGTGTCGCATTCGACTGTCCCGCGTCACAGCTCGCCGCACCCTGGTCTCCCGCCGAGACGAACACCGAGATGCCGAGTGCGGCTGCCTGCTGATAGATGGCGGAATACGCCGCATTGGCGGCGGCGCCGTTCTTCGCCTCGCACTCCCCGTAGCTCACGCTGATGATCGCCGGCGGGTTGCTGCCGTTCACGATGTTCTGCAGTGCGATCAAACCGCCAAACGTCGTGCTGGTATCGCCGCAGGACGCCAGCATGATCGATGCGCCAGGCGCCGCCGCGCTCGCCCATTCTGCGTCGAGCACGGCTTCTCTTTCGCTGGCAGGGACGACACCGGGATTGGAGCAATTGTTGGGGCCGCTCGCGGGTGCCGGATGAACCTGTGTGAATGCGCCGCTCGGATAGCCGGATAAACCGAAGGCCGAGCGGAACGTGGCCCAGTCGGCCATGCTGTAAACGTTTGTGTTCTCGATGACGGCAATCGTCTGCCCCTTGCCGGAGATGCCTGCGCGAAGCAGCGGATTCGCGTTGTAGATGGTCGCGAGATCCGCGGGTACCACCGCATGGAGCGTTGCGTTGCCGCCGGCGAAGGTGTAATCGGCGCGTGGCCTGAAATCCGTATGCGGCGTGAAATCGCTTAGCGAGACGATTCCGCGTACGACGTCCGCAAGTGCAACCGGGATCTGCGGATTGCTTGCGTTTGCAATATGCGTCACGCCATTGGCCGAAATATGATGGATTTCAGTGCGGAACGCGTCACGTATCTGGCCCGCCGTTCCCGAGAAATCGATCACCATTCCGCCGGACTGGACACCGTTCACCGTGAGCCCATGCCGGGAAAGCCAATCGCTGACCGCGTTGACATCCGCGTCCGCCGGACCGAACCTCGAGCGGAACTGCGCGGCCGTCAGCCATTGATGGAATTCTGCCGATTTCGGATCATGCAGAAGCGTGATGAATCTGGCGAGATCCGCATCCCTTTCCGCCGGCCGCTTCAGAAGAAGCTGCACATGGGAGAGCACACGCGTGTCGTCGACCGGGCCGCGGTCATTGACAGCGTTCACCTCCGGACGAATGTTGCCTGGCAACGGCACCGTCTTTCTGTCGTCGACAACCTGTGTGACAAGCTGTCGCGCCGACTGCGCCATTGCTACGGATACCTTGCCGAGTATCGCGATCGGTATGAGAAGGCTCACTGCGACGACTGACACAACTCTTGTGAACATGGCGTATCTCCCGGATTCGTTGACCGTCGCCGAAACAACTGTCGACGTCATGCACAAACTTCCTTGGAACGACAGCAAGAGCGTTTCTTGTCGTGGTTGCGTACCGTCTGTCAGTCCGTTTGATGGCACGGTCGATCGGGTGCGCGTCGAGGGAGGGGCTCCGTGTCGCGTTGATCAATCCCCGGCGTGGAGCGCTCCAACGGTCGGGGCATTGCGCGTTCTTTTTAATTTCGTCAGACAAATGATCGGCGACGACAAACAGATGACAATCGTCGTCATGCTGAAAATGCGATTCATTTCAGCCCCCGGTTTCCCGCCACGGACGGAGCGACACGCAAGTTTTGCGCCATTCGTGAATGGCCGACTGAACATCTTTGCCAAATCAACTCGGGCGGTGCTGTTCGCACATTCTCGAAAATTGGCGGAAAAATACAGGCATTAATGTGTCGTAGAACATTCGGTGATCCACGGCACACGTAACGTAACGTACGTAACGTTTTCACGTTGTGGTGGTACGGTCGTTCGGTAACGCCACGAGCCGTTGCATGCGATCTTTTGCGTACGGCAACCCCATACCGGCAACGGCTAACGTTTTCATTCACCGATCGCGACCAGCGACAAGCACACGGGATTCACGAAAGGAGGCGAGATTTGCCAGTGAAATACTTGAATATTTGCAATTTTTAAGGGTCGAATCGAGTGAAAGCATGCGAGAAAAATGAAAGATATTTAAATTTCGGCACACCGGGCATACTATTTCCGAGCCTTGAATTTTCCATTGGCGGCGGCTTTAATTATTTCTCGGGATCACCGCAATTCACGCTGGAGGCCACGCCGAGTATCGCCGCCTGATCGCCTGAAATTCTGAAATCCACCGTATGGGGCCGCGCATTTCCGACGTCGCGGTCGTTACGCCACCAACGGCAGAAGCACGATTGCGGACGAGATGCGCACATGACAACACCCAAGCCCGACGATGCTTCGTCCGGAAATGTGGAGCCCCAGCCCCATGTCGAGCCAGCGACGCTCGACGAGGTTTACGGCTGCGTGCCGGCCATGATGCACTCGATCGATTCCAGGGGCCGCCTGATCCAGGTCAGCGATATGTGGCTCGCCACACTGGGTTTCACGCGGGGCGAGGTCATCGGCCGCCTTTCATCGGATTTCCTGACGGCATCGTCGAGAGACTATGCCCGCGAAGTCGTTCTTCCGGAATTCTTCCGGACGGGGCGATGCGACGACGTCGAATATCAGATGATCCGCAAGGACGGAACGATCATCGACGTGCTCCTGTCCGGAAAGCTGACACGGGATGCGTCCGGGAATCCGTTTCGGTCCATTGCGGTCATCCGGGACATCACCGACAAGAAGAAGCTCGATCGCGCGTTGCTGGAGAGCGAGCAACGTTACAGGGCGCTCTTTCAACATGTCCAGGCCGGATTTGCATTGCTCGAACTCGATGCAACGAGCGGCGCAACACCGGCATTGATTTTTCTGGCGGTCAATCCGGAATTCTCGCTTTTGTGCGGCCTGCCGCAATCCCGGATTGTCAATGCGGATGCGGGCGGCGTGCTTTCCGGACTGGTGCATGACCCCGCGATTTGCGAGGCGATCCTGCGCGAAACCGCCGAGACCGGCATGCGCAAGGAAATGACCAACCTGAGGGGGCCGGGAGACCGCTGGTTCGACATGGTCTGCTACCGCCCTGGTACGCGCCAGTGCGCGATACTCGTTCACGAGACGACGCAACGCAAGCGGATGCAGGAAACGTTGGCGCAACAGCACGAGCAGATTCGCGTGACATTGCACTCGATCGGCGATGCGGTCATTGCGACCGACACGGCAGGACGTGTCCAGTACCTCAATCCGATGGCGGAGCGCATGACGGGCTGGCTGTCGGAACAGGCCAACGGCCGGCGCATCGAGAACGTGTTCCATGTCTTCGACGAACGCACGGGCATTCAAGCGGCGAACCCCATCTCGCGATGCCTGCACGAGGATCGGGCCATTCAATTCGATGACGGCATGGTGCTGGTGTCCAGGAACGGCATGCGTTTCTCGATCGAAGATTCCGCCGCACCGATCAAGGATTCGAATGGCGTGACTTCTGGCGTCGTGCTGGTCTTTCGCGACGTCACCGACGAACGTCAGGTTTCGAAGGAAATGGCATACCGGGCGACGCACGATGCGCTGACCGGCCTGATCAACCGGACCGAATTCGAATCCCGCCTCCAGCAGGCATTGTCGGGTGGTCGCGGTGCTCCGAAGCCTGGTGCGGTTTTCTACCTCGACCTCGACCAATTCAAGCTCGTCAACGATACATGTGGCCACGCGGCAGGCGATGCGCTGCTCAAACGCGTGGCGTCACAACTCGACGAGGGCCTCGAGATCCCTCATACGCTCGCCCGGCTGGGAGGCGACGAGTTCGGCATCATCCTGCCGGATTGCACGATCGACGAGGCCGAGGACATCGCCTCTCGCCTCTGCAAGCGCGTAGACGAGATGCGTTTCGAATACAAGGGCTGCCTCATCTGTGTCGGCGCGAGCATCGGTGTCGTGCCGCTCGACAGCAACCTGGATTCGGTGGATGCCGTCATGCAGCATGTCGATAGTGCGTGCTATGCCGCCAAGGATGCCGGTCGAAACCGCGTTCATGTATGGTCCGGCACGGATCAGACGATGCTCGCGCGCATGATCGAGATGGACTGGGTGCGCCGGCTGAGGCAGGCACTCGACGAGAATCGCTTTGTCCTGTACGCACAGGAGATCTTTTCGTTGCAAGTGCCCGCCCCCGCAAAACGATTCGAGGTGCTGCTGAGGCTCTCTGGCGAAGACGGAAACCTCATCCCGCCCACCGCATTTCTGCCGGCCGCGGAGCGCTTCAATATCGCCGGCCGCATAGACCGGTGGGTCGTCGATCAGGTCTTCAGATGGATGGCCACTCACTCGGATAAGCTGGATCACATCGAGTACGTGTCGGTGAATCTTTCCGGCCAGTCGATCGGCGATTCGGATTTCTTCGATTACCTGAGGAATATGTTGAGAACGTATCCGCTCAACGGAAGCAAGATTTGCTTCGAGGTCACCGAAACCGCCGCGGTGACGAATCTCGATATCGCGGCGACATTCATCAACGCGCTGAGGAAGTATGGCGTGCGCTTCGCCCTTGACGATTTCGGAAGCGGCGCATCGTCATTTGGATACCTGAAGGCGCTACCGGTCAACTATCTCAAGATTGACGGGAGATTCATCAGGAACCTTCATCAGGACCCGCTCGACAGGACGGTGGTCAGGTGCATTCAGGAAATCGCAAATGTGCTCGGCAAGGAAACCATCGCCGAATTCGTCGAAACTGCAGAGATATCCACCATCTTGACTGAAATGGGGGTCGGCAGTGCGCAAGGTTTTTTCCTGCATCGGCCGCAGCCTATTTCAGTCGTCCTGACCAGTCGGTCATCGTCCGCTATCGACAGTCCCGAGCGAAACCCCGACCGCTTGCTCGCGCGAGAAAAGTCACACCCGATCAAGCCTCCCGTCGATACTGGCCGGCCGTCATGATGCAGCGGTCTCTCGACGAATTGGCCGACGAGATTTGATTCATGAACGCGTCGCCCACCGGATGCACTGTCTGCCCGGTCAGATCTTCAGCGTCGAGGACAAGTGCTTGAACACGGCCGACACCCGCCGCAAGTGCCTGGATTCCCGGTGCGTCAGCACCCACAGCTCGGTCTGGCATTCATGCAGCACGTCGGTCAACTGGACGAGGTCGGCGCGATCGCGCGTCAGGAACGTCGGCAAGATGCCGACGCCCATGCCCAGGGCGACCAGCTCCATCACGGTCAGGATGCTGTTGACCTTGTAGTGCGGCATCACCTTCCGGAAATGGCGTTTGCGCCAGGTGACGGACGGATGGCCCGGTAACGCATCGTCAGGCGCGATCCAGCGGACCTTGCCCGCTACGACGTCTTCATAACGCGGCGCAGCGCCGCATTGCGCGGACGCGAAAAGCGCAACCTGGATCGCGCCGACGTGCTTGCCTACCAGGTGTTCAGGCGGCTGCGTGGTGACGCGAACGGCAATGTCGGCGTCCCGGCGCCCGAGGTCGGCTACTTCGTTACCCGTGTGCAGTTCGTACGCCAGCAGCGGGTGAGTGGCTTCCAGTTGCTTCAGCGCCGGCCCCACCAGCGCGTGCAGGATCGTGTCGGTCGTGGAAATGCGAACCGTACCTGCTACCTGCTCGGGAACGTGTTGCGCGATCGAGCGGGCCGACTCGATCTGGACTTCCACCTGCTCCGCGTGCTCGGCCAGTGCAAGCGCGAGTTCCGTTGCACGGTAGCCGGAGCGCGTGCGTTCGAACAGGCGCTGCTCCAAGCCACGCTCGATCCGTTGCAGGTTGCGAAACACCGTCGACGCATCCACGCCCAGTCGCTCGCCGGCCTGCGCCAGCGTACCGGCGCGAGTGAGCGTCAGGATGGTTTCGAGGTCCGTGGCGCCGAGCTTGAATCGCATTTCCATGTTCGTCATCCATTGCACTTGTGCAATGGATGATTGTACTTGTGCGCATATGGAGCGCGTATGTGCAATGCTAAATTGGGCGCGAACTGCCAACTTCCCGGAAAGGCACGGCCATGAATCCAATCCCGTATCACCTCGTCAGCCATGTGCTCTGTCCGTACGTGCAGCGCGCAGTCATCGTGCTGACGGAAAAAGGTGTTTCGTTCGAGCGCACCGATATCGATCTGAGCAACAAGCCGGACTGGTTTCGCGACATTTCACCGTTGGGCAAGACGCCGGTATTGGTCGTCGCTGGCATACCGATCTTCGAGTCGGCCGTGATTTGCGACTATCTCGACGAAACGCTGGAACCGCGTCTGCATCCGCGGGACCCGCTCGAACGCGCGCAGCACCGCGCGTGGATCGAGTTTGCGTCGGCGCTGCTGAATGCGATCTGGGGCTTCTACACCGCTGCGGACGAATCGTCCCTGAACGCAAACGCGCGGGACATTCACGCGCGATTCGAGCAACTGGAGGGTGCTCTGGGTGCCGGTCGGTATTTCGGCGGCGAGCGCTTCAGCATCGTCGATGCCGCCTTCGGTCCGGTGTTCCGCTACTTCGATGTGTTCGAGCAGATCGATGACTTCGGTTTCTTCGCGGGCGTGCCGAAGGTCGCCGCGTGGCGGCAACGGCTCGCCGAGCGGCCGTCCGTCCGCGCGGCAGCCCGAGCGGATTATCCGCAGCGGCTGATGGCGTTCCTGCTCGACCGCGGCTCGGCGTTGTCGACGCGCATCGGCGCGCAGCGGTTGCTTGTGCGTCGCCCTGACCGGAACTGAAACCCACGGGCCATGCCGGTTGATCCCAGCCTATGAGCGGCTTCCATCAAAGTCTGCGGTGTCACGCTCCACAAGAGAATTCAACGCCGTCAAGACATCACCGAAATCGCCGGTAGCGACAGGGCCGGATTCGTCCGCGTTCGGGCCCGTGATTTCAGTACCGTACGTGACTCGGACATTGCCTGACGGCATCGGCGAAATCTCGTGGCGCACGACGACACGCGTGCCTTCCGCGTGTACCCGGCTCGCAGGCTTCAACTCATGAGCGGATCAATAGCGATGCGGTTCATCGTAATGAGGCCGCATGCGCGGGTCGTCGTCCTGGTGCCACGGATCGCGATCGTGCGGATGACGATGTGCCCATTCATCATGGCGCCAGTATCGATGGCCATCCCAATAGCGGTCACCATGCATGCCGATGGTGACGTTGACGTCGGCCGGCATCCGCTGCACCTGACCGTACGGTTCGGGCCGCGAGCCTTCCTGAGCAATCGCTGGACCCGCGGTCAGCCAGGCACTGCCTGCGATCAGCGCGACCCATGCCGCGCGGGAAAAAAATGGAACGTACACGCATCGAAGCCTCCTTGTTCCGAACTACGTGAAACCACTCTACCCACGACGGGCGCGCGAACTTGTGGCGACTTGTAAGCGCACATTTCACAGGGCGCGACCATCGCCACGACCAGCTTTGTGCGGCATCGGACAGGCACATGGGAATGCGACCCGGACGGGAGGCGGTTTCGATGCGGCGGGTCAGTCAGAGTCGGTTACATCTGTGCGGGGGGGTGTGATCCGTCATGCCGCAGCGGGCGCACCTGCGACGCGCTGCAGCACGGTCATCGGGCCGAGTGTCCTGATGACCTGCATTTGCGCGGCGTCACGCACGAAGAGCGATCCGGCAAAGGCCAACGCGTTGATCGAAATGCCGTCGATGCGTTCGATGGATCTCGGAACGAGCAGCATGCCTTGCGGCATCACGAGCAGGTTGTAGGGCGCGGATTGATGCGCTTCGCCGGCGACATCGATCGCATGCAGACCGGTGGCATCCAGCAGGTCGCGATAGACGCGGAGCGCGCGTTGCGCGATGTCGGTCTGCGGCGTGCCGGGTGACAGCGCGAGCCTTGCAAACGCGTGTGGAAACGCGAAACCCGTGACGGCACAGACCGAGCCGTCGTCGCGTGCGGAAGCGAGAAGCGGCGCGATCGGCGGCGTGGGCTCGCCCGCTGCAAACGGCAACGGGACGATCTGCAGATGCTTGTGCGACTGGCTCGCACCGGCCGCCGCGCCGCCGTTGTAGAAACCGACGCCCTGAAACTCGGCCATGCAGGCGAACAGCGCGGTGAAGTCCGCCGCGGTCAGCAGTGCTTCCTGCGGCTCGAAGCGACGCGTGACGATCAGCAGATGATGGTCGATCACGTTGAACTTGTTGAGCACCGCGACGTGCGTGTCCGTGATGTCGGCAACGAAGAGATCCGGGTCGCACGGCAGAAACGGATCGATCGAGCCGCGCTCCGAGGGCTGCCGGGCTTGCCGTTTCTGGCCTTCGTCATCCTTGCGTGCAAGGCTCGACACCTCGCGGACGAGAAAGCGCACGCCGCCGTCGTCGATCGTCGTCTGCGTGGTTTCGATCGGGCGCAGCGCACCGCAGGCCAATGCGTGCCCGGCCTGGCGCAGGACGGCGGGCCAGAGCGTGCCGGGTTGAAGGCGCAACGGGTCGTTCACGGGAAAGCCTCGCAGTGTGGCTGGCGTCGTCGTGGCGGTCGTCGCTGGGCGATTCGTGTCGGGAACGTCGTGCACGGAAATGTTCACGATGCTCACGACATACTATGCTCTTCGGCAAGCTGAGGCAGCTTGGCGTAGCGTCAACGACGGCCGGTCTGGCCGTACTCGTGCGATTGCCCGATGGCGTGGCGGACGATCTCCTCGATTGCTTGGCGATCGGCGAGAACGGCGGGTCGGGGATCGGCAGGCATTGTCATGTTGCTCTGGTGTTCGATTGAAGGGCGGTCGTGAATGCAGCCGTTCTTTCGCGATGCAAGGCCCCGGACCAGCATTGGACAATCATTTGCTCCCCGAACATCATTTGGCGCTTGCTCTCGGCGTGATCTGCCGTCCGAGGGCGTGCGCCTGTTTCCGTGTCGCGTCCATCAGCAACGACGCATTGCGAGAGGGCGGTACGAATTTCGAATAGACAAATGTCGATACGAACTCCAGGTCCTCGACGAGTGGTCTGACATCGACATCAGTACGCCGTGCAGAGAACTCGTCGACAATCGCGAGCCCCAGCCCCCCATGCACAAGCGCGAGCGCCTGCTCCGCCCGAGTGACATCCACGACCGACTTCAGTTCGACGTCCATTTGCTGGCACGCACGCGCGATCATGGTTCCGCTCGGAATGTCGCGTCGATACAGGATCATGCTCTCATCGACAAGATCGGCCAATGAAACAGCCTTCTTGCACGACAGGCGATGGCGATGCGGCATCACGCAAACCATTCTTCCACGCAAGAATGGTACGGATTCGAGATGCTCATGCTCGATCGGGAACGCCGACATCGCAATGTCGACGGTCTTGCTCAGCACTTCCTGCGGCATGTCTCCCATCAACGACGTGTGCCAGTCGATAGTCAGCCCCGGCAACTGCTTCTTCAACGCGAGGATGGCTGGCGCGACGACTGACGTCGCGAGCACGTCGCTGCAGCAGACACGCAGCAAACTCGTCGGTCCGAGCGCCAATGCGCGTGCGAACTCGTCGACCCGCAGCGCTGCCTGATAGACCTGCTCGACCTCGCGAAAGAGCGCATGTGCTTCCTCGGTCGGGACCAGGCGGCTCTTCGTCCGTTCGAATAGCCGCAGCCCGAGTGTCGTTT
This sequence comes from Burkholderia sp. MR1-5-21, assembly GCF_053427715.1. Taxonomy (NCBI): domain Bacteria; kingdom Pseudomonadati; phylum Pseudomonadota; class Betaproteobacteria; order Burkholderiales; family Burkholderiaceae; genus Burkholderia; species Burkholderia sp. MR1-5-21. The sequence goes on from NZ_JBSAXD010000028.1 coordinate 24,789, forward strand.
CCATGTGTGACACGAGCTTGCTGACGGCCGGCTGGGACACGAACAGCATCTTTGCGGCTGCATTGATCGAGCCGGTGAGCATCACCGCTCGAAACACTTCCATTTGTCTGAGTTTAAAGCGCATCGGGGTCAACGCCGGGTAATAACCTGAGGCTATAGCCTACCGCCGTTCCGGTATAGCACAGGGCGCGAGGACTTTCCTACTATTGGCCCTGACGGACTGGATCGGACAACCGTTCCGATCGAAGGACGTCGTGTGGAACAGCGTGTGGCGGGCATTGTGCAATGTACCTGGCCGGCGCGAAAGAATGGCACACAGCCAAACAAATCTGGAGACACGATGAACCCGGCGACTCATTCCCCGGCTGCGACCGCCAGGGTCGCAGCAACCGCCCGACGCTCTCGCGTGCGATTCGGCATTCTCGCGCTGCTGGCTATCGGAACGATGATCAACTATCTGGACCGAAGTGTCGCCGGAATCGCCGCGCCGAGCATGAGTCACGATCTTGGGCTCACGCCGGCATTGCTTGGCGTCATTTTCTCGGCGTTTTCGTGGACTTACACGGCGTCGCAGATTCCGGGCGGCATTCTGCTCGATCGAATCGGGACGAAGTGGACCTACTTCTTTGCGCTCACGCTCTGGTCGCTCTTCACGGGGCTTCAGGGGCTCGCGGTGGGCTTCGTGTCGCTGCTGATCATGCGCTTGCTGATCGGCATATTCGAGGCGCCGTGTTTTCCGACCAACAGTCGTGTCGTCGCGATCTGGTTTCCGCAAAGCGAGCGGGCCCGAGCGACCGGGATCTACACGTTCGCCGAATATATCGGTCTCGCGTTCCTCAGCCCGTTGCTCTTCTGGCTTGAACATCGGTACGGCTGGCGGGCGCTGTTCGGCATTGTCGGAACGGCCGGCGTGCTGTTCGGACTCGTGTGGGCCACGCGCTTCCGGGAGCCCCATCAATCAAGGCGGGTCAACCAGGCCGAACTGGACTACATCGCCGGCGGTGGCGGTGTCGTGGACGGCAGCAAGCAGCATACGCACTTCCGCTGGTCGTACATCGGCGCGCTGCTCAAGCGTCGCAGCATGGCCGGCATCTGCGTCGGGCAGTTCGCGTGCAATTCGACCAACGTGTTCTTCCTGACCTGGTTTCCGACCTATCTCGTGACGGAACGCCATATGCCGTGGCTGAAAGTCGGTCTGGTTGCCGTTCTGCCGTTCATTGCAGCGTCGGTGGGCACGCTGGCGGGCGGCTGGATTTCGGATGCGTTGCTGCGCCGGGGCGTGTCGCTGAACTGGTCGCGCAAACTGCCCGTCATTTTCGGCCTGCTGGCCGCATCGACGATCGTCTTCGCGAACTATGTCGATTCCACTGCGGCCGTGATCGCCATTCTCTGTTGCGCGTATTTCGCCCAAGGCATGTCGGCGCTCGCATGGATGATCGTCTCGGACATCGCGCCCAAGGGGCTCCTCGGATTGAGCGGCGGCATCTTCAACCTGTTTGCGAACGCGGCGGGCATCGTGACGCCGCTCGTCATCGGATTGATCGTCAACGCGACCGGATCGTTCGTGTACGCGCTGGCTTTCATCTCGGCGGTCACGTCGATCGGGGCGCTCTCATACATTTTCATCGTCGGCGACATCAAGCGAATCGAGCTCGACGAACCCATCGTCTAAGGCAGGTACACGGAATGAATCGGAATTCTCTCGCAGGCAAGGTTGCAGTCGTGACGGGCGGAGCACGCGGAATCGGTCTGGCGATTGCACGGAAGCTCAAGGCCGAAGGCGCGTCCGTCGCCATCTGGGATCTCAACACCGACGGATGCGACGCACAGCGCATCGGATTTTCGCCGGATTGCGTGCAACAGGTCGACGTATCGTCACTCGCTTCCGTCGAGCAGGCGTTTGCCGGCACCGTCGAGACGTTGGGGCAGGTCGACATACTCGTCAATAACGCCGGGATCAACGGTCCGGTTGCGCCGTGCTGGGAATATCCCGTCGAAGCCTGGGAGCGTGTGCTGGCCGTCGACCTGAACAGCGTGTTCTACGGCTGTCGGGTTGCGGTACCGCACATGAAAAAGCGTGGTGGCGGACGGATCGTCAACGTCGCTTCGATTGCGGGCAAAGAGGGGGTGCAGTTCATTTCGGGCTATTCAGCGGCCAAGGCGGGTGTCATCGCATTCACGAAGGCGGCTGCGAAAGAACTGGCGAAGGATAACGTACTCATCAACTGCGTCGCGCCCGCGATGGTCGAAACGGAGCTGTTCGCCGAGATGTCGACGGAACATATCGAAGCCAGCAAGGCGAAGATTCCGATGGGGCGTCTTCTTCAAGCCGATGAAGTGGCCGACATGGTCAGCTGGATCGCCAGTCCGGCATGCAGTTTCACGACCGGCTTCACATTCGACCTGACGGGCGGGAGAGCGACATATTGAACCCGCAAGACTTTGGTGTTGCGCACCTCACTGCGCTCGAACTCGAGCCGGTCACTTTCGTCAGGCAGGCGGCAAGAGCGGGATTCGGTTCGGTTGGCCTGCGCGTCGTCCCGGTTGCAGTCGGCGCGCCCGCGTATCCGACGAAGGTCGGCAGTACGGCGCATATCGCGTTGCGGAGTCTGCTGAAAAGCGAAGGCGTTGCGCTGCATGACATCGAGTTCATTCAGCTCGTGCCGGACATCGACGTGTCATCGTATGAAGCTGTGCTGGAAGCCGCAGCGGATCTCGGTGCTCGTGCAGTGACTGTGTCGGGAGACGATCCCGATTTGAGCCGCCTGATTGAACACTTCGCAGCGATGTGTGACCTGGCCGACCGTTTTGGGCTGCGCGTCGATATGGAGTTCATGAAGTGGCGCCATGTCGGGACGCTGCAGCAGGCCTGCACTGTCGTTGAAGGTGCAGGCAAGGCTAACGGTGCTGTGCTTGTCGATGCATTGCATCTGTCGCGATCCGGCGGGACACCCGACGATGTGGCCGGATTGCGTCCGGATGTCGTTCGATCCGTCCAGCTTTGCGATGCGTCCGCGCAAGCGCCCGTGGGTGACGAGGCGACGATTGCGGAAGCCCGCCACGGGCGGTTGGCGCCTGGCGCCGGCACGTTGCCGCTTGTCGAGTTACTGCAAGCGCTCCCGTCGGGACGGCGCACCGCAATCAGTGTGGAGATGCCGCTCCCATCGCTCGACGCTCCGGCGCGTCTTGATCTGGCTTGCCGGAGCGCGATGGCAATCCTCAAAACGGCCGGCATCCGGATTTCCTGAACAGCGCGTGGCTTCCGACTACATCATGATGAGGCCATGTCGCATGCCCTGCATGACGGCTTCGGTGCGGCTGCTTGCGCCGAGCTTGCCGAAAATGGAGGACAGGTGGAACTTCACCGTGTTGTCCGATATGTCGAGCTGGTGCGCGATCTCCTTGTTGCCGAGCCCTTCGGCGAGCATCGTCAGCACTTCGAGCTCGCGTGGGGTGAGCATTTCGACAAGCGCCGCGGATGCCGGCGGGCGAGGCGCCGTGCGCTCCGCCAGCAGCCGCGCGAGGATCTCCGCGGATAGCACGCAAAGGCCCGCGGCCACAGCTTCGATCGCGGCGATGATTTCGCCGGGCGTCGCACCGCGCGGCAGCAGCGCCGTGGCGCCGCCTGCCAGCGCTTCATGAATCCAGTCGCTGTCCGCGTCGTCGGTGAGCAGGACGAGCGCCGGCGTTGCGAGACTGCGATCCGCTCCCGGTGCCGGCAAGTCGCCGCCCTGCGGCTCCAGTTCGACCAGGACCACATCCGGCAATTCGCCCGCAAAGCGGTCGCAGATCGCAGCGGTGTCGGCCGCGCTTCCCGCGAAATCCAGCGCGGGCGCTGCGTCGACAAGCGCCTGCAGGCTCGCCCGCGCTTGCGGTGAGGCGGCGACGACGGCGACCCTGACCGGGCTCATCTGTATCATCTCGGCACCCGACATGCGACGGCTTGCACGATGCTCAGCGGCACGCATTCCGTTGCGGGCGTTCGCCCACCGTGACCGTGCATTCGCTGCGCTCGCCGCCCCGGATCAGCCCGATCTTCATCGGCTTTCCAATCCGGTCGCCGCCCAGCGCAGCGTGCATGTCGGCCATGTCGCGGCACGGCTTGCCATCCAGTTCGATCAGCACATCCCCGATCAGCACCCCGGCATGCTCCGCGGGCCCGCCCGCCGCAAGCGAAACGACCAGCAGCCCGTGCTCGGAAGCCAGATTCAGCTTCGTCACCCACGCCTGCGGCACGTTCACCGGCTGTGTGCCCACGCCAAGGTAGCCGTGCGACACACGTCCCTTTCTCAGCAGTTCGTCGCTCACGCGCGCCACGGTCGACGCCGGAATCACGATGCCGGCTCCAGGCGCGAGCGCTGACGTGCACAGGCCCATGACCCGCCCCTGCATATCCGCCAGGGCCGCACCGGAGAATCCGGGGCGCAGCCCGCCGTCCAGCCGCACGAAGGCGTCGAACCGGCCGCCGCGCCAGGTCTGCCACGGACCGCTGGCCGTGCCGACGACACCGAAATCCGCGCTCGTGCCGAGCCGGTCCACGCGTGCTACCGCGAGCACCAGGTGGCCTGCCTTGAGGGAGCGCGCGTCACCGGTCTCAACCGGGCTCAGCTCCACACCGTCAAGCCTCAGCACCGCCAGGTCGGTGCCAAGGTCCCGTCCCGCCAGGACGGCCGCCACGGTGCGGCCATCGGCCAGGGTGACTTCAATGCCGTCCTCGCGCCTGAGCGTATGCGCTGCCGTGACCACTACGCCGGATTGCCAGATTACTCCACTGGACGGAAAGCGGTGCCGCCCGTGCACCGCGACAACATGCTGACCGACCCGCTCGGCGATGGCCGCCAGGTTGTCGGAAAGATCCTGCAAGGGATTTGCGCTGGGGGTTGGGGTTTCCATGCGACGACTCCTGCCATGTACTACCTGAATGGACGCTTCGCTCGCCCGGCCGGCGTGAAGATTCCGGACCGGCAAGCGCAGACGAGTGGATCCACAGTGACAGGTGCGCGACGGCCGCGCACCACCCTAATGGGTAGCCTGCGCGTCGGACGGCGTGTTCAAAAGCGATCAGCCGCAGCGGACCCACGCCGGACGTCGACTTGGCGCCACCTCGACGTCAACCTGGCAGAGCGGTGCTCCTGCAGACGCCTGCATCGCAGGACGGCCTCGCTGTTCGTGTATAAAGGAGGCAACCTTGGACAAGCGGAGACCGGCGTGGCCGAAACCCCACCCTCGAACCCAAAGCCGGCTGCTGAAGGCTTGCGCACATCGGCTTGGCGTCGTGCCAGGCCATGGGCCATCGGCGGCGGCATCGGCATTCTGCTCGCGAGCTTGCTGGCGGTCTTCGGCCCTTTGCGGGAAAAATCGGATGAACGGGCGCTGACCGACCTGGGATTTACCAGGGGCACCTGCAATGACAGCGGTGGATCAGGTACCGCGCCCGATTCAGGATGCCTGGCGTTGCGGGCGAAGCCGGAAACGACGACGGCGCAGGTCGCGGCCGCGATGCCGCATCTGCGAAAGCTCGGCCTGAGGCTCGAGCTGAATCTGGCAGACACCGAGGTCGACAGCATCGACTCGCTGAACGGACTGGATCGCCTGGAATCGCTCGACCTCACGGGCACCCCGGTCTGGAACATCGATGCGCTGAAGGGAGCGCGCTCCCTCAAGAATCTTGTACTCCATCGCACCAAAGTCGAGAACATCGTTGCGCTAAAAGGATTGACCGGCCTGCAATCGCTCAATCTCTGGGAGACCCGGGTCTCCAATCTCGATGCGTTGAAGGACCTGACCGACCTGCGGCAACTCGACCTTCGGGACACGCAGGTTCGCGACCTCGACGCGCTCGGGAAACTGCCTCACCTGGAAACACTCAAACTGGGCGGTGCCAGGAATGTCCGCGACATCGCGCCACTCGGCCGGCTCACCACCCTGAAGACGCTCGACCTTAACGAGACCCAAGTCGAGAACATCGATGCGTTGAAGAAGCTGCACGATCTGCAGGCGCTCTATCTGGCAAACACGCCAGTCCGGAACATCGATTTGCTGACGGAAATGCCCGCGCTGACCACGCTCGTGCTCGACGGCTCCAAAGTCGAGAACGTCGCTGCGACGCGGGGATTGGTCCAGCTCGAAACGCTCGTGCTCGCGCGCACGCAAGTCACGGACATCGATGCGCTGAAGGGCCTGACGGGACTGAGAAGACTCAATCTCGCCGACACGCGGGTCGAAAACATCGATGCGCTGAGTGGCCTGACGGGCCTCCAGGTGCTCAATCTCTTCCGCACCAGGGTTCGGAGCGTCGATGCGTTAAAGGGGCTGACCGGTTTGCAGGAACTCTATCTCGCCAATACGCCGGTCCAGAACGTCGAGGTACTGAAAGGCCTGACCGGACTGCGAGAGCTCGTTCTCTATGGCACCCTGGCCAGCAACGTCGATGAGCTCAAGGCGGCCTTGCCGAACACGCGAGTCGTTTGGTGAATGGCTCGATAAACGATGACAGGTCTGCCCGTGCGCGTAACGAATGCGCGTCGCGGGTCTCGCAGGCGTGCGCTGACGCTACGGTCACGCTTTCCTGGCATCAACCGGAGCCGGTTGAATTCCGACCACGCGTTGTCCTTCCTTGCCGTCCTCGACTCGCCAGCCTTGCGCGTTCAGCGTCTCCCGTATCTCATCGGCCTTTGCCCAGTCCTTTTCCGCTCTGGCCCGCTCGCGCTCGGCGAGCAACGCCCGGATGCTGTCCGGAACGTCGGATGCAACCGGCATCCAGTCGCGCAACCCAAGACCCAGTACTTGATCGAAGCTGTCCACCGTCGCTCTCAAGGTTGCCGGCGGAAGGTCGCTTTTGACGAGTTCCCAAAGCACGGCCAGCGCCCTGGGCAGGTTCAGGTCGGCATCCACTTCGGCGTCGAATCGCGCGGCGAAATCCGGATCGACGCGGCCGCCTTCGGGCCACCCGGAATAGAGCTGCCGCAGCCGGTTCAACGCTGTCTGCGCGGCCTCGACGGACGCCCAGCTGAAATGCAGCTTGCTCCGGTAATGCGCCGTCAGGCACAGGTAACGGTATGCGAGCGGGTCGATGTTGCGCGTCTGCAGCGTTTCCAGACGAACAAAATCGCCACTCGACTTCGACATCTTCGTGTCGGCATCGAGCGTCAGAAAGTGTCCATGCATCCAGAAGTTCGCGAGCCGCGTGCCGTGGGCCGCCTGGGTCTGTGCAATCTCGTTGCTGTGGTGCACGGCAATGTGGTCTTCGCCGCCGCAGTGGATGTCGAACCAGACGCCGAGGTATTTCGCCGACATGGCCGAGCACTCGATATGCCAGCCCGGGAAGCCGCGTCCCCACGGGCTGTCCCATTCCATCTGCCGCTTGACGTCCGCCGGACTGAACTTCCATAACGCAAAGTCCGTCGGGTTTTGCTTGGAGCCGACTGCGACGCGCTTGCCCGCCTGCAGGCCAGCAGGGTCGAGTCGCGCCAGAAAGCCGTAGTCGTCTTGCCTGCTCGTATCGAAATAGATGCCGTCATCGGTCCGATACACATAGCCGCCGCGTTCCAGTTCGCCGATGAACGCGATCTGTTCGGCGATGTGATCGGTTGCACGGCACCATACCGTCGGCTCCAGCAGGTTCAGCGCGCGCCAGTCCGCGACGAACGCGTCGGTATAGCGCCGGGCGATGGCCCACGCCGACTCGCCGGTCCGCCGGCTGCCTTTTTCCATCTTGTCTTCGCCTTCGTCGGCATCGGAAGTCAGATGACCCACGTCGGTGATGTTGACGACGTGCCGGACGTCGTAGCCGTTGCGCATCAGTGCGCGACGCAGGATGTCTTCGAACACGTAGGTTCTCAGATTGCCGATATGCGCGTGGTCGTAGACGGTGGGGCCGCAGCAATACAGGGCGACCCGACCGGCGTCGATGGGCGTGAACGGGCGCACGGTACGCGACCAGGTGTCATACAGCGCAAGCGGCATCGAGTTTCTCCGTCCCGAAGGTGTCGGGCCAAAACAAAAAGGCCGCCGGTTTTGCAACGGGCGGCCAGTAGGCAATTGAATGAATGCGTAGCTAGATCGCTAGACGCATCTTCCCCCTGGCACGTTCGGACAACATGCACGGACCAGCGAAGAGGGGAGTCGGGTTTGAGCGAGCATGACGACGATCCTAACGTCTGTGGGCTGCGCAGGTCAACATCGTCGAACGGCTGCTTGCGGCGCGGGCTTTCGAACCACGACGCCGGTATCGAACGGATAAAAATTACTCGCGACCCGCGCGATGCATTCCGGGAAAAGGTACTTGTGACCGTAAGGAATGCATTGAATCGAACGAAGCGCCGGAATATCCCGGAAAATAAATCGAAAAAAATCGGCGGCGCGAATTGCCTGCTATTCGTCTGAAATTAAAGCGGTCATCATCGCGCTGCAACGTGACGACGTTACGCTGCACGTCATACAGACTGCGCTGAATGGTCTCGAGGAAGATTTCACCGATCACGGATTTCAATAAATCGGGCTGGCCAACCATTCACGTGAATGATCGCCAAATTCAGGAGAGCATCACTCATGGTCGAAAAAAAACAAATTCGTGCTGCGCTTCTCGCCGCAGCGATCGCCACGATTGCACCGGCCTGTCACGCGTATAACACCACCGACTGGCTGGCGAATACCTATGGCACGCTCGCGGCCCACGTGGGCAATACCGCGCGTGCCATGTGGGTCGCGCCCGAAGGCGTGATCTATACGGCCTCCATGTGGGACGAATACGAGGGCGGCGTCGCCATCTACCAGAACGGCCGCAGCGCCGGCTCGATCGGCGTACACGGTGAATTCCAGGGCAGCGCCATCACCGGCAATGCCACCTCGATTTTCGCGGCGCTCCAGTACAACAAGTCGTACGGAAGCGGCGCGGTGGGGCGATACAACCGCACCACCCGGATGCGCGATCGTCTCATTCAGGTCACTGCGTCGACCGACCAGCCTCGGGTCGACGTCGTCACCGGACTCGCCACCGCGGGCTCGCTTCTGTACGCGAGCGACTTCTATGGCAATCGCGTCCGGATCTACACCACCGACGGTGTCTGGCAGCGCGACATCAACCTGTCGAGCCCCGGTGCGCTTGCCGTGGATGGCGCCGGCAACGTGTGGGTCGCCCAGAAGCGTGCGGGCACGATCGTCGAGTTCGGTCCGACCGGCGCGCTGCTGAACACGATCCGGATGCCAGGCGGGTCGCAGCCGTCGGCGCTCTATTTCGATGCGTCATCGGGACAACTGATGGTCGGGGACGAGGGCCCCGACATGAACATCAAGCGCTACACGCTCACGGGCAGGCCGGCGCTGGCCGATACGTTCGGCATTCGGGGCGGCTATCTCGACACCACGACGGGAATCAAAGGGCAGGTCGGCGCAAAGCGTTTCACCCGCATCGCCGGCATCGGCAGGGACACCGCCGGCAACCTCTATGTGCTCAACAACCCGTGGGGCGGCGGCTGGGACCTCGGCCGCGACGGCGGCACCGACATTCACGCGTACGACGGTGCCGGCAACCTGCGGTGGACACTCCAGTCCCTCAACTTCGAGGGCGTCGCCGCGCCGGACCCGGTCACGGATGGCGCGTTGTTCTATGGTGGCACCAACATCTATACCGGCAGCGCGGGCGGCACGTTCGTCGCGAACACCGTCGACCCGTTCACCTACCCGTCGGATCCGCGCATCAACGTGAACGATCCGCAGCGCGACGAGCATTTCGGGCAACTTGTCGCCGTTGGCGCGAACCGGATCCTCGTGGCGTCCGGCCAGAACCCGGCGGTCTTCTACTTCTTCCATTTCAACGCGGCGAACGGCTACATCGCGATTCCGGATGCGTCGATTCCGGGGCCGGCGTTCAATACGACCCAGCGGGTCATGAACGGATTCTGCGTCGACAGCAACGGAGGCGTGTGGGCCGGTCTGGACAAGACCGGTTCCATCTACCACTACCCGCTGACCGGTTTCGACGCAACCGGCAAGCCGACGTGGGGACCCGGTGTTCCGATCCGCATTCCGCAGAGCATCCAGCCGCTGACGCGCATCATCTACCTCGCGGACAGCGACACGATGATACTCGCGCAGGGCATCGTCGGGAGTACCGACTGGACGGCGATCGGCACGCGGGTCGAGGTGTATCACGGCTGGAGCGCGGGCAACACCACCACGCCGAATCCGGTGATCAATCTCACGAGCTCCGGCGCCAAGTCGATCGATGCGGCCGGCAACCATCTGTTCGTCGGCTACTGGTACAGCAGCAGCGGGCAAGCCAAGCCGAACGTCGACGCCTTCAATCTCGCGACAGGCAACCTCGACACCACGCTGGTCAACACCAGCAGCACGACGGTGGACGCCAGCAGCGCGCTCGATTCGATGTACGGCATCAGGGCGTATCGACGATCGACGGGCGAGTACGTGGTCACGAAGAACAACGTCAAGGGCTCCAGCGTCACCGTTTATCGCTGGACGCCCTGATCGCGCTGTCGTGCCGGCATGCAACCCGATCACGCCGTGCCCAGCAGCGCCTTCGGTTCGAGGAACGCCTCGAGCCCGAACGTGCCGTATTCGCGGCCGATGCCCGATTGCTTGAAGCCGCCGAAGGGCGCCGCCGGTTCATGTGCGAGCGTGTTGACGAGCACGCGTCCCGCTTCGATCTGCGCCGCCACCGCGCTGGCACGCCGGGCATCGGACGAGCAGACGTACGCCTGCAGGCCGTAGCGCGTATCGTTGGCGATTGCGATCGCTTCGTCGGTATCGCGGTATGCGATGATCGACAGCACCGGTCCGAATATCTCGTCGCGCGCGATGGTCATGTCGTTGCGTACGTCGCTGAACACGGTCGGACGCACGAACCAGCCCGCGTCGACGCCATCGGGACGCCCGTCGCCACCGGCAATCAGGCGTGCGCCTTCGTCGATGCCGATGCGGATATAGCGCTGCACGCGCTCCCATTGCCGCTCGCTCACCATCGGGCCGATGCGCGTGCGCGGGTCACGCGGGTCGCCGGACCGGTAGTCCGCAACCGCGGCGGCGATTTTCGCCTCGAATTCCGCAAGCCTGGCCTGCGGCACCAGAATGCGCGTGCCGGCGATGCATGCCTGTCCGCTGTTCATGAAGCCGGCCTCGAGCGCGAGTGGCACGGCTTCGTCGAAGTTCGCGTCGTCGAGCACGATCATCGGCGACTTGCCGCCGAGTTCCAGCGTCACGCGCTTGAGCGTGTCTGCCGCCGTGCGCAGGATCGTCTTGCCGACGGCCGTCGATCCCGTAAACGACAGCTTTGCGACGTCGGGGTCCGAGCAGATCTCCGCGCCGACCGTGTCGCCGCGGCCCGTCACGATATTGAACACCCCCGGCGGGAGACCCGCTTCGTGCAGTGCCTCGGTGACCACGCGCGTCTGGATCGCGCTCATCTCGCTCGGCTTGACCACGGCCGTGCAGCCCGCGGCGAGCGCCGCCGCGAGCTTGCCGCAGATGAAGCCCGCATCGCTGTTCCACGGCGTGATCAGCCCGGCGACGCCGAGCGGCTGCATCACCACCTCGGCCGATCCGGCGCGGCGGACGAACGAATACTGCTCGAGGGTCCTCGCCGCTTCCAGCAGCACGTCGCTCGCGTGACGGGCCATCCAGCGGCCGCGCGACACCGGGGCGCCGTATTCGTCGATGATCGCTTCGAAGAGCTCATCCTCTTTCGCGGCGACGGCTGCATGCATGCGCCGCAGCATCTCCACACGCTCGAGCTTGTCCGTGCGCGAGAACGCCGGGAATGCGCGTTTGGCCGCCGCGATCGCGGCGCGCGCGTCGTCGGCGTCGGCAAGCCGCACGCGGCCGATCACCTGCTCGGTCGACGGGTTGAAAAGATCGAAGCGCTCGTCGCCGTGCGGCGTCACGAACGCGCCGTCGATGTAGATCTGGTCGATGGTCTGCATGGTCTGTCCAGGAATGCGTTGTCGTTCATGCAAGATAGGCCGTCGTCATTGCGCTGACTAGCCGTACAATCGTGGATGACTTGTTGAGCAGAATAGGACAATGAAAACCTCCGGACTTGGCGAACTGGAAGCCGTTCTGGCCGTTGCGCGGCATCGCAGCTTCCGCGCGGCGGCGACCGAATTGAGCGTGTCGACGTCCGCGCTGAGCCACGCAGTGGCTGCGCTCGAAGCGCGCATCGGTGTACGGCTGTTCAATCGCACGACCCGCAGCGTGTCGCTCTCCGAGGCGGGAGACCAGTTCGTGCGCAGCATCGCGCCGGCCCTGTCGACCATTCAGGCCGCATTCGAGCAGGCCGGCAGCTTTCGCGACACGCCGTCAGGCACGTTGCGCATCAATACGTCGGCGGGCGCGGCGAATCAGGTGATGCCGGTCTTCATCGCGTTTCTGGAGCGTTACCCCGAGATGAAGCTCGACATCGTCACCGAAGGGCGGCTGATCGATATCGTGCTCGAAGGATTCGACGCGGGCATTCGTCTGATGGAATCCGTGCCGCAGGACATGATTGCCGTGCCGTTCGGCGACAGGCAGCGCTTTGCGGTCGTCGGCAGTCCGGCCTATTTCGCGCGGAACAAGCCTCCACGCACACCGTCGGATCTCGCCGCGCACCGATGCATCCGCAGCCGGATGCCGAGCGGGGCCATCTACCAGTGGGAGTTCGAGCGACACGGCGAGACGTTGCGCATCGACGGCGACGGCGCAATGACGCTGGACGATGCGGGCCTGATGCTTGCGGCGGCGCGCGCGGGGCTTGGCCTCGCGTACTTGACCGAATGGAACGTCAATGCGGATCTGGAGGCCGGCACGCTGGTGCGGGTGCTTGAAGACTGGACGCCGGCGCTGGACGGGTTGTGCCTGTACTATCCGGGCCGGCGCCATGTGCCCGCCGGGCTGCGCGCATTGATCGACACGATCCGCGAATATGCGGACGCCAATGCCGCACGCGTGGCCGGGAAGAGAAAACGTCGTGCGCCGTCGGCGCATGGCACACGGCGCTGAAGGGCGCGGTCGGGATCACTCGGACTGAGCGAGAAACAGCCGGATCTCGTCGGCGAGCCAGTCCCGCAACGCGCACACCTTCGGGTCGTCCCGGTTGCCGATGCGATAGACGAGATCGTGGCCGCGCTCGGCCTTCAGGCGGACCTGGGGGAAGGGCGCAACCAGGCGCCCGGCCGCAATGTCGTCCGCGACGATCACGCTGCGCCCCAGCGCGACGCCTTCACCGCGGATCGCTGCCTCGATGGCGATGCTTCCGTGACTGTAGGCCGGACCGCGATCGCTACGCACGCCGGCCACGCCGGCCAGCACAAGCCATTGCTCCCAGTTGGCCAGCATGCGGTCCTCGTGCAGCAGCGTACAGCCGGCAATGCTTGCCACGGACGCCATGCCGCCCATTTTTGCCCGATAGGCAGGACTGCAGACCGGTGTCACGGTCTCTTCCAGAACCCGCTCGGCGAGCACGCGCGGGTAGCGGCCGCTTCCATAGCGTATCGCGACATCCACGTCTCCGTCGTTCAGGTCGACATAGGTGTCGGTTACGTCGAGGTGGATGTCGAGTTCGGGGTGGAGGGCCTTCAGCCGATGCAGTCGCGGCGCGAGCCACTTGTTCGCAAAGGAGACGCTCGCGTTGATCTTCAGGCGCGCAACGTTGTCATGCGCACGCAGGCGTTCCGATTCCTTCGTCAGCTCGGCGAGCACGCGGGTCACGGCCAGCAGGAACTCGGCGCCGGCTTCGGTCAGGACGATCCGCCGGGTCAGGCGCTGGAACAGCGCGATGCCAAGATGGCTTTCGAGCGTCTTGATGTGCCGGCTCACCGCGCCGTGCGTGACGTGCAGTTCGTCCGCCGCCAGCGTCATGCTCAATAGCCGCCCGGTTGCTTCGAAGGCGCGCAGCGTTTGCAGAGGGGGGAGCCGGTCGAACACGGTCGGGACATGTGTGAGTTTTGCTCACGCATTATATGACGACAAATGGTTTGTCAGGCAAGTGAGCCGTCGTCAATATCCGCACGTAGCCGCACGGCGTCGTTGGCCGCGATGGATGGCGTTTCAATTGCGTCTGGCGGTGGCAGGTTCGTTGGCTTCGGAATGGCGCTCGCGCTTGACGTTTGAAGCAGTGACGCCCCGTGCGATCTTCAAAGTTCCCGTTTTTCGTATTGATTTGCCGATCATGAATCTTCTTGTTTTCAAGCTTCTCGTCACGCCGCTGCTGTTGTTGGCTGCAACGATGGCCGCTCGCCGCTGGGGTGAGGCGGTCGGCGGGTTTCTGGTGAGCCTGCCGCTCACGTCGGGGCCGATCTCGGTGTTCCTGGCACTGGAGCACGGATCTGCGTTTGCAGCGCACGCCACGGCGGGATCGCTGATCGCGACAGCGGCACAGGTCGCCTTCTGCATGGCCTATTGCCGACTGGCGACCCGTGGATGGCCGGTGGCGCTGGCGGGCGCCTGTGCTGCGTTTTCCGTCGTGGCCGGCTTTCTGCAATGGTGCGCGCTGCCGGAAATCGGCCTGTTCATCGTCACCATCCTGGCCGTCGCGCTCGCGCTCAATCTCATCTCGAACAACACAACCAGAACCGGCAGGCTCGCTCCCTCCTGGTGGGATCTGCCGTTGCGCATGGTGCTGATCGCCGGCCTCGTGATCAGCGTGACGCTGATCGCGCCTTATGTCGGGCCCGAAGCGAGCGGCGTGCTCGCGTCGTTCCCGTTCATGCTGATCATTCTTGTGGTGTTCGCTCACCGCATGAGCGGACATGCGACCGCGCAGCAATTGATACGCGGCATGGTCGCGGGGCTGGTGGGCTTTGCGTCGTTCTTCTATGTGCTGAGCATGATGTTGACGCGGACAAACATGCTTGCCGCATACGGCAGCGCAATTCTTTGCACGCTCGCGATACAGGCGGTTTCGTTGTACCGGATGCGTCTTCCGGCCGCTTTGCCGACCGAGTAGTTCGATAGGAGGACGTGACCATCACGTTGAACCTTGTCAGTCGAAAGTCCGCGAAACAATGTCGTCGGCAAACAGATTCGCCAAACCAGGCGTGACTGGATGGCCGGCATGCAGCGCGAGTCTTGTGCCCCGGCAGAGCCGGGGCGGCATGAGGTGGCGCAAGTCAGAAGCCGCTGGGTTTGTCCCAGAGATTCAGCGATTGGCCAATCCCTTTCTGCTGGGCGTTCTTGCACATTTCGAAACCCCAGCTGATGTCGAAGACGGACATGCCGCAGGCAATGAAAATTACCCGGTCTTTGGCGCTCTCCCGGCCGGGTTTCACGCCGTTGACGACATCGCCCAAGCCGGTCGAATCCGCCAGCGAGGGCAATTTGCCGGCATCGATCAATCGGTAGAACGGGCCGCCAATCACGCCGCTGTAGTAGGCTTCCTTGTTGCCGGACGCGATCGCGTCCTCGACATACGCCTCTTGCAGCGGGGTGTGATCGAAGACGATCTTGCAACGGGTCAGGAACGATTCGTCGGTGTTGAACGGACCCGACACCAGAATGGTCGCCCCTTCCTTGATCCACTCGTCCTTGAAGTAGAGCGGCTTCAGGCGCGACGCGGCGACGGTGATCACGTCAGCATCACGGAAACCCTTTTCGGCCTCGTCGACGCCGATCGCGCTGATGCCGTATTTCTCCTCGACCCAGCCGGCAAACTCGTTCGCCTTGTCCAGGAAGACGTCGAAGCAGATCACCTTCCCGACCGCGCCGAGCTGGGTCATGATCGCGGTGAAGCATGCTTTGTTGATCGGTCCGCAGCCGATGACCGAAACCGTTCTCGCATCCTTGTTTGCCAGGTACTTTGCACCGACGCCAGGCACCGCGCCGGTTCGCGCGGCACTCAGCAGGTTCGCCGACATGAGTGCCAGCGGCGCGCCCGTGTCCTTGTCATTGAGCATCATCGTGAGAATCGAGCGCGGCAGTCCCTTGTCGGCATTGGCGTGATTCGAGCCGTACCACTTGTTGCCGCAGACATCGAAACGTCCGCCCAGATAGCCGGGCATGGCGGCAAAGCGGCGGTCCGGGCCCGCTACGGGCATGTTCGGGAACTTCGTCTCCTTCGGAAAGACGATGTTCATCCCGTGATTGTTGTGATTGGCGCCACCCATCAGGTAATCGCCCTTGCCGAGCAGGCTGAAGGTCTCCTCGCAAACGGAAACGCAACGCTCGGCATCGAGAACGCCGGCTGCAATCATGTCCGGTTCGGAAAGGTAGAGAAAGTCGATCTTCGGATACATTTGGCTAACCTCTTTCAAGTAGGTGATAGGGAGTGGCGCTGATCGCCGACAGATTCGCCGCGTCAGAATCTGAGGAACTGCGAGATGTCGTAGAGGTGGCAACCGGGATTACGCGCATTCGCCCGCATCAGAAAATTCAGCTTTTCAATGCGCTCTCCCGAGCGCGGCGCGCCATTTTTCTGAAATGGAACTTCGAGGCCAACGGAAAAATCCATCACGACGTCGTCCACGACCCCACCGGAGCGGCCGGACGGCACGGCAATCATCCCGTGGGCCGTGGCGAATCGATACGCATCCATTGCCTCGGTGATCGTGCCGACCTGATTGGGTTTCAGGATGAAGCCGTCGACCGCGCGCGTTTCGTATGCCTTCCTCAGCAATTCGAGGTTGGTCACGGTGAGGTCGTCGCCGAGTACGATGGTCCGCTTGAGTTCGCGAACCGCTTTGCTGTAGCCAGTCCAGTCGTTCTCATCGAGCAGATCCTCGATAAAGACGAGGTTGAACCTTTCGGTCAGAAATCGGGCATAGGCGATCAGTTCGTCCGACGACACCCGTTTGCCTTTCAGCAGGTAGGTGCCGCTTTCCTTGTCGTACATCTCGCTCGACGCACAGTCGAGCGCAAAGGCAATCCGGCCCGTATAGCCACATGCGTCAATGGCTCTCTGCATCAGCGCCAGGACAATTTCGGGGTCGTCCGATGGTGCGGCGTAGCCGTAGGAACTTGCGGTGTGCGGCTTGTGCCCCAGGTACTCCGTCAGCACATCGGCGAGTTTCTGGAATACCGCCACCGCCATCTCGATCGAATAATCGACGCTGTCGGTGCCGTAGGGCACGATCAGGAACTCGTTGAATGCCTGGGTCAACCCGTCGTATCGCCCACCGTTGATCACGTTGAAGCAGGGGACCGGCACGGTCCAGATGTCGCGGCCTGCGATGTGGTTGTAGAGCGGGACGGAGCGTGCGTCCGCCGCTGCTCGGAAAGCCGCAATCGATACCGAGTAGATCGTATTGCCGCCGAGTCGCCTTTTGTCGGGCGTGCCGTCGAGGGCGATCATCTTTTCGTCGATGGCGCGCTGGTCAAACACGTTCATGCCGATCAGCGCCGGGCCAATGACATTCGTTGCGAGGTCGACTGCCTTATGAACGCTGAGCCCTTTGTAGGTTGAAGGGTCGCCATCCCGCAGCACGTACGACTCGTGCATGCCCACCGAGGTGCCGGTCGGCGCTGCGCCCCGACCGATCGCGCCACCTTCGGTGCGGATCTCGACTTCGACAGCGGGACGGCATTTGCAATCGATGATCTGCTGCGCCCGGACGGATGCGATTCTGTCTTCCATGTCAGGCACCCCCATTCAGTTCCGGAACATAAAGAATGTTCAGGTCGCACAGGTTGGTGCCTGTATTACCGGTAAAGACGGTAGAACCCACTGCGTCGAGCGCCTCGAAGCAACTGTGCTCGCGCAGTGCCTGATACAGGCTGATTCCTTTTTTGGCCGCAGCGTCGAAGCTGGTGGAGTCGGTGATCCCGCCGGCGACCTTCGCCGTGCCATCGGTGCCTTCGCTATCGATCGACAGCAGGCAGGCCCCGTTGGTCTTGGCCGCCGTGATCGCAAAGCTCACGGTCATTTCCTGGCCCGGGCCGCCATGACCCTTGATCACGCTGTTGTCGCCGATCAGCGTCGTGACCTCGCCGGAGCTGAGCAGCACGCAGGGTGGCTTGATCGGGTTGCCGTATGTCTGGATCTCGCGCGCGACCGAGGCGAAGAAGGTCCCGGCGTCACGGCTTTCGCCCTCGAGGAAGGACGACACGATCATCGCCGGAATACCCATCTCTTCACAGATTTCCTTCGCGTAAATGCAGGAATCCGGCAGCGTGTTGAGCAGGAAATAGGTGTTGTCGGGGAATGCCTTGGGCGTTTCCGCTTCCGGGCCTGCGCTCATCAGATAGTCGACGACGCTCCTGGGCAGGCGATCCGCGACATTGCGATTGATGATCGTGTCGCGCGCATCGTCCAGCGTCGTCATGTCGGGGCCGATCGGCGTGCTCTTGTAGGCCGCATACGGCACGGCGATATCGCCCGTGGCAGGCGAGCCCACCGCGTCGCTGATGCCGAAACCGATCAGCTCGGCGCCGACAGCCTGGATGCGCTTCGCCAGCATTCCGCCGTTGAGGGCCGAGATATGACGACGCACCGCATTGATTTCGTAAATGCCTGCGCCGGATTTCAGCAGCACGTCCGTGGTGTCGATCTCATCCTGCAGGGTGATGCCGTCGATCGGACAGGACATCAATGCCGAGCTGCCGCCGCTGATCACCGCAATGAACAGGTCGTCGGGGCCAGCCTGATCGACGAGCTCGATGATCTTCTTCGATGCGCGATGACCTTCTGCGTTCGGCAGCGGATGCCCGCCGACGAATACGTCGGTCTTGTTGAATCGGTCCGTTTCTTCGCTGATCTTGACGATGGCGATCCCTTGAGTCAGGCGGTCACCCAAAACATGATCCACTGCCATCGCCATATGATTGCAGGCCTTGCCCGCGCCGATCAGATAAACGTTGCGCTTTCGCGCGAGATCCCACGAGCGTGTGCCGATATGCAGCACGCTGCCCTCCATGCGCATGATGCTCCGGATCCGCTGATAGCTGTCCAGCTTCTCGAGTGTCCGGTCGGCAATCTCGAGCACGATTCGCCTGGATATCGCATCGCCTTGCGAGAGTATTTGATCTGTATTCCGAATCTTTTTCATGCTAGGACACTCGTTGTGTTCCGGTAAGAAAAGAACTTTCGATGGTCAGTGTCTGTCGGCAGCCTTTCGCGGGGGGCCGGCGTCGGAGAGGAACTGTCGAGCAACAGCGCCTCTTCGCGGACATTACTGGGTAGCCAGTTCGAAAATCGCGTCGACCTCCACGGCTACGCCGCGAGGAAGGGAGTTGCATCCGACTGCGGCGCGCGTATGGCGCCCGGCTTCGCCGAGGATGGCGATGATCAGATCCGATGCACCGTTCACGACCTTGGGGTGGTCCTTGAAATCCGCGGCAGCATTGACGAACCCGCCCAGCCTGACGCAGCCGACAACCTGATCAAAATCACCGCCGACCGCCCGATTGACCTGCGTCAGGATATTGATCGCACAGATTCGGGCGGCTGCCTGCCCCTCTTCGAGGGAAAGATCTGCACCAAGCTTGCCGACGTATTGGTCAACGCCGCCGGACACCGGAACCTGGCCGGACACATAAAGCAGATTACCCACCCGCTTGGTCGCGGCAAAATTGGCCCCCGGGGTGACGGGAGTGGAAAGTTCGATGCCGAGATTGCGCAACCGCTGTTCGAGACTTGCACCCATCATTGACCTCCAAGCGAAGGGATTTGCTGCACGTATGGACCGCATCGCTCGATTGCGACGCGCGTCGTTTCCTCAGGTGGCCGCTCCCACCAGTCGAGCTCGGAGAAGATCTCGAGTTCGAACGGCCCCGTATAGCCGATTTCGTCAAGCCATCCCTTGATGCGCGGAATGTCGACCACACCATCGCCGACCATGCCGCGATCGCGAAGATTTCGCGTCGGCACCAGCCAGTCGCAGTAGTGAAACGTGAGGATCCGGTCGGGGCCGGCACGCCGGACTTCTGCTTCGAACATCGGATCCCACCAGCAGTGGTAGACGTCGGGCACTAGTCCCGCGGCGTCACCGAGCTCATCGCAGAGGTCGTTTGCCACCTTGATCGAGTTGAGGACGCTGCGGTCACCTGCGTACATCGGATGAAGCGGCTCGAGGCCCAGCTTGACGCCGACTTTCCGCGCATGGGGGGCAAGTTCGAGGAGCGCATCGCGCACCCGCGCGCGCTGGCCTGCGATGTCCTTGCTGTCCGGAGGCATCCCGCCGACCACCATCATCAGGCAGCCGGCGCCGATTTCAGCCGCTGCATCGAGCAATCGCCGGTTGGTATCGATTGCGCCGGACATGCTGCTGGCCACCGAGACGTTGAACCATTCGCTCGTACACAGCGACGGCACCCACATTTCCAGATCCCGAAGATGCTTGCGTGTCTGTGCGACGCCGTAATCTTCCAGGAAGTGACGCCAGACAGCGATGCCGCTCACGCCCTGGCGTTTGTATCCTTCCAGCGCCTCAGGCATCGACCACTTTGGCGTCGTGATCTGGTTGATTGCAAATCGCGAAAGATCAAAACTCATCTCGGACCTCGTCAAACCAGGGCGCCGCGCAATTTCGCGGACGCGTCACGATCGAGTTTCTCGCCCTTGAACGCAACCTTGTGAAACTGCTGCGCGTACTCGCGCGTGATCTTTCCGTTTGCAAGATCAGCCTCGATCAGATCGAGCGAACGCTTCGTCGGGTCGCCGTAGCCACCGCCGCCGGCCTGTTCGTGACGGATCGTCGCGCCGCGATGGAGCGTCATCGTAAATTTGCTCGGCAGCGGTTCCGTCTTTCCTTCCGTTCGAAGGAAGTTCTTCGACGTGGCGCCCGTGCTCCCGCCAAAGAGGCCATAGGGCGCGTGGTCGCTGCGATCGGAGCGGATCTGGGCGACGACTTCTTCGGCCAGAATCCGGTATTCCCGGACGAGGCCGAGTCCGCCGCGATACTCGCCTGCGCCGCCCGAATCGTCGGCGAAACCGTACGCTTCCATGACGATCGGATAGCGGGCTTCCAGCGTTTCGATCGGCATGTTCGACATGTTCTGAGACGGATTCGTCACGCCTTCGATACCGTCCTTGTTGAAGCGTCCGCCCCAGGCGCCGTTGATCATGTCCACCAGGATGAACGGCTCGCTGGCCTGCTTGTCGTATCCGCTGAGCGCGATGACGGTGTTTCCGCCTTCACCGGCGGCCATGACCTTGGTCGGTGCGATTTGCGACAGCGCGCCGAACACGCAGTCGACTACGCGGTAGCCGGTCAGCGCCCGGGCGGCGACGGGCGCGGGCAGTCGCGGATTCAGAATCGACCCTTCGGGTGCCGTGATATCGATGCATCGATAGACGCCGGCATTGTTCGGCACATCCGCTTCGAGTGCGCAGCGGATAGCGAGATAGGTCGCCGATTTCACGAAAGACAGCGTCGAGTTGATAGCGCCTCGCACCTGCGGCGACGAACCTGCAAAGTCCACCGACACGCTCGATCCTTTCACGGTGATCGCGCACTTGATCGGGATCGCGTCTTGGGTAAAGCCGTCGTTGTCGATGTAGTCCGTGAATTCGTAGACACCGTCCGGCCACGCCGTGATCGCCTGCCGGGTCAGACGTTCGCCGTAGTCCAGCAATTCGTCGAAATACTGGCGGAGGTCGTCTTCGCCGTAACGCTGGATCATCTTCACGATTTCGCGCTCGCCGATGTTGCACGTGGCCAGCTGCGCGTCCAGGTCGCCCATCACCAGGTCGGGCAGACGAACATTCTTCTTGATGATGCTGACCAGCGTCTCGTTCACTTCGCCCCGCGTATACAGCTTCGTGGGCGGAATGCGCAGCCCTTCCTGGAAGATTTCGGTGGAGTCGGCAGCGTTGGAACCCGGAACGCGACCGCCCACGTCGCAATGGTGCGCGATGACGACGGAGAAGCCTTGAAGCCTGTCTTCAAAGAAGATCGGCTTGAACATGAAAATGTCCGGAAGGTGCATGCCGCCTTCGTACGGATCATTGAAAATGATCACGTCGCCGGGCTGGACATTGTGCGCAAACTTCTTGATGACCACATCGACGGCGTCCGGCACCGCGCCGAGGTGCAGCGCGACCGTCTTGGCCTGCGCGAGAATCCGGCCGGCTGCATCGCACATCGTCACGGAATAGTCGAGGACGTCGCGGATGATCGGTGACCGTGCGGTACGCATCACGGCAAATGCCATGTCGTCGACGATCGTATCCAGTGCATTCTTGACGACAGCAAAAGTGATGGGGTCGACCTTACGTTGTGTCATGTTCTACTCCTTTGAGATTCAGTCGAGCGATGCGATTACACTGCCCACCGTGTCGGTGCCGACGCGCCAGCCAGGCGGAATGACGATCGTCGTATCCGAGCTTTCGAGAATGACCGGGCCGACGATTTCCTTGTCCAGCAGGGCGCGCGGGACGATCGGCGTATCCACCCATCCGGATTCGCGGTTGAAATAGACGCGGCGGCTGGCGCGCGTGTGCTCCGAGGTTGAGTTTGCTGTGCTCCGGATGTCGCGGAAATCAAGCGTTTTGGTCGCGATTCCGCGGGCGAGGAGCCGCACATTCGCGCATTCGATCGCATCGTTCGACGCATATCCGTACATTGCCGTGTAGGCGTCGCGGAAGCCTTTGCGCAGTTGTTCCCGCGCGGTTTCGTCGAGTGTTCCCGGGATTGGCACCGGGATTTCATAATCCTGGCCGCGGAAGCGCATATCCAGTTCGAACACGTATTGAATGCGATCGGCGGTATAGCCTTCGTCCGCGAGCGCCTTGGCGGCGTCTACCCGCATCTCCGAGATGCACAGTGCCAGCGCATCCAGATCGAGCGTATCGAGAAGGTGAAGGGACGGGCGCAGGAAGTAGCGCTCCACGGCGCCTGCGAGCATGCCCATCGCAGTGAACACACCTGGCGCAGCGGGGAACACGACGCGCTTCATCTCGAGGGTGCGGGCGAGGTCACAGGCGTGAACGGGACCCGAGCCGCCGAAGGCCATCAGCGTGAAATCGCGCGGGTCTACACCACGCTCCACCGTAACTGCCTTGATGGTGCGCGCCATGTTCACGTTGACGACTTCCCGGATGCCGACGGCTGCTTCCTCGATCGAGATGCCGAGCGGCTTGGCGAGGATCCGGTCGACGGCATCGCGAGCAGCGGCGAGGTTGAGTTCCATCGTTCCCCCGGCGAGCTTTTGCGGCAGGAACCCAAGGATGGCGTTGGCGTCGGTCACGGTCGGGCGTTCGCCGCCGATGCCGTAGCAGACAGGGCCCGGATAGGCACCGGCCGAAATCGGACCCACATTCAGGAGACCGCCCGCATCGATCCAGGCGATCGAGCCCGCACCGCTGCCAACCTCGGCGACGTCGATCGTGGGAACGCGCATCATGTAACCGCCGGCCTTGATGAAGCGGCTCGGTGTCGAGATGCCTGCGCGAAACTCATATTCGTTGGTCCGCGCGAGCTGGCCATCATGGATGAGCGACGCCGACGCGGTCGTGCCACCCATGTCGAATACGACGAGATCGGTATCGTGACGTGCTTCGCCGAGGCGTCCGGCCCCGACCACACCGGCGGACCGGCCGGACGAGATAAAGAACACGGGCGTATCCTGCGCGACGCGTGCGCTGGACAGGCCACCGTTCGAATTGCTCACCAGCAGTGGTGCGCTTACGCCGATACGCTCGAGGCCGCTCTCGAGGCGCTGAAGATAGGTGCGCAGCGCAGGCAGAACATAGGCATTGACGACTGTCGTCGACGTGCGCTCGTACTCGCGAAGTTCGGGCAGCACCGAGATCGATGCCGTGACGCTGATCTCGGGAAAGTGCGCCTGGAATGCGGCGAGGGCAGCCGCCTCGTTTTCCCGATTCTTGTACGAGTTGATGAAGCAGATCGCGACGGACTCGACCCCTTCGTTTCTGAAGAACTCACCGGCTTTCAGCACTTCATCGACAGGCGTCGGACGATGCACTTCCCCGGACGCCAGCGTGCGCTCGTCGACCTCGAGTCGGTAGCGGCGCTCCACCAGCGGAACAGGTTTGTCCCACGTCAAATCGAACATCGTGGGTGTGCGAACGCGCCCGATCTCGAGAACGTCGCGAAACCCCTTCGTGGTAATCAGGCCGCACTTCGCGCCGACCTTCTGAAGCATGGTGTTCGAGCCGACCGTGGTGCCGTGGAGGACTTCCGTGACGTCGTCCGTCTTGAGGCCGGCCTGCTTCAGGATGCGTTCGACACCCGTCAGAACAGCCTCTTCGGGAGCCGCGGGGGTCGATGAAACCTTCGTGAAGGTAACCCGACCTTTGTCGTCGAGAAGTACGAGGTCGGTAAAAGTTCCGCCAATGTCTACGCCGATGCGTGCGCTTGCCATAGTTTCGTCCGTCCAGTAATTGCTCAGAATGCGTGCGTTGAATAATTCGCTCGGGAGTCCGAAATGTAAAAGTGAATGCCGGTACGAGCGTCTTGGGTTGCGGTGTGCGGTTATTGCGTCGCTTTCTCTGTCTCGCCCTTGTCGATGCCGTCGATGGACGTGAACGCATCGCGGGTCTTCGGGTCGGCTCGGTCGTAAAGTGCCTCGCGCTCGTAATGCCAGGCTGGCCGGGTGTAAGTCACAGCCGTTCCGTGGACGGATAGCAAACCGGCCACAAGGCGTTTCCAGCATCTACGTACCATCGTGGTCCTCCCGCTGAAGTCCTTGGTGGCGAATCGACGGCAAGGAGCGGCGAATCTCCACAGGTTCCGACCCCTCTGGATCACGCTGTTCACATCCGGTGCTGCGATTGCCTCGGTGTGACGCAGAACCACGCGCTTCGCCCCGCCTTGTCGCCAGAGGTGCGCGCTTGCCTGAGCATTCATCCGGCTGCCGGCACAAAGTGCAGCGGTAGTCGAACCCAGCATCCAATTAAGAACCGCCACGACCGACCTCCACCCGTCACACAACACTGTGGATGCATTGTCGACTAAATGCCGACAATGTCAAGCTGCCAAAAATTGAAATATGAGATGGGCCAGCCGAAAACCACCGTGCTTAAAGGGTCTCAGAGGATCGGTAGTGGTTAACCATGCCGGCAGACGACGTGCGTTTCGGCCGGGATTCCTTGACATCCAGTGCCCGGAATCCGATCATTGTCGACACATGATCGACTGTGATTATGCAAAGTGTCCAGGCGAGAAGTCGGCCTGTTGGTCCGGATGGTTGTGCAGGTACGCATCCCGACTTGCCACGTGTCGACGCTCTCAGCCACTTACTGAGGTTCATACATGAGCACCCATTCGAATCTGGTTGTTGTGACTGGCGGGGCAAGCGGTATCGGCGAGGCCACGGCCCGCCGCTTCGCGGAGGCAGGCTCAAGGGTCGTCATTGGCGACCGTAATGCGGAGCGGGGGCAACAGGTTGCCAACGAATTGCGTGAGGCCGGACGCGACGTCGTGTTTTATCCGGTGGATCTTGCGAGCGATAAATCGATCGACGAGTTCGCGGGTGCGGTTCTCAGGACTCACGGTGTGCCCGACGCATTGGTGAATTCGGGCGGCGTTCTTCAGAACGCGGTACGTCTGCTCGAAATGGATATGGCCGAGTTTGATCGTCTGATGAACATCAATGTCCGAGGCACCCTCCTGGCTTCGCGTGCATTCGGCGAATCCATGTGCGAAAACGGAAAGGGGGTGATCATCAATCTGTGTTCCTTGACGACGTTCAGGCCTTCTGCCCAAATTGGCTACGCGGTCGGGAAAGCGGGCCTCAAGATGCTTACGGAAGTCATGGCTGCGGAGTGGGGGCCCAAGGGAATCCGGATCAACGCGGTGGCTCCGGGTTATACGCTGACTCCCGCGATGCAGGCCCGGATCGAGTCAGGGGAACGTGATCCCGACGCTGTCATCCAGAAGTCGGCCCTCGGGCGCTTCGTCAGTCCCGCAGAGGTCGCTGCCGCTATCTTCTTTCTATGTTCCGAAGAGGCGTCCGCGATTACCGGGGTCACCCTTCCGGTCGATTGCGGCTGGCTTGTCACAACTGCTTATTCGGCATATGCGTCGCAGCCCTGACACGATGGTTGGGAATCCTCGGGAGGAAATCTGCTGGAACCCGGCCATTGCGACCTGTCGTGAGTCGACCGTTTTTCGTTGATATGCGAGTGCGATGGCAGCTGTCTCGTGTTCGCATGGATTGATCGACTCCCCCAGGAACCGACTCGTCGTTGCCGGCAGCGTCGGTGGGCGAAGAGCCCACGGAGAGCGTCGCCACCCGTGCGAAACTGAACGCGCAGGGGTGGGGCCGGCTTCCCCGGCTTCCGTAAGGGCCGGATGGCGGATGTGCTACGATGGTCTGTTCGAGCTGGTGAGGGACCTCGCTCGGGTGCCCTTCCGGGGTGCCGAACACCTCGGCTCGTGCATGCAACGTCACTGCGTCCGGAGCTGAATTTCAGGAAACGTAACATGGCCAGGTCACCAGTCGAAAATCACACGGGCAAAGAAACAGGCGCTGTCCGGGTTTATACAACCCTGCGGAACGAGATTCTTACGATGAAGCTTGCGCCAGGCATACCTTTGGACGAGGTGGGTTTGGCGGAACGTTTCGAGATGTCGCGCTCACCCGTTCGGGAGGCGTTGGTCCGCCTTTCGGCAGACGGTCTGGTAACGATTCTTGCCAATCGTAGTACCGTTGTGACTCCGATGGATTTCGCCCGGATTCCTGAATATCTCGATGCGCTCGATCTGTTGCAACGCGTAACGACGCGTCTTGCCGCGCTGCATCGTACAGCGGCTGATCTCGCCAAAATTCGGGAAGCGCAAAAAGGTTACGAAAAAGGAATCGCCGCGAGCATCAAGTTGGGTGACAGCCTCCCGATGATCGAATCCAATTACGAGTTCCACATGACGATCGCGCGGGCGGGGCGAAATATCTACTTCGCCGATCTCTACCGGCGTTTACTCGACGAAGGACGGCGGATGCTGCACCTTCACTTCGAATTCAAGGCCCTGGACCCGGATATCAGCGTCAAGGAAATGGCGAGCGACCATACCGACATGGTCGAAGCGATTGAACGGGGTGACGCCGACAAAGCGGAAGAGAGTGCACATCGGCACGCGGTGCAATTCAAGGGACGATTCATGCAATTCATGGACCGTAACCTTACTGCGAGTGTGCCTCTTACCTACAATACGGCCTCTCGCGAGAAGTCGACGACGACTGCGGAGTGACCTGTCTTCAACGCCAGCGTTCGCTAGCGCGGCGGCGACTCCGGTCGCAACTTGAGTCAGTTGCCAGGCAAAAGGCAACGCAAAGCCGCCTCTCTGCGGGCGACTCGGCAGACAGCGCGACGGCTGTTCGTATCGTGCGATCCGGATGCGTCACATACCGCTGTGACGCATCCGGATTTACTGTGCGGTCAAGTGTGCCGGCTTCGGCTCAGTCAGCGTTCCTCCTACCGACCACATCGAACGGTCGACCTCTGTAATCACGAGTTGCACATCCGATAACGCGCATTTCGCAATGCGCGCGGTTTCGCGCGTCAAGACGTCAGCGAGTTCGGACTTTTGCGCGTGTGTTCTGCCGGTAAGCATTTCAAGGCGAATGATTGGCATGTAGCCTCCTATGTGTCAATTGCGGTTTTGCTGCGGGGCAGCCGTAAGCGACTACATCTCCATGCGGGTTGAGGCGCGTGCTTTCGTGCCACTCCGCGCTCACGTCTCAGCTTGTCGGGCCGGCCTTTGCGCCTGTCGCGCGCAAGCAAAAGGGGCGCCTTCCGAGCCCGAATCACGGTCCTTCATCTGCCGATTCTTGGTCGACGTAATGTCGACGTATCATTGCATCGGGCCCAAAAGGAGTCAAGCAACGGGCTCTGGTCTAGGTGCATTTCCGAATCGGGTTTCCCCTAGCTATGACGCCAGAGGCTTGCCCAGAAAGGGCGGGTGGACACACGGAGAGGCGAACATTTTTTTTCCGGTTGACTATGTCGTCATTTGGTCGACAATGTGTATGTGGACGGACGCTGCACTGGATATGGCGTCAGTCGCCCAATACGGGGCTCGAGGCACGGGTTGCTCCCGTCCCAGTCCTGTGCTTGGGTGGCCAGTGGAAGCGGACGGCACGGTGGGGTCGTCGTCAAGTAGCGCAAAGCGTTCGTGAAAGACTTTGGCTCTCGCCCGTCAACCGGGATGAAGCGAAGACGGTCGCAAGATCGTCGACCAGGAATCGGAAGCAGCTTCGAGGAGGGGCAGGCGGCGGAGATAAGGATTGCGTCGGGTAAATGGATCTGCGTTGTCTTCGTATTGTAATAAGTAAAACTAAGTAACTGCGTTACCGATCAACGTAAGGGACGTGGAGATTCATTGTCGTCCCGATGCGAGTGCGACGTTGAACGAAAATTTGGAATAGCGGCGTGATGTGCCGTTTGTTTGAGTCCGGTGGGGACTGCTTTCATTTGAGGGGTTCAAAATGGTTCGGATGTCCAGATTGTTGCGTCACGCTTTCGTGTGCGGCGCGGTGTTCACTTCGCTGTTCGCGAGCGTGCCTTCACACGCGCAAGACAGTTCCACCTGGCAGAGCGTGAGGAAAGCCGGCGTGCTTCGCTGCGGTGCCGCGACCTCGCCGCCATATGTCATGCGCGATCCGAAGACGGGCCAGTACAGCGGGATGTTCTCTGACATTTGTCGGGAATTCGGGGAAAAGGTCCTGAAGGTGAAGGTCGAATTCGTGGACACCACGTGGGACAACATCGTCGCCGGTCTCCAGTCCGACAAGTGGGATATGTCGTTGTCGCTCAACGACACGCCGGAACGTGAAAAGGCCATCTCCTTTTCCAAGGCTGCGATCGACTACAGCGTTACCCTTACATACAACAAGAACAATCCGAAACTTCCGAAGACCATTCAAGCCATCTCCGATATCGACAAACCTGGCGTCATCGTGACGGTCATGTCTGGTACCGCGCAGGACAAGGCCATTTCCGGCGTGCTGAAGCAGGCGCAAATCATGCGGCTGCCGGGCTTTGACGAGACGAGACTCGCAATCATGTCGAAGCGCGCCGACATGTTGGCTGACGACATCATGACGAACCGACTTCTGACCGAAGCTCATCCGGACTGGGCGGTTGTCTTCAAACCGAATCCGCCGCTCGCCCAACAGGGTATCTGTTTCGGTGTTCGGAAGGACACGCCTGCGGCCGATATCGCCGTTCTGAACAAGTTCATCGACGAAAAAATCAAGTCGGGAGACAGGGACCGCTTGCTCGCGGCGTCGATCAAGGAAACGCTCGCGCAAGGCAAGTGAATATCGTGAGTTGGCGGCGTGGCGAGAGATTGCCATGCCGCATTACGCGGCATATCTGAAGGTCTCGGGTCCGAGTCGTCAGGCGAGGTTCGAACCTCGAGTGCCCGATGAGCGTTTCGATAGAGGAAGTTTCCATGTTGTCATCCCATGTGAAAGTCGTGCAAACATCCGCTCCCGCAATCGAAGAAGTCAACAGTGCGAATCGAGGTGGTTTCGTTCATCTTCGGGACGTATGCAAGTCCTACGGTGAGCACCTCGTCGTGATGGACAAGATGAACCTGGACATGCGTGCCGACGACCGGCTCGTGATCATCGGCCCGAGCGGCAGCGGCAAGAGCTCGCTGCTGCGCGTGATGATGGGGCTCGAGGGGATCCAGGGCGGCGAGATCGCGTTCCAGGGCAAGCCGTACATCCATGGTGCCGACTCGGGCCGAAAGAAGCGTATCGACACGAAGCTGCAAAAGCAGATCGGCATGGTGTTTCAGCACTACACGCTGTTTCCGCACCTGTCGGTCCTTGGCAACCTGATACTCGCGCCGGTAAAGGCCGGAGGCATGTCGAAATCGGAGGCGACGGAGCGTGCCCGCATGTATCTCGCGCGTCTCGGCCTCGAAAGCAAGCTGCATGCGTACCCGAGCCAACTGTCCGGCGGACAGAAGCAGCGCGTCGCGATCGCTCGTGCACTGATGCTCGAGCCGAAGCTGATGCTGTTCGATGAAGTGACGTCGGCACTCGATCCGGAGATGGTCATAGAAGTGCAGAACGTGATGCTGAAACTCGCCGAGCAGAAGATGGCGATGATCATCGTCACCCATGACATGCACTTTGCGCGCGATATCGCGACACGCGTCGTGTTCTGCGCGGGCGGCAAGATCGTCGAACAAGGGGCGCCCGCCGAGATGTTCAAGCGCCCGAAGGAATTGCGCACCCGCGAATTCCTCGAGAAAGTCCTGCATCTCGATTGAGGCCGAGGCGATGAACTACCACTTCGATTTCAATTTCCTGGCCGGCAGCGTCGGCAAGCTGCTCGAAGGCTTGAGGGTGACGCTCGAGCTCGCGATCGCGGCGAACATGATGGGCATCGTGCTCGGCTTCCTGCTGTGTCTCGTCGTGATGAGCCGCTGGCCGATCGTGCGGTGGCCGGCTCAACTCTTCATCGAATTCTTCCGCTGCACGCCTGCACTGCTGCAGATTGTCTGGTTCTTCTACTGCATCCCGATGATGGTCGACGTCTTTATCGACCCTGTTGCGATGGGCGTGCTTGCGCTCGGGCTCAACCTGACCGCGTTCAATGCCGAAGCGTATCGCGCCGGTGTGCAGGCGGTGCCGAAAGAGCATCTCGATGCCTGCGTCGCTCTAGGACTGAAGCCGTGGCAACGCACGTTCTACGTGGTGCTTCCGCAGGCGCTGCGCAGCGCGATGCCGGTCTTGATGACCAACGGCATCGGTACGCTGCAGCAAAGCGCGCTCGTCGCGATCGTCGCAGTTGCAGACCTGATGTACGTCGCCAAGAGTCTTGCGACCGAGGCTTATCGGCCGCTGGAAACGTACTCGGTCGTTGCGCTGATCTATTTCGCGCTGTCGTTGCCGATCGCCCGGCTGGTTCACGTCATCGAGCGTCGTCAGGATGCCGCGATGCAGCGCTGAGGAGCAAAACATGTCTCTCGATTTCTCGATTGTGCTGCCGTACTGGCAGGTGCTATTGAAAGGCCTTGGGCTGACGCTCGCATTCACGAGTACGTGTGCTGTTGTCGGCAGTCTCTGCGGATTCACCCTCAGTCTTCTTCGCATGTCGCCATCGCGCTGGCTCAAGAGGCTGACGTCGCTCTACGTGGAATTCTTCCGCGGCACGCCGCTGCTTATCCAGCTGTTCTGGGTGTTCTTCTGCTTTCCGGTCGTGTTCCGGTTGCCGATTCCGCCGATTCTGTCGGTACTGATTTCGCTGACGCTCTACATGGCGGCCATCACCAGCGAGACTTTCCGCGGCGCACTGAAATCGATCTCGTCCGAGCAGCACGACGCGTGCATCGCGCTGAGCCTCACGCCGCACGCAAAGATTCTTTATGTGATTTTCCCCCAGGCCTTGCTGCGAGCGATACCTCCGTTGCTGTCGAACATCGTGAGCCTGTTCAAGGAGAGTGCGCTCATTTCGTCGGTAGGCGTCGCGGACCTGATGTTCGTCGGGCAGAACATCTCCAACAGCACGGCGCATCCGGTCGAATTCCTGACGACGGTTGCACTCGTTTATTTCGCCGTCGCTTTTCCGCTCACGCGACTCGTTGGCGTGGTGGAGTCGCGGCTGCTCAGGCGCTTTGCCTATTAACCCAACCCTCTCACTGTCACGAACGAGGCGTCGGAAATGACAAAACACGTATTCAAATGCATCGAAGGCCATACGGAAGGCATGCCGGTCCGTATGGTGATCGACGGGGCGCCCGCGTTGACGGGCGCGACCATGGGCGATCGCAGACTGTTCTTCATCGAGCACCATGACTGGGTGCGTCGTGCGCTGACGCTCGAGCCGCGCGGCCATGCGAACATGTCCGGGACCATCCTGTATCCGCCGATCAGCGACAACGCCGACATGAGCCTGTTGTTCATCGAAACGTCGGGCTGTCTGCCGATGTGCGGGCACGCGTCGATCGGCTCGGTTTCGTTTGCGATCGAGTCGGGTCTTGTCGTGCCGAAGCAGCCTGGCACGGTCGTCGTCGACGTGCCTGCCGGGCAGTTGACCGCTCGCTACGAATGGGACGGTGAACGTGTCACGTCGGTGAGATTCACGAACGTGCCGAGTTTTCTTCTGCACCGCGACGTCGAAATCGAGCATCCGTATTTCGGCAAGTTGGTCGTCGATATCGCGTATGGCGGAAACTTCTATCCGATCGTCGAGGTACAGCCGAACTATCCGGGCTGCGAGCATTTCACGCCGGAGCAACTGCTCGAATGGGGCCGCGCGATGCAAAGGCGCGTGAACGAAACGCTCGACGTCGTCCACCCCGATCACCCGCAGATTCGGGGCGTCAAGCATTGCATGTGGACAGGGAAACCGCTGGCGGCGGATTCCGACGCACGTGCGGTGGTCATCGCCGGCGGCAGTATCGTCGATCGCTCGCCGTGCGGCACCGGCACCTCCGCGCGGGTCGCGCAGCGATTCGCGAGAGGGTTGCTTGCCGAAGGGCAGACATTCAAGCACGAGAGCATCATCGGCAGCCATTTCATCGGGCGTGTCGAAGCGGCAACCCGTTTGCAGAGCGGGCTGGATGCGGTCTACCCGAGTATCGAAGGGCGTGCGTGGATCACGGGCCGCGGCGAGCACTACGTGGACGACGCGCAACCTTATGCGCACGGTTTCGACCTGCTGGAGCTCGTCAATTGAACGCGATTGTCCAGACTTCCATCCCGGATGCGCAGTCTGCCGAGAAGGTGTCCGCCGTCGTGATCGGCGGCGGCATCGTCGGGACGTGCTGCGCGCTGTATCTGCAGCGCAACGGTTATTCGGTCTCGCTTGTCGACCCTGCCGACATCGGGGATAGCACGGTGAAGTGGAGTTGCGGCCAGCTATCGGTCGGGGAGATCATTCCGCTATCCAAACCCGGCATCCTGATGAAGGTTCCCGGATGGCTGATGGATCAGACCGGGCCGCTCGCACTGCGCCCGAGCGCGTTGCCGAAAATCCTGCCGTGGTTTCTGCGATTCATGTCATGCGCCACTCACGCACGTATCAGCGAGATCGCGCATGCGATGGCTTCGCTGACGCAGGAGGTGTTTGCAGATTACGCGCCTTTGCTCGACGCGTGCGGCGACAAGGCGCTGCTCGTGCAACGACCGATCATGGAGGTCTTTGACAGCGCCGCGGGGATCGAGCGCGAGCGGGCCCACAACGAGATTCGACAGTCGCTCGGTTTCACGTCCGAGGTGCTCGGTGCATCCGATATCGCCGATCTCGAGCCGGCGCTGGCCGGGCGATTTTCGCATGGGCTGCTCCTGCCGCAGTGGCGCTTCGTCAACGATACTGAAGGGTTCATCTCTGCGCTGACCGACAGCTTCCTGTCACAAGGCGGGCGACGTATTCGCTTTGGTGCTGACCGTATTGACGAATCGTCCGGACGAGCAACCGGGGTCACGCTCTCGAACGGCGAACGGATTGCTGCATCACACGTGGTCGTAGCAGCCGGGGTTGGGGCGCGTCGGTTCTTTACCCAATTGGGCGTCAATGTGCCGCTGGAAGGTGTGGCCGGTTATCAAACACTTCTGGCCGATCCTGGGGTTGAGTTCAGGCATTCGGTGATTTATGCGGACGGCGGGTTCTGCTTCACGCCGATGACGCGAGGTCTTCAGATCGGAGGGACGATCGAGTTCGCAGGTCGCAATGCTCCGCCCAACTTCGAGCGGGCTGAGATCATCCTGAACAAGGCAAAGCGGATCTTGCCCGAACTGCGTACTGACAAACGGGAATTCGGTGTTGGCTATCGTCCTTTCCTGCCCGACACGAAACCGATTATTGACCGCTCCCGGCGGCTGCCGAACGTATTGCTGGCGATCGGCCACGGACAGCTTGGCCTGACGCTTGGCGCGACGACAGGGAGGTTGATCGCAGATCTGGCCGCAGGTCGTCCATCGAAGCTGGACTTGACGCCGTTTAGTGCCTATCGCTTTTAGCTGCTGAGGCGTAGCCGGCGTGGACAGCGGGCCTGCGGGACCGGGGCCGGCTACTTTGCAAGATGCCTTTCTGCTTCAGGCTTCGTGGCGTCGAGGCCGCGGACAAATTAACCGAAGTGAGTGAATCATGCGCTGGAAGAAGAGTTTGCAGGTGGTCGGTGTGCATTGCGAAGGTGAGATCGGCAAGGTCATCACCGGCGGCGTTGTCGACATCCCGGGCAAGACGATGCTGGACAAGATGAACTACATCAACGAAGTGGACGACAGTTTGCGGCGCTTCGTCGTACTCGAACCGCGCGGCTGCCTTCAGATGTCCGTCAATCTGCTCCTGCCTCCCACGCGTCCGGAAGCTGACGCGGGCTTCATTGTCCTGCAGTCGGACAAGGCACACCCCATGTCTGGCAGCAATTCGATTTGCGTGGTGACAGCGCTGCTTGAACTGGGCATGGTTCCCATGCAGGAGCCGGAAACGACCGTGGTCCTGGATACGCCAGCGGGCCTCGTTACCGCGCGGGCAACGTGCCGGGACGGTCGTTGCGTTGGGGTGTCGCTTGACATGGTTCCGGCATTTGTCGAAATGCTGGATGTGCCGGTGACGACCGACGCGTTCGGCGAGATCAAGGTGGACATCGCCTTTGGTGGTGTCTATTACGCGTTGGTCGACGTGGACCAACTGGGAATTGAAATCGCACCTCGGAACGCGCGCCGGCTTGCTGATCTTGGTGTGAGCTTGAGAAGCGTGATCAATGCGCAGGTCGATGTCCAGCATCCCCTTTATCCGCAGATCAACCAGATCGCCTACGTGATGTTCCGCAATCGAGTGGATGAGGCGACATATCAAACCTGCACGACATTGCCGCCCGGACGTGTCGACCGATCACCGTGCGGTACGGGTAGCTCGGCGAATCTGGCGACGCTTGCAGCGCGAGGGACGGTTGATGTCGGCATCCCGCTGACATCGCGCTCAACGATTGGTAGCGAATTCAGAGTGGAGCTTCTGGGGCGCACGGAAGTCGGAGGCAGGCCTGCTGTCCTTCCGCGGGTGACTGGGCGGGCGTGGATTTACAGTGTCGAGCAACTGGGCGTCGACCCGGATGATCCCCTTGCCGAGGGGTTCATGCTCAGCGATACATGGGGCGAGGGATTCCCGAACCCCTGAAAAGGGCAGATTCACCTTGACTCGTCGCCCGGATGGCCTGCTGCCGTTCGCCAGTCCCGGGCGACGAACTTCCGCAAGATGTGCGGTCCTCTTTTACATTGAGTTCATATGATTACCGGAAAAACCGGTGTTTTCTTCATGGTCGCGGATCCTATCGATCAAGTTAGAACACCTGAGATCTTCAATAAAGTGCTTCCGCTTTGCGGGATGGATGCCGTCATGGTCCCTCTTCACGTGAAGCCCGAGAACCTGGTGGATACGGTTCGTTCGCTTTTTCGGTCGACTACGACGCGCGGCATGGTGCTGTCCATTCCCCACAAGACTGCAGCGGCACAGCTGGTTGACCGCTGTTCAAAGGGAGCGGCGACTGCCAATGCGGTAAATGCGATCCGCCGAAACGAGCAGGGCGAGCTCGAGGGTGATCTGTTTGACGGGCTTGGTTTCGTCAAGTCGATGGATCGATATTCCCTGAAGTATCGCGGCAAAGCTGTCTTGCTGATCGGTGCGGGCGGCGCGGCCTCCGCGATCGCGACAGCGCTGGCAGAAGCAGGCGTTTCAAGGATCGCTGTCTTCGACCCGGAGACACGAAAAGCACAAGAACTCGCGTTTTCCGTCGAACAGCGGTATGGCGTGAACACGTCGGTTCAAAATGACAACGATCCGGCGGGCTTCGATCTCGTGATCAACGCGTCCCCGTTGGGCCTCAAGCCGACCGACCCGCTGCCCGTGCCGCCCGATCGATTGGACTCGGGGGCGCAGGTTTGCGACATCCTCATGAAGAATCAGCCGACTCCGCTTCTTCAGGCGGCGATGTCGCGAGGCAATACAGTCCTGCCGGGCTTCGACATGCTGATACTGCAGACTCCGTTGTTCCTGGAATACTTTGGCGTTCCGGAGGCCGCTGACTTGCTGCGGCAGGATGACTCTTTCGCGCGTGATCTTCTGTTTCCTCGAGAGCTGCGCGGGATGGTCAAACTCCAGGATTGAGGCGGTCGGCGGCACTTCCGGGAGTATTGGGTTGCTGCCCGACAACGATTTGGAGAATCCGGCGATCGCCTTTTTTTGTGAGGTAGTCGACGGAAAGTGGAAGCCTCAATCGACAGACGTTGGTGACAAGGTCGAACGTGTCTATTGATGGCGGGCGGGAATCACCAAGCGTCACCCCCGATAACGTATCGAGCAGGCAAAGCAAAAGCGCGCCGTGGGTGATTTAATAAGTAGTATTAATTAAGTAACAGGGTTGAGGGGAACAAATGAAAAGTCCGTGCGTTAAAGCAATGATCGTGGCAGTCGGTGTTTTCGCATCGCATGCTCATGCGGACAACTCCGTGACGCTCTACGGGATTGTCGATACCGGTTTCATGTACATCCATAACAGTGGCGGGAAATCGACGCAGTTCATGATGGCCAGCGGAACCGAGTCCGGTTCACGCTGGGGGTTGAAGGGGAGCGAGGACCTCGGCGGCGGGCTGAAGACAATATTCCAGATCGAGAATGGCTTCAACTCCACCTCGGGCAACCTTGGTCAAGGTGGCCGCATGTTCGGACGGCAAGCGTATGTCGGGCTGTCCGATGCGAGCACCTGGGGCACTGTCACGCTGGGCCGACAGTACGATCCGCTGATCGACCTCGTGCAGCCGGTGCAGGGCGACAACTACCTCGGTGGATTCTTCTCGTCGCCGGGTGATATCGATAACGCCGACAATAGCGTTCGTATCAACAACGCGGTCAAGTGGTCGAGTCCGAGCTGGTCGGGTCTGCAGCTCTCCGCAATGTACTCGTTTGGCGGTGTAGCCGGGACGATCGGCTCCGGGCAGACGTACAGCGGTGCTGCGGCATATACGAACGGGCCGCTGGCGGTAGCGGCGGGCTTCCTGCACGTCGACAATGGCAACGGCTCCGTCGCACAACGGGCCAAGACCTCGGCCGATTCCCTGTTCAACAGCAGCGTCAATGCCGCGTACGCTTCTGCGCGTTCGGTCAACATTGCGCGTGCGGGCGGGCGCTACGCGCTTGGCAATTTTACGCTGGGCGGCTATTACAGCTATTCGCAATACAACCCGGATGCGGCATCGGCGTTTAACCGGTCCGAGAAATATCACAACGGGTCGGTGTATGCGGTGTGGCAAGTGAGCCCGGCGCTGCTGACCGAAATCGGCTACAACTACCTGCGGTCGCTGGGTGATTCGTCGGCCAAATACCATCAGTTCAGCATCGGCGCAGACTACAATCTGAGCAAGCGCACGGACGTCTATGCCGTGGCATCGTACGGCCACGCCACGGGCCAGAATGGCGCGGGTCCTGCACAAGCGGTGATCGGTTCGATTGACGTCGATGCGGGGAAAAGTTCGCAGGCGATCGCGACGGTCGGCTTGCGCCACCGGTTCTAAAGGCGTTCTCCAAGCAGGTTTGAACGGCTCCCGAACGATAGTTTGCGGAGCCGCTTTTTCTTGTTGAAGGACACTTCTTGTCGAGGTCGACGCGAAGTGTTCCGGTGGCGAATCACTTTACCCAGGCATCGCTATACGACTCATTTCGCCGCAGCTGCGACGCACAGGAGACAGGTCGCGAGATCGCTGAAGTAAACAGTGACAGGGGATCGAGATGTCAGGTCGGACGTTTTTTCAGGTTGTGGTTCTGGCAACGTGTATCGGCATGATGGCCAGCGCTCGCGCGGACGACGTGAAGGTCGTCAAGATCGGCTTCGCGGCGCCGCTTACCGGATTCTCCGCCTCGTACGGGAAAGACGAAGAAAATGGGGCTCGGCTGGCGTTCGATGAAGCCAATCAGGCCGGTCTCGTTATCGGTGGGCAAAAGATACGATTCGACGTGGACTTCCAGGATGACGCCGGGGATCCGAAGACGGCCGTCCTGGTGGCACAGCGATTCGTCGACGAAGGCGTCAGCGCCGTCGTCGGTCATCACAATTCGGGTTGTTCGATCGCAGCATCGGCGCTTTATTCGCGCGCGGGCATTCCGCAGATTTCGCCGGCATCCAGCTCACCGGTCTACACAGCGCAGGGGTTCAAGACGACGTTTCGAACCATGAACAACGATGACCAGATGGCCGTCCTTGCCGCAAATTACTCAGTAAAGGACCTGAGGGCGAAACGAATCGCTGTTATTGATGACAGCACGGATTACGGGACGAACCTTGCAACCGAGTATTCGAAGGGGGTCCGTATGGCTGGCGGCGAGGTGGTCACAAGACAATACACGACTTCCAAAGCGATCGATTTTCGGGCAATCCTGACGACGATCAAGAGTGCTTCGCCGGACCTGATCTTCTACGTTGGACAGGACGTGCAGGCGGCGGGGCTCGCCAGGCAAATCCGGCAACTGAAAATTGCCGCGAAGTTCATGGGCGAGGGTGGATTCACAAATGAAAACTTCCTGAAGCTTGCCGGCAGTGGCGCAACAGGAATGTACAGTTGGGAGTACGGCTTGCCTCTTTCGAGAATGCCGCGAGGCGCGGACCTCGACAAGAAGATGAAGGCGCGATACGGCGTCGGTATCGTTCAGTTCGCGCCTCAGGCTTACGATGCTTCGTGGGCCGTTATCAATGCGATGAAGAAAGCGGATTCGACAGACCCGAAGAAGTATATCGAGGTGCTGCGCGACATATCTTTTGACGGTGTGAGCGGCAAGATAGCCTTCGAAAGGAATGGCGATCTACAGGCTGCGTATGCCACGCTCTTCCAGGAAAAGAACGGAAAATGGACGGTTCTCGGGGTCGCGCAGGCGTCGAAATAGGCGCAAGCGCATGACTGACCCTGCCTCGGTATCGCGTACAGCATCTCATACAGCGATGCGTAGGACTTCGTGGTCGACTGGCGTGAGGTAGTTTTCCACCGGCGCATTGTCCCAGGCGTTGGCGCGTCGTTTCGGGCGGGGCGCGCGGCCGGACTGGCTGAGATTCGCGCGCGCATGGCAGAGCTCGAGGACACCCTCCCGGGCCGGATTTGCACTACCAGGCGGAACGACGAGGGTCAGAAGCCGCTTCTTATCGTATGCAGGAAGTCACCGGCGGATTGGTGCGTGTTGACTGCGTTGATGATGTCGGTGAGAAACCACGGCAGGATCAATTGCGTATCGGGATCGCTGACGCCAACGCTGAGCACGGGTGGTTTTGATGTGGCGGCCGCGAGCGTCGCACAGTGACTGGCTCGCGGGGCGCATGGATGCGTCTCGGGCGGGATCTGCCGGGCGGCTTGCTGGTTGGCCGGCACTGACGAGCAGCCGGCAGCAAGCACGACCAGGGCAACGGTAGCGTAAAGCGGCCTCATGCGATGAACTCCAGCTACGTTACTTCGACAGAGTGGCTGGTGGCGAGTTCGTTAATGCCTGATGTCGATCGGGGGAACGGGCAGACCGTTGTTCACCGCGACTTCCATCATTCTCCATGAGGGCACCGCGCTGAGCAGCGCGAGCGTCGCCTTTGCCAATGCCGGTCGGCCTGGCGTATGTTTGGCAGGCGTGGTATGCGCCGGAATGATGTGCAGCTTACTTGAGCGACCAGATTCCCCAGATAGCGATCAGCAAGCCAAGACCGAATCCGCAGCCCAGCAAGACGTATGTTTCCATTTCGTGCCTCTGAAATCGTGCCGGCGCTGATGCCGGCGTCAGTGTGCGAGTAGCCATGTCGGTACCGTGTCGCCCGAGCCGTTGCATGGTGTCCCATGCTGTGTGGCGGAGCGGCGCGCGGGTCGTCGGACATGGCGCGTGACGTTTGGTCCGCGAATACTACGCTCGGCAGCTTTCAGAACGCATGCGCGATTCCGCCCCGGCAGCGGTGTTTTTCGAAGCAGGGACTCGCGCACGGCAAGTTCGCGTTGTGGAAGGGCGAGGGGCCGCGCCTAACGCGGACTCGCGAACAACTGAACCACCACGCTGCGCAGCCAGCGATTTCCGGCTTCATGGTGATACCGCGCGTGCCAGTGCTGCCGAACGGCAAACCCCTCCACCGGAATCGGGCACGCATGAACCACGACATCGTTCGCCTGGGCAAGCGTCTCGCCGATATGGCGAGGCAGCGTCGTGATCAGGTCGGTGCTCTGGATGATCGCCCCCAACCCCAGGAACCCCGGTAGCTCCAGCACCACCTGGCGCTCGATGCGCTCCCGCATCAACGCCTGTTCGAGAAGTTGCGCGCCTGTGCCTGCCGTAATCGTCACGTGCCCTTCCGCTCGATATTGCTTTGCGCCGAGCCGGCCGCGGACCCTCGGATGGTGGCGATTGGCCAGGCACACCCAGTCCTGGTCGTACAGCTTCTGCTGGTAGATGCCACCGCCGAGCCACGGCACATAGCCGATCGCAAGGTCGGCCTCGCCGGACTCCAGCGCCCGTTCGGTGTTGCCGTCTATCCGCGCGGCTTCCAGCCGGACGCCCGGTGCCTGCGCGCGAACATGGGCCAGCAGCCGCGGGAGCAGCGTGATGTGGCTCGCGTCGGTCATGCAGATGCGAAACCGCCGTTGGGCCGTCGCGGGATCGAACGCGATCTCCCACGCAGCGAAGCGCCGCAACGACTCGAGGATTTCCCGGCACGGCCCGATGAGCGCGTCGGCCTGCGGGGTCGGTGCCATGCCGCCGGGCGTTCGAATGAACAACGGATCGTGAAGGTATTCCCGCAAGCGCCCGAGCCAGATGCTGATCGTCGGCTGACTCTGCCCCAGTTGCTCGGCCACACGCGTGACGCTGCGCGCGTCGTACAGCAGATCGAAGAGCTGAAGCAGCTTCAGGTCGGGCAGGTCGTCGGGAAGCATGGCGTTATTGTCTATCGCAATAGCATCATTGTAGTCATTGCATTGCCGGTATGTGCGGCGACTCCTATCGTACGGTGACACGTCAAGGAGAAGCCAATGAAGATTGCAGTTCTGGGCGCCGGCGCACTCGGCTGCGCGATCGGCGCCACCCTCACCGAAGGCGGCCATGAGACCTGGCTGATCGACCGCTCGCCCGCGCATGTCGATGCGATGCGTCGCGACGGCTTGCGGGTCGACGACGCCGGCGGCGCCCGGCATGTGCGCGTCCGGGCGACGACGCAAGCGGACGAGGTCGGTGCCGCCGATCTGGTGATCGTGCTGGTCAAGTCGTTCCACACCGAGTCGGCAATCCGTGGCGCGCAAGGCTTGGTCGGGCCGGATACGTGCGTGCTGTCGCTGCAGAACGGCCTGGGACACGAGGACATTCTCGCCGACGTCGTCGGCCGCGAGCGCGTGCTCGCGGGCAAGACCTACGTCGGCGGCGTGCTGCGCGGTGCGGGCCACATCGAGTCCGGCGTGGTCGGCAAGTACACCTATATCGGCGAACTCGACGGCCGCATCACGCCTCGCGTACTGGCGATCGCCGATGCGTTCAATGCGGCCGGCCTCGCGACGAGCGTCAGCGACAACATCGTCGGCACGATGTGGGACAAGCTGCTGGTCAACGTTGCGACCGGTGCGCTCACCGGCGTCACCGGCCTGACCTACGGACAGCTCTATGACGAGCCGCTGCTGAAGGCGACGTCGCTCGCGGCGGTGGCCGAGGCGATTGCGGCCGCGCGGGCGGCCGGCGTCAGGCTGTCGATGACGGAGCCCGAACAGGCCTGGACGCTTGCCGCCGAGGGGCTGCCCGCCGCCTTCAAGACCTCGATGCTGCAGAGCCTGGAGAAGGGTTCGGTCACCGAGATCGATTTCATCAACGGTTCGGTCGTGCGCTGGGGACAGCGGTACGGCGTGCCGACCCCGGTCAATGCGGCGCTCGTCGCATGCATCAAGGGGATCGAGCGCGCGATGGCCGACCGGCAACGCGAGGAGGCAGCCGCATGAACGCGCCGAAAGCCTATCTGGAGCACGTTGCCATCTGGGTGAAGGACATCCATTGGCACATCCGTTTCTTCGAGGAAGTCCTGGGCATGGCCATGCGCGAAGTGGACGGCACGCTCGACGCCCCGCGACAGTACTGGACGCTCGGCGGCCTGCAATTCATTCACTCGCCTGAACATGACGGCCCCGAAGGCCGGCTCGCCCATCTGGGCGTGATGTGCGAAGACCTCGAGACCGCGCTGGCCGCGGCGCAACGATTCGGCGTGACCGAGATGCCGCAGGGGCGAAACTGGTTGCGCCTGCCGGACGGTCTCGCGGTCGAACTGATTCAGGCCAGGCCCGCTTCCTGCGTCTTGCAGGCGCTGGCAATCAACCCGCGCGCGGAGGCATAACCATGACGATCGTCGAAAAATACTGGGACGACGCCCGCGAGGGCGACGAATGCGTGAGTCCGCATTACACGGTGACGAAGGCGCGCATTCTCGCCTATGCCGAACTCACCGGCGACCACACGCCGGTCCATGTGGACGAGGACTATGCGAACGCGAGCCACTTCGGCTGCCTCGTCGCACATGGCCTGTTCGGGCTGTCGATCGCGGACGGCCTGAAGACCCAGAGCGACTACCGGTTCCTGCCGGGCATGTCGCTCGGCTGGAGCTGGGACTTCCTGCTGCCGATCAAGGTCGACGACGTGCTGCATGTGAAGTTTCGCGTCGGCTCGATGCGCGCAAGCAAGAGCCGCCCGGGCTGGGGCATCGTCGTGCTGCCGTCCGAGCTGATCAATCAGGATGACCAGGTGGTCCAGCGCGGCGAACACCGCCTGATGGTGCCGCGCCGTCCGGGAGCATGCTGATGCAGGCCCGTCCTCTCGAAGGCATTCGCGTCGTCGACTACAGCCACTTTCTTGCCGGCCCGTATGTCGGGCGTTGCCTCGCGGCGCTCGGCGCGGAAGTGATCAAGGTCGAGCGGCCCGGCACCGGCGACGCCGGACGCCAGCACGCGACCGTGCTCGACGACCAGCAAAGCGGCTACTTCCTGCAACTCAACATGGGCAAGCGGGGCGTCAGCGTCAACATGAAGGATCCGCGCGGCAAGGCGTTCATGCAACGACTGTGCGACTCGGCGGACGTGTTCATCGAGAACTACCGGCCGGGCGCGCTGGACAAGCTTGGGCTGGGTCATGCCGAATTGTCGGCACGCAATCCGCGCCTCGTCTACTGTTCGATTTCGGCGTACGGACACACCGGTCCCGATGCGCATCGCGCGGGCTTCGGGCTGATCGCCGAGGCGAAGAGCGGCATCATGCAGATGGTCGGCACGCCCGGCGAGCGGCCGCCGCTGTTGCGCATCTCGCTGGGCGACATGTATACGGGCATCCACGCGGTGGCGGCGATCAATGCCGCGCTGCTGGGCCGCGTAAAGAGCGGCCGCGGCCAGCACATCGACATGGCGCTGTACGACACGCTGGTGTCGATGCACGAATACGCGGTGCAGTGCTACACGCTGCAGGGCGTACTGCCCGAACAGACCGGACACGACATGCCGACCTCGACGCTCTACGGCGTATTCCGCGCGGCGGACGGCGATCTCGTCATCGCGGCGCAAGTCGACGACGCGTGGAAACGCTTCGCAGCGCTGATCGAAGCGCATGGCGGCCCGGCGGATTTCGGCGCCGACACGCGGTTCCATGACAGCGTCGGGCGGAATGCGCACCGGCCGGAGATCCTGTCGGTGGTCGAGCCGTGGGTGGCGGCCCGCACCGTTGCGGCGGTGCTCGAACTGCTGGATGGCATCGACGTTCCATGCGCGAAAGTGCAGCGCATCGACGAGGTGCTGGCCGATCCGCAGATCCAGGCGCGGGGCATGGTGGTCGAGCAGCAGCATCCGCGCTACGGGACATTGCGCCTGCCCAACCTGCCGTTCCGGTTCTCCGATTGCGATACGACGATTCGCGACGTCGCGCCCGACCTGGGGCAACACAACGCCGAAGTCGCGCGTTCGCTCGGGTTCGAGCCGGTCGAGATCGATTCGATGCAGGCCGACGGTGTTCTCTATTCGAAAGCGAGCCAATGATGACTGACCAGTATGCAGTGATCGGCAATCCGATCGGACACACGAAATCTCCGCTGATTCACGGTCTCTTCGCGCAGGAGACGCAGCAGGACATGAACTACACGGCGATCGAAGGGCCGGTGGAACCGGAAGGCGCTTTCGCGGACGTGGTCCGGGCATTCGCCGCGACGGGCGGCAAGGGCATGAACGTCACCGCGCCGTTCAAGCTGCAGGCATTTGCGATGTCGGACGAGCGCAGCGAGCGCGC
Organism: Burkholderia sp. MR1-5-21; assembly: GCF_053427715.1. NCBI lineage: Bacteria > Pseudomonadati > Pseudomonadota > Betaproteobacteria > Burkholderiales > Burkholderiaceae > Burkholderia > Burkholderia sp. MR1-5-21. The sequence continues at coordinate 68,881 of NZ_JBSAXD010000028.1, forward strand.
GGCGCTGGCGGGTGCGGTCAACGCGCTCAAGTTCGAGGACGGACGCATTCTGGCGGACAACTTCGACGGCATCGGACTGGTTCGCGACATCGAAGTCAATCTCGGCCTGCCGTTGGCCGGCAAGCGCGTGCTGCTGCTCGGCGCCGGCGGTGCAGCCCGAGGCGCGCTGTTGCCGTTCCTCGCGGCCGGCCCGGCGGAGCTGGTCATTGCGAACCGCGATGTCGCGAAAGCCCGGGCGCTGACGGCACGCGTTGCCGGACGCGGTCCGCTGCGCGCTTGCGGCTATGCCGATCTCGAAGCGTCGGGACGTTTCGACCTCGTCGTCAATGCGACGTCAGCCAGTCTCACCGGCGACCTGCCGCCCGTCCCGCCGAGCGTGTTCAGTCCGGAAGGCACGGCCTATGAGCTCGCGTACGGCAAGCGGCTCACGCCATTTCTCCGGCTCGCGAAGAATGCGGGGGTGCGCGGGATCGCGGACGGCGTCGGCATGCTGGTCGAACAGGCGGCCGAAGCGTTCGACTGGTGGCGCGGCGTCCGTCCCGAAACCGGCGCGGTCATCGACCGGCTTACCGTACCGTTTGACTGAATTTACAAAGGAATCCGGAATGAAAAAGATTCTGATGCTGCATGGCATCAATCACGACATGTTCGGCAAGCGCGATCCGGTGCAGTACGGAACGATCACGCTCGCGGAGATCGACGCCCGACTGCAAGCCCTCGCGGCGGAACTCGGCGTACACGTGGAATCCTTTCAGACGAACAGCGAAGCGGCCATGTGCGAGCGCATTCATCGTGCCTTCGACGCGCGCCAGGATGCCGTGCTGATCAATGCCGGCGCGTGGACGCACTATAGCTACGGCATTCGTGACGCGCTGGCTATCCTGACCTGTCCCATCGTCGAACTGCATATGTCGAATATCCACGCGCGCGAACCGTTCCGGCATCGCTCCGTGTTCGCGGACGTCGTCAGCGGGCAAATCTGCGGCTTCGGGATTCAGAGCTATCTGCTGGCGCTACGCGCGGCGGCCGCCGGAATCGATCGGGAGTAAGTTGGGGATCGAAACGGACCCTCAACCGCGACTCGATCGGTCGCGTCATCAGCGGCGGCTTCCGAGGTCCAACGACCATCCATGAGTCCGCGGCGGCCGACACGTTGTCGGCCGTTGCGGTCATCCACACTGGCTACCCCGAGCGTCCGCTCAGATTCCTATACCGGCCATCTCTCCGCCACCAACGCCGAACGTCGGCTTTCCGCCCCATGAACGCGTGTTTTCGACCCGGACCGGTCGGTCGGACCGGCCCGACACTAACGACCGCTTCCGAAGTCATGGGGTCTACCCATCGAATCTGACCGATGGCGGTTCGCCCGACGCGATTTCCTGTGCGCATTGAAAATCGCCATTCGGCGATTCAGTAGCCATTTGCCGAGCTCTGTAGACGGCACCGGGCATTCGACACCCCCGGTTTGCTTGATGGCGAGATCTCGCTGCGTCGTCCCGCAGGCCTTGGTGAGGTGACGACGCCGGGTAAGTACGCGCTGGCATGTCGAAGCGAAGTACCACAATAATCCTTGTGAATGGCGGCGGCCTGGAGTCGCTGACGATAACGTCGAACGTGCGCAACGTCCCGGAAGATTGTCGACTGGCGGAGCATGGCCGGAGTCGGTCATCCTCGCTGCATTCCGCTCCTGTGCAAACGAGGGTAATAGTGCCAAGGTGCTGGTCGCAATCGAAAATCAGTCATTCATTACATGGAGCGGCCATGCAAGCACACACTGCAGCTTGGGTCGCTGCAGCCAAGCGCAATCCAGTCGATTTCATTACCTGCGTCTTGCTGATCGCCAGTCCCCGTTGCGCGCCGGTGGCTACTTCATGAGGGGATGTGACGTTGACAGCAAGAACTCGATCGTCTGGATCACGCCATCCGGGTCCGTTGGCGCCATGCGAAAGATGGACCCCGCTGTTGGCCTGAGCCAGTGCGCACACATGGCACTTGGACGAGCCGACAGCGACGACGTCGTATTTATGCTGTTCACTGATTCACCGTCAGGCTACAACGTGTTCAAAATTCACGGTCCCTCTCAATAGGCGGAACGGCGACCAGGATTCGAGTGGGATGGAACGCGATAGGGTCGTGCGTCGGTGTGCGAAGGTCCAGGTACTGATGGGCGTAATCGCGTTCATTCTGCTTGTGACAGGTGGGTGGATCATTCACCGGACTCGGGCGGTCGCACGCCAGACTTCCGTTGTATTGGCGTCGGCCGCGATGACGGCGAACGACGCGGGACTTTATGACCGCGGAATGCGCTTCGCCATGCTGGCGATGGGGAAGAGTTGGTTTTCGCCGGGGTCGGCCGAAGCAGAACTGGAACTCATGCGTGGCGCGCACGCATCAATGCAAATTGCGTTGCTCGGCGGGCATCGGGAGCCGGTTGATTCAGCCGTCTTCAGCCCGGACGGCCAGCGGGTGGTGACCGCGTCCTGGGATAGGACCGCGCGGGTGTGGGACGCAGCGACGGGCAAACAGATCGCGCTGCTCGGCGGGCATCAGGGGTGGGTGTATTCCGCCGCCTTCAGCCCGGACGGACGGCGGGTGGTGACCGCGTCCGGGGATAGGACCGCGCGGGTGTGGGACGCAGCGACGGGCAAACAGATCGCGCTGCTCAGCGGGCATCAGGGGTGGGTGTATTCCGCCGCCTTCAGCCCGGACGGCCGGCGGGTGGTGACCGCGTCCGCGGACAGGACCGCGCGGGTGTGGGACGCGGTGACCGGCGAGTTGATCGCGTCGCTTATCGGACATCAGAGACCGGTTTTCTCCGCCGTCTTCAGCCCGGACGGCCGGCGCGTGGTGAGCGCGTCCTCGGACAAGACAGCGCGGGTGTGGGATGCGGCGACCGGCCAGTTGATCGCGCTGCTCACCGGGCATCAGGAACCGGTTTTCTCCGCCGTCTTCAGCCCGGACGGCCGACGCGTGGTGACCGCGTCCGACGACAAGACCGCGCGGGTGTGGGACGCGGCGACCGGCCAGTTGATCGCGCTGCTCACCGGGCATCAGGGTCCGGTTTTCTTCGCCGTGTTCAGCCCGGACGGCCGGCGCGTGGTGACCGCGTCCGCGGACAAGACCGCACGGGTGTGGGATGCGGCGACCGGCCAGTTGATCGCGCCGCTCGTCGGGCATCAGGGACCGGTGAGCTTCGCCGCCTTCAGCCCGGACGGCCGGCGCGCGGTGACCGCGTGCGATGACAAGACCGCACGGGTGTGGGATGCGGAGACCGGCCAGGTGATCGCGCAACTCATCGGACATCGAGGGCCGGTGAACTCCGCCGCCTTCAGCCCGGACGGCCAGCGGGTGGTCACCGCGTCCGTGGATCGGACCGCGCGCGCGTGGGACGCGGCGATGGGCGAACAGATCTTGCTGCTCGGTGGGCATCAGGAGCCGGTTGTGTTCGCCGCCTTCAGCGCGAACGGCCAGCGGGTGGTGACCGCGTCCGGGGATAGGACCGCGCGGGTGTGGGACGTGGCCACGGGCAAACGGATCGCCCAGCTCAGCGGGCATCAGGGAGCAGTTTATTCCGCCGCCTTCAGCCCTGACAGCCAGCGGGTGGTGACCGCGTCCGCGGATCGGACCGCGCGGGTGTGGGACGCAGCCACGGGCAAACAGATCGCCCGGCTCAGCGGGCATCAGGGGTGGGTGTATTCCGCCGCCTTCAGCCCGGACGGTCAGCGGGTGGTGACCGCGTCCGCGGATCAGACCGCGCGGGTGTGGGACGCGGCCACGGGCAAACAGATTGTGCTGCTCAGCGGGCATCAGGGGTGGGTGTATTCCGCCGCCTTCAGCCCGGACGGCCAGCGGGTGGTGACCGCGTCCGCGGATCAGACCGCGCGGGTGTGGGACGCGGCCACGGGCAAACAGATTGTGCTGCTCCGCGGGCATCAAGAGCCGGTTGATTCCGCCGCCTACAGCCCCGACGGCCAGCGGGTGGTGACCGCGTCTTGGGATGGGACCGGCCGGGTGTGGGACGCGATCACGGGCAATCGGATCGCCCAGCTCAGCGGGCATCAGGGAGCAGTTTATTCCGCCGCCTTCAGCCCGGACAGCCAGCGGGTGGTGACCGCGTCCGCGGATCAGACCGCGCGGGTGTGGGACGCGGCAACCGGACAGATGATCGCGCTGCTCAGCGGGCATCAGGGGTGGGTGTATTCCGCCGTCTTCAGCCCGGACGGCCAGCGGGTGGTGACCGCGTCCGCTGACGGGACCGCGCGGGTGTGGCCTGTCCGATGGCTCATGCAGTATCGAGGTCGGCGCCTGGCTGAAGCGGTGTGTAAGGAAAAGCTCGTGGGCACGAACCTGCTCACAGCCGATGATGAAGCTGTTCTTTCTCTCCTACGCGGGCGCCAGAGCGAAAACGTGTGTGAACGGTAACGTGAAGGCCGAACGTACTGCGCCGAGATCAGCTTCGCTTCGTGACCCATTGCATTGAGCTTGCGGGCCAACCAGTGCGCACCGGCGAACGCTTCCACGACGAAGGTTGCCGCCGCAAGATTGCTGAAGAACGGGAGCAACTGCGCGCGCGCGAGCTTCTTGCGGAATATCTCGTGTCCCTTCGCGTCCTGCGTGTGCAGATGAAAGAGATGCTTGCCCAGATCGATGCCGATCAGCGTGACCTCGCTCATGACGCTCTCCGCTACCTTGGACCGAACTCCCTATCGTAGAACGGTCGCTGGGATCGGGCTGGCCATTTCATTATGTCGCGTTTCCGCTAAATGAAAATGCTCAGGGAGCGCCGGCGATGAACGCGACTGGGACGATCACGATCACGATGCGTGAAGTGGATCGGCTGAATGACACCGACTCAGTGATAGCGAACGTCGCCTGCTGGCCGGTTACCGTCTTGCTCGATCGGCTGGTGCCGACCCTCTTCGGCCGTTGGGGCGAGCGTAAGGTTAGCGACGGCTCCCACGGTCCATCGGATATTCGTGCCACCGCAGTGCGGCGACGATTGTTTGGTCATGCTGGCCAGTCGCGGCAACACCTGCACTTCTGCGATCCGCGCGATGCCTTACAGATGAAGTACGAGATGCTGCGGCGCGCCTCTATCGAGAAGGCGTCTGCTTGTTTAGGCGCCGGGTTTTAGCGGAACCGTTCGGCTGACTTGCCACGGATGGCTGTCATTGGGATGGGCGCCGTTTGCGAGCAGCAGATCCACGATCTCGGTGCGCTGGAACATCGCCGCCGTCATCAGCGCCGTGCAGCCGTCCGGTGAAGCGCCTTCGACGTCGGCGCCGTGCGCGAGCAGGATTTCGATGACGTCCTTGAAGCCCTTGCAGGCGGCGCCGGTGGTTGGGGTCTGGCCCATCGCGTTGCGCTGGTCCGGCGACGCGCCGGTTTCAAGCAGCGTGCGTAGTGCGCCGGCGTCGCCGTGATACGCGGCCAGCATCACCAGGGTGTCGCTTTTTTCGTTGCGCAGGTTCGGCGGCATGCCACGCCCGATCAGCGCGGCCAGCGTCGTGGCATCGCCATTGCGCGCCAGGTCGAACACCTCGCCCAGCACGGCAACCATGCGGGCTTCTTCTTCCTCGGACATAGTGGAGGCTCGAGTTCCCGTGCTCGTTCATCCCAATTCAATTTAGAAGAACGTACTTTGATATCCAATTATTGACGACGTCGTGATGCTAAGAATTGGTTGTCATTCTCTCTACCATACGTCGAACAAACGGAGCCACCAATAAAACAACCGGCACCATGGTAAGCCAGGAAGTGCTCCAAGACATGAGCCATTGCTGAAAGAACAAGCCTTTTTCTGCAAATGGAATGCTTGCGATGGCCGCCGAGATGGAACAGGTTAATCCGGCTTGGATAACGCCATAGGCGAAATGGCTGTAGCGTGAAGGCATCTTAAACATTTTTATTATCTCTCTTCCTTTGAACCAGACATTCATGTGTCCGCCTCCCCATGGTTACGTATATCGATGGCATCCCATGATCCTGAGCAGACGAAGATCATGTTTGATAGGTGGTGCTTCGCCATCCTGTTCATTGCCGTCAACTCTGCACTGCATGAGTTTCTGCGAAGGGCGAATAGCGTCGCCTGCAACGCAAATTTGGGGAGGCGGCATACATCGAAATCACTGGGGTTACGCCGCTGCGCGAACACTTCCTGCCAGCCGCTGCACGGTTTCGTCGGTATCCCAGAGCGCGTTCGCGATATAGCGGAAGTTGACTAGCGCCGCGTGATATCCGTCGCCTTCCGGCACCTTCGGTCCTGCCACTGCGTCGCGTACAACCGCAACTTCGAAGCCCTGCTCCAGCAGATCCCGCAGATGGGACTCGACGCATAGGTTGGCGGCCATTCCTGCAAGGATCACCTGATCGACGCGCTGCTTGCGCAACTGCAAAACGAGGTCATTGGCTTGTGGGCCGTACAGCTTGTGCGTTGAGCAGATAATGGTTTTTCCATCCTCGATGTACTGCTTGAAGTCTGGCATAAAATCTGCCCCCGAACCCTGAAAGCCGTCCAGCGTCAGCGCGCCAGGTCGGTCAAACATGCCCAAGGCATGCTGAAACTTCTCGGCGGGACCGTGCACTTTCCATGCGTGATCATGGGGAAAATAATAGTGGGGAGAAATGGCGACGGTGATACCCGCCCGCTTCGCAGCCTGGAACAGGCGGATAAGGTTGGGCACCAGATTTTGCTCCGTCACGCTTTCGCCGACGACCTCCCAACTACGCCCTTCGGGACTCATGAAGTCGATTTGCGGGTCAATGACCACCAGCGCCGTCCGCGGGAGGTCCAGTGTCAGATCGCTCGTGGGCAAAGCCGGTTCAACGGGGTCTGCATAGCAATTGTGGTGGTTGCACATGGGAATTGACTCTCAGATTGGATGGATTAGCTGCCGGCACCGAAAAGCAATGTCAGCCATCGAGTCGACGGGCTTTCAACTACGAATGAACGCCAACAGGTCGGCGTTGAATTTTTCCTTATGCGTATCCGTCAATCCATGCGGTGCGCCGGGGTAGACGATCAGCTTGGAGTTTTTGATCAGCTTTGCCGAAGCGCGTCCGGCGGCATCGATGGGGACAATCTGGTCATCGTCGCCGTGGATAATGAGGGTAGGCACGTCGATCTTTTTCAGGTCCTCGGTAAAATCAGTTTCCGAGAACGCCTTGATCGAGTCATAAGTGTTCTTGTGACCGCCCTGCATGCCTTGGGCCCACCAAGCGTCGATCAGCCCCTGCGAAGGCTTTGCTCCGGGACGGTTGAAGCCATAGAACGGACCGGCCGGCACATCTTTGTAGAACTGGGACCGATTGGCGAGCTGGGCGGCGCGCAGGCCATCGAAGACTTCAATTGACAAGCCAAGCGGGTTGGCGGGCGTCTTGAGCATCAAGGGCGGCACTGCCGAAACCAGCACGACTTTGGAGACCCGCCGCGTACCGTACCGGCCGATATAGCGAGCCACCTCGCCCCCGCCCGTGGAGAAACCCACGAGTACGGCATCGCGCAGGTCAAGGGTGTTGAAGACGGCGGCCAAATCGTCGGCATAAGTGTTCATCTCGTTGCCAGTCCAGGACTGGCTTGAACGGCCGTGGCCACGACGATCATGTGCGACTGCACGATACCCGTCCGATGCAACGAGCATCATTTGAGATTCCCAGCTGTCCGAACTGAGTGGCCAGCCATGACAAAACACGATGGGGCGACCAGCGCCCCAGTCCTTGTAATAGAGCTGCGCGCCGTCGGTTGTCGCGATGTAGCTGCCAGAGGCCTTCCCGCCTGCCTTTGCATGATGCGCCTCCTTTGCTGACGGAGCGGCCATTGCCGGGCTCTGCACGCTAGCCACGACAAGAGAGCCAGCTGCGGCAGCGCTGCCGAGTAGCAAGTTACGCCGTGCCACGCCCTTGGTGAGGCTGCGATTATTTGAAGACATAGGTCATACTCCTTTCTTGACCGCACTCGGCGGCGTTGGATGGGCGCTCATTCACGTGAGCGCGTTGCTTATGAATGGCGAGACGCACGCATCTGGACGAGGTTAGCGATGGGCTCCTCGATGGTGCCGCTCTAGAGCAGCATGTAGAGTTCCAGAAGCTTCGTGGACAGTTCCGGGGATTGCTGAAAGTAGTTGAGACCTTGCGTCATGTTTTCCCCTCATCAGTAGGCGGAGGTTGAACTCACCGAACCTGCGTCGAAACATTCTGAGCAGAAACTACCTGGAGAGAATCCTAGACTTCGACACAGGGTGCCGGTAGTGTCGCCACGTTGCGCACTCAGTTGCCGCGTCGGCACCAATCTGATAGGCAACCTTTCGCTGGAACTTGCCAATACCAGCACCGGGGTACGAAACGTGCTAAAGCGCATCACGGAACGATGGGGAAGATCAATCGCGGCTTGTCTGGCAGAGGCGAAGACGCGGGGAACGCATCGTCGTTCGGGGTGTCGTCACTCGATGGTCGATAACGTCGTCATCGTCGTCAGACGCTGCAGGTCGACCGCCCTCGCGTGCTCGGTCATATAGTCGATGAACACACGGATTCGGGCAGGTAGATTCTTGCGGCTGAGATAGCAAATGTAATGGCCGCCGTCTTCGGGTGCGTGCTGCGCGAGACAACTGATCAACTCGCCTTCGAAAAGCAGATCGCACACCTGATAGGCCGGCAACTGCGCGATGCCCAGCCCGTCGAGCACTGCCTGCAGGATCAGATCCACATCGTTGAACGTATGTTGCGCGACAGGCCGGCGCCGCTGTGCAAGACCGTCGACCTTGAATTCCCACTCCCTGACGCGGCCCGACGCTGTGCGAAAGTTGATGCAGCGATGGCCGAGCAAGTCGTCGACGTGGTGCGGCAAGCCGTGAATCCGTGCATAGGCAGGCGATGCGCAGACGATCAACTGCATCGGGATCAGCTGCCGCGCGACGATTCCGCTGTCTTCCATGCGTCCGTCTCGAAACGAGACGTCGATACGATCGGCAGTGAAGTCGGCGGGGCGATCGTTCAGCAGCAGTTCCAGCATGATTTCGGGATATTGTGTGTGAAAACTGCGCAGCAGCGGCGCGACGATCTTGCGGCCGAAGCCGGGTGTGGCGCCGATGCGCAAATGACCGCGAGGCGGCCCACTGCGCAGCTCCCGCATGTCTTCGAGCGCCTGGGCGATGCGCTCTATGCCCGGCTGACAGTTCGCGTAGAAAAGCTCTCCTTCGCGCGTGAGCGACGTGCTGCGCGTTGTGCGCTGGAAAAGACGCGCATCGAGCTGAGCCTCGAGTTTCTGCACATTGCGGCTGACCGCGGATCGGCCGATGCCAAGGCGATCACCCGCGCGGGCAAAGCTGCCTGCATTGGCGACGGCCAGAAAGCAAACGACGCAGGCGTAACTGGTCGCAAAGCTGCTTGCGAACGGATCGTCCGCGCCGACAAAGAGGCGGCGTGATGGGTAATCTGACATGTAAGCGCGAGTCGTGGAGTCCATGCACGACTAGACGTACGAGCGCCGCCGTTTGTGACAGGGTCCGTCGGCTTCTATTCACGTGCGCGTCGAGGCGGAACCCACAACCATTGACCTGCGACGCCCGGACCGACACGAGATCACGGATCGATTCCTCGATTGCGCTGTCCTTCAGCAGATTGCTGAGTTCGAGGAACCTCTTGAACAGCTCCGGCGATTGCTGAATGTAGTTGATACGTTGCGTCGTGACTTCTCCCGGCTACGATGAGTGAGCCCCCGGGCTTCGCGGGCGCTGTTGGCGACCATCGGCCGCAAGAAGTCATCGTAGGTGGCACGGCGTTTCGTGACAGGCATGCGAACGGACTCACCGTGTTGTACGCGGGGCGCCAATCGACGAGTTGAGACGCGTCCGCGCCCGAGAGTGATCGGCGTTCAACCGTTGGAGTGTGCGGCCGCGATGCGGACGAGCTTATCAGGGTTGCGCTGTACATGGATACGAACGATGCGCTTGCCGTCCGTTTCGAACGACTGTGCCGATTCGAGCTTGCCTTCGATAAAGCGCAGCAGCGCCCACTGGCCGTTGAGCACCACGAGCTTGACGCTGAGTTCGCTGCCATAACGCAGCGACGGCGCGTAGAAAAGCTGCGCGATGCGCCGGCCCCCCAACATCGGTAGTGGGGAGCTCGGGACTTTGCCGCCGCCGTCGCCAATCAGCATCGCGTCTTCGGCCAGCAACGCGTTGATCGCATGGAAGTCGCCGTCCTCCAGCGCCTGCGCGAAGGTCCGCAGCAGGCGAAGATGCGTTTCGCGCGACACTTCGTAACGCGGGCGTTCATCGCGCAGTTGCGCTTTTGCACGGCTTACCAGTTGCCGGCACGCCGCCTCCGTCTTGCCGATGGCCTCAGCGACTTCCCCGTAGTCCGCGTCGAACACCTCGCGCAGCAGAAAGGCTGCCCGCGCTTCCGGCGTCAGCCGCTCGAGCAGCGTCAGAAATGCCACGGAGACGTCGTCTGCACGCTCCGTGACCTCCTCGGGTGTAGCGGGTGAGTCAGTCATCTGCGGCTCGGGCAACCAGATGCCCGTGTAGTGTTCGCGCTGTATCTTCGCGGCGCGCAGACGGTCGATGGACATCCGTGTCGTGACCGCGACGAGCCACGCTTCCGCGTTATCGATGCTCTCGCGGGCCGCCGCATGCCAACGCAGCCAGACGTCCTGCACGATATCTTCGGCTTCGGCCACAGACCCCAGCATTCGATAGGCAATCTTCTGCAATCGGGGGCGGAGCCCGTTAAAGGCATGCGCGTCGTCGTCCATAAACAGACTTCCTGTCGCGTTTGGCATAAGCGCCGCCCGAACAGCGTGCTGACAGTGCATTTTGCCACGGATGGGACAACGCTTGACACGTTCGACATTGCCCTTTTGATCTACAGAAATCGGAGCCATTGCGGCTCCATTGGTCAGGGCGACAGGCGGGCATTCACGGCCAAGAAGCGAGGTTCACGGTCGAAATCCCCAATCGAATGTATTGAAATACCGCCGAATGGAAGCCGCGTAGAGAGCGAAGGCAGCGCTCGATGTCCGTTAACAGGATACAAGAGACGTCCGAGTGGCTGAGGTCCTCGATTGGCCAACGGCCGGACATGGCCGACACCCGCCCGACGCGGTCAGCTGAAGCCGACCTGAAAGAGTCTTTGCACTCGGCGTCGACCGAGTGGCGGGTATCGACGGCAAATCGGTCGTCCCTGCACGCGCGGGGTATTGGCCGCGTTTTCCAATGCGCTACGCGTCCGGCGTAATGGCATCGCGTTCGGCCTTGAGCAGTTCGATGAAGCGTGCTGCGAGGGCACCGGGCGGTCTGCGGTTCGGCCTGACAAGCATCGTCTCAATAGGCAGACAAGGCTGAATGGGCCGCAGCACGATGGGCAACCCGGTCAGTCGACGCGCGAGTATCCGACGGTAAAGGCAGACCGCGCCGCCGTGCCGTCGGAATCGTCATCAGGATCGTTGCGCCATCCTGCGCCGGTACTGGCGGGTCCGGCATGCATTCGCCAACTGTTGCAGGATCAGCGCCCGCACCGGCGATACCTCCGGATCGGGCGTCCTGCCAAGACTGAGTTTGCGCAGCTGGAACTTGACGGCGGCCATGTTCGCGAGCGAGGCCAATGCCTTGTTCTTCCAAGCGACAGGCGACAGTTGCGGCGCGTTGTCTTTGCCGAGCCGCCAGTCGCGCGGCAGATTCGGATCGATGGCCAGCGCCGTGCCGATGCCGAACACGTTCATGGGGGCACCTCGCTTGAGCATGTCGTGACTTTAAGGTTAAAGTCAACTTTAATGTCAACGCCTTGTTTGAGGTTCGGAACGCGCGGCTTCGGGTAGGGTTGCGGTAGCGGGGAGCAGGCGGCCTTCAGCCTGCGCTTGCAGACCGAAGGCCGGGCCGGCAGGGAACGCGGATGCCAGGGGGCGGCCCTTGGCATCCGTTGCGTTCAGCTGCGGATGAACGCGAGCAGATCGGCGTTGATCGTTTCGGCGTTGGACGTGGGCATGCCATGCGGGAAGCCCGCATAGGTCTTCAGCGTGCTGTTCCTGGCCAGCTTCGCCGACAGGAGACCGGAACCGGCATAGGGGACGATCTGATCATCGTCGCCATGCATCACGAGAACGGGAATCGTGGTGCTCTTCAGGTCTTCGGTGAAGTCGGTCTGCGAGAAGGCGACGATGCCGTCGTAGTGGGCCTTCGCGCTCCCCATCATGCCTTGCCGCCACCAGTTCCAGATGACGCCTTGCGACGGCTTCGCACCGTCACGGTTGTAGCCGTAGAAGGGGCCTGCCGGAATGTCGTAATAGAACTGCGCCCGGTTCGCCGCGAGCTGGGCCTGGAGGTTGTCGAACACTTCCTTGGGAAGGCCGCCGGGGTTGCTCTCGGTCTTGACCATCAGCGGCGGAACGGCGCTGATCAGCACAGCCTTGGAGACGCGGTCTTCCCCATGACGGGCGACGTAGTGGATGACTTCGCCGCCGCCGGTGGAATGGCCGACGTGGACGGCGCCCTGGACGCCGAGGTGATTCACGACCGCGGCGACGTCGTCCGCATAGTGATCCATGTCATGGCCGTCCCAGACCTGGCTGGATCGTCCGTGGCCGCGACGGTCGTGCGCGATCACGCGGTAGCCCTGGGCCAGGAAGAAGAGCATCTGGGGGCATCCCAGTCGTCGGCGCTGAGCGGCCAGCCATGATGAAAGAAGATCACCTGTGCGTCGTGCGGACCCCAGTCCTTGTAGAAGATGTCGACACCATCTTTCGTTGTGACGTATCCCATGTTTGCTCCTGTTCAGTGGGCAATATCAATCAATGACGTGCTTTCCGGTTGCTGCGGATCAGTGATGACGTGGCGCTCCTGACGATGGCGGGTTGAACGAAGGACAACGTGGCAGTCGGCAGGCCGCGTTGCCGCAATGGTCAGACTGGCGCCATCATTCGCTCGCGCCTGGCCACGGTGTGTCGCGGCAAGCGGCAGCATGTCCGACGGATGCAGCCGTCGGCCTCGCTTGGCGACGCACCGACTCTAGGATTAAAGTTAGGTTTAATGTCAACACGCTGACGAGGCAAGCATGAAAATTGGGGAGCTGGCGAAGCTCAGCGGCCTGACGGCATCCCGGATCCGTTTCTACGAAGCAGAAGGGCTGATCACGGCCGTCGAACGCAGGACGAATGGCTATCGCGACTACTCCGAGGACGCAGTGTGGATGCTGGAGATCATCTCCAGCGCGCAGAGCGCAGGATTCTCGCTCGAGCAGATCCGTCATCTGCTGCCGGTGGGGGCCGGCAACTGGCAGCATGACGGGCTGGTGGAAGCGCTCGAACGGAAAGTCGCCGAAATCGACGCGATGCAGAAGCGCCTCAAGGAGAACAAGGCGCAACTGCTCGTCGCCATCGACAGCATCAGGAACAGGCCGACCGAATTGAACTGTTCCGAGCGGACCCGCTGGGTGATGGATCGCTTGCGCGATCAAGGGGTGGTGGCGATACGGGGCAAGGGGCGTCGCTCGAGCGCCAAATGATTCGACGAAAGGACGACTGCCGGCAAGTCGCCGAAGCGACGACCGAATCGTTCCTCTATCCGGGCCCTTGACCTTGAAGTTGAGTTCAATCTTAAAGTGCTTGCTGACGGCAGTGAGTCAGCAGGCTTCGGGCGTTGCCTGCCACGGTCGATCATCGAGGAGAGGCAACGAACATGGACAGGCGGTTTACACAGGTCGAATTCGGGCCGCACAAGGTCGACGTGCCCGAAGGCGGATACTACGACCGATTCCGGATGAATCCGGACCTGGACGAGGTGGCGCGGGATCCTGCCGCGGGGAACATCGATTTTTTCCGTCGGATACCTAAGCGTCTGGTTGCGTCGAGGGTGGGCCCGACATGGGCGCCGAACTTCTACTACCGTTCCAGCAACATCCAGCTGTTGTTCCTTGCACCTCTCGAACGCTTGCGGGCCATGCTGCCGGTGCCGCTCGAACCGCTGCGGGCGCTTCCGGGGCATGGGCTGGTGGCACTGACGTTCTTTTCGTATTCGGTCTGCGATAACGATCCGTACGACGAAGTGTCCGTCGCGGTGGTCATCCGCAGGCCCGGCGCGCGAGGGTCGCACGCGCTGGATCTGATCGATTCCATGCGCCGCCGGAGCTTCGTTGCGCATGTGCTGGCGCTTCCCGTCACGACGGAAATCGCGCGGGTTCGCGGCGTATACGGCTATCAGCTGCCCAAGTGGCTCGCCGATATCGACGTGAAGATCGGCGCCGACGCAAGCGCGCGCATCGCCGGTCCGGGGGGGCGGCCGGATCTCAGCCTGCGCGCGCCGCTGCCTGCGCTGAGCACCGTTGCGCCCCAATCGCGGATGGGCACGACGACCATGATCAATCTGATCGACGGCGAATGGCACCAGAGCTCGGTGCAGACCAATACGCTGTCGTTCGCGCAGCGCCTGTTGCCGCGAGACGTCGAGCTGGTGCGGCATGGCGGTCCGCTGAGCCAGCTGCTCGATGGGTTGGGCGCATCCACCATCGTTCGTCTCGACGTGGTCAAGGACGCGCAACTGGTCCTGAATCTGCCGACGCCTTTGAAGACCTTCGATGGACCCGGAAAGCAAAGATAACGGCGCGATGCCCTCGACTCTCCCGCTCAGAAGGAATCGTCCATGACCACGCCGGCCTATGACCTCGTCGCGTTTGGCGCCACCAGCTTTGTCGGGCAGATCCTGACCCGATACCTGTCCGAACATCTGTCGGGCGACGGCGACACGCTGCGCTGGGCCATCGCCGGCCGGTCGGAAACGAAGCTCAGGCAGGTCAGGGAGTCGCTGGGCGCGGCGGGGCAGTCGTTGCCGATCATCGTCGCGGACGCGGCCGACGAAGCGCAGCTGCAAGCGATGTGCGCACAAACGCGGGTGGTCGTGTCCACCGTCGGGCCCTACGCGCTTTATGGGGAGCCGCTCGTCAAGGTCTGCGCGGAAAGCGGCACGGACTACTGCGACCTCACCGGCGAGACCCAGTGGATCAAGCGGATGATCGAAAAGTACGAGCCTGCGGCTCGGCAATCGGGGGCGCGCATCGTCCATTGTTGCGGCTTCGATTCAGTTCCGTCGGACATGGGCGTCTTTTTCCTGCAGCAACAGGCCATCCGGCAATGGGGTGCGCCGGCCGCGCAGGTGAAGATGCGCGTCAGGACGCTGAAGGGCGGGGCATCGGGCGGAACGGTGGCGAGCGTGATCAACGTCGTTCGGGAAGCCGCGGCCGATCCCGCGTTGCGCAGGGAGCTGCTCGATCCCTATGCGCTGTGCCCGAAAGCGCACGGATTCACGGTGCGGCAGCACGCGGTCAGATCGGCCGAATTCGACGGCGACTGCGATGCGTGGATCGCCCCGTTCGTGATGGCGGCCATCAACGAGCGCGTCGTGCATCGCTCCAATGCGCTTGCGGGCAACGCCTATGGCAGCCGGTTCACCTATGACGAAGCCGTCATGACCGGCACGGGCCTCAAAGGCCGCCTCGCCGCCGTAGCGATGGTGGCCGGCCTGGGTGCGTTCATGGTGGGCGTCGTCATCAAGCCGGTGCGCAGCCTGATGGAGCGCTTCCTGCTGCCGAAGCCCGGCGAGGGCCCGAGCGCCGAGGCCCAGTTGTCCGGCCGCTACGATTTGCGTTTCTTCGGCCGCGCCAGCGACGGGCGAACCTTGCGCGTCAAAGTCACCGGGGATCGCGATCCGGGTTACGGCTCCACGGGCAAGATGCTGGGCCAGGCCGCGATCAGTCTCGCACTGGATTGCTGCAGGGACGGCGCCAAGGCAGGGCGCGGCGGCGGCTTCTGGACGCCGGCGACGATGTTCGACGAGCGCTTTATCGAGCGCCTGGTTCGCCATGCGGGGTTGCGTTTCGAGTTGACGTGACTCGGCGGTAAGCGATCGGGCCACACGGGAAGAAAAGAAATGTCGGAATCCGAATCAATTTGAGGAGACAAGATACTGTCACGGCTGGTTTGATGGTCGGACCCGATTCGACCGGGGAGCATCGGGAACATGAAGATCGGGGAACTGGCGGAACGCACTGGCCTTACCCCTTCGCGGATCCGCTTCTACGAACGCATCGGCCTGTTGACGCTCGTCGAGCGGGAAGCGAACGGTTATCGCACCTATCCGCCGGAAGCGGCGATGGTGCTCGATCTGATCACGGCTGCGCAGAAGGCGGATTTCAGTCTCGACGAGATTCGCACGCTGATTCCGTCCGACTTCGCGCAGTGGCAATGCGGTTCGTTGCTCGACGCGCTCTGCCGCAAGGTGCAGGACATCGAGGCGCTGGAAACATGGCTTGCGCGTCGCAAGGCGCACGTCGTGTCGCTCATCGCTGAAATCGGGGCGAAACCGCCTACGCTCGATTGCGCAACCCATGCGAGGGGACTGCTGCCGCAAATTCGGCAGGAGACGACGGCACGCCCCGGCCAGGAAGCCGCCGCCGGGGAACGCGACAAGCCGGCTCGGCGCCGGACGACCCGGTCCTAGGTGGTCGCCGACGCGTCACGTCGCGTCCCGCACGTGAGCGGGACGCCCGCGTCACAGGAGTGCCGCGACCTGCTCTGCCGTTGCCTTTGCCGATTGCGGATTCTGGCCGGTCACCAGGCGACCGTCGACGACGACGTTCGACGTGAATGGCAGCAGCGCTTTTTCATAGCGCGCACCGCGCCGCTCCATCTCCTGCTCGACGTTGTACGGGACTTTCTTCGCGACGCCGGCCAGGATTTCTTCCACCCACGAATAGCCGGTGACCCGGCGTCCGGCGACCAGCAGCGTGCCGTCGGACAGCTTCGTGTTCAGCAGGCCGCAATAGCCGTGGCAGACCGACGAGACGATGCCGCCGTGTTCGTAGATCTCGCGCGTGAGCCGCTGCAGCCCGGCATCGTCCGGAAAATCCCACATGACCGCATGGCCGCCGGTGAAATAGATCGCATCGAAATCGGCCGGATCGATCTCGTCGGGCCGGGCAGTGGTCGCGAGCAGCGCCTGGTTGGCCTTGTCGGCGCGCCACGCTTTCGCGGCAGCGTCCGCGTGCGGCCACTTGAGCGAGCGGGGCTCCAGCGGCGACGCGCCGCCCTTCGGACTCACGAGCCGCTGCTCATACCCCTTCGCGGCGAAGATGTGATGGGCATGGGTCAGCTCGGACAGCCACAGGCCGGTCGGTTGCGACGGGTCGGCGTAGTGCGCGACGTTGCTGACGACATGAAGGATGCGCTTGGTCATGATGCGATTTCCTCTTCATCGGCCACGGGCGGCCGTCTTCGACGGGCCGCCGTTTTGTCGGATGGCAGAACACATACCCATGGCCTCGATACGCTTGCCGAGGAAAACCATAACCTTTAAGTGAAGTTAAAGGTCAAGACCTTTTTGTCTTTCCCGCGCCGGGGCGCTTGTCAGGCAGCACGAGTCCGTCCAGCAACGTCGTCAACGCATCTTCGATCGCATGATCGCCGACTTTCTCGCGCACCAGCCGTCCGTCGATCGCGAGCAGCGTCAGGCCATGAAGATGCGCCCAGCAGGCGGTCGCCTGGCCAAGCGCAGGGCGCGCGCGGATCGTGCCGGCTCGCTGACCGTGCTCAAGGATGTCGACGACCAGCAGGAAGGGCGCCTGCGTACGCGGATCGAGATGGATATCCGAAGGCTCCCCGGCATCCGCGGCGAACATCAGGCGATAGAGATCCGGGTTCCGCTTGCCGAACGCGAGATAGGCGTACGCCAGCGCACGCATGACCGCTGGGGTTTCCGACGCAGGATCGACGGCCGCGGCCAGCTCCTCACGCAGGCGATCGAACCCGATCAGCGCCAGTTCGTGAAGCAATGCCGCCTTGTCCGGGAAGTGCCGGTACGGCGCGGAGTGGCTGACATTCGCCCGTCGCGCGATCTCGCGCAGCGTGAACTGCCAGCCCTGTTGCTCGTGCAGCGTGTCGAGCGCCGTTTCGATGATCGCGCGCCGCAGATCCCCGTGGTGATAGGTCTTTTGCCCGGCGTCTGCGTCTGACGGCATCGTGTTGCTCCCATGTTGACAGGGAACACATTGTGATCCTATCATCCGCGTCAAGCAAGTTGACAGTGTCTACATTGACGCAACCTCGTGAGGTGCAACATGGCCGTTTCCGCAGAATCCAGCTCGAGCATCGACCCGGCGGCGTTGCTGGCCCGCCAGCGCAGCGCATTCGTCCGGGCGGGGCCGCCGAGCGTGCAGCAGCGCAAGGCGCGGCTCGCCCGCCTGCGCGCCGCGGTACTCGCTCATCGCCGCGACGTGGAGGAGGCGGTCAATGCCGATTTCGGGCATCGTTCGCGCCATGAGACGGCGATCATGGAACTGGTCGGCGTGATCCAGGCGATCGATTACCTGACGCGAAACCTGCGTCGCTTCATGAAGCCCCAGCGCCGGCACGTCGGGATCTTCTATCGCGCCGGGCGCGCGCATGTGGAATACCAGCCCGTCGGCGTCGTCGGGGTGATGGCGCCGTGGAACTACCCGTTCTCGCTGACGTTCATTCCGCTCGCAACCGCGCTGGCCGCCGGCAACCGCGCGATGCTCAAGCCTTCGGAATTGACGCCGCGCACCAGCGAGGTCATCCGGCGGATGCTCGCGGACACCTTCCCGAGCGAGGAAGTCGCGGTCGTGCTCGGCGGCCCGGAGGTCGGCGCGGCCTTCAGCGGCTTGCCGTTCGACCATCTGATCTTCACCGGCAGCACGCAGGTCGGCCGCAAGGTCATGAAGGCCGCAAGCGACAACCTGGTGCCGGTGACGCTCGAACTGGGCGGCAAGAGCCCCGTGATCGTTGCGAGGGGCCATGTCGATGGCCGGACGATGTCCAGCATCGTGTTCGGCAAGCTGTCGAACGGCGGGCAGACCTGCGTGGCCCCCGACTATGCGCTGGTTCACGAAGACGATCTGGACGCATTCGTCGCACAATACGATGCCGCGGTGGCCCGCTTCTATCCGGACGGGCCAACCAGTTCGGACTACACGTCGATCGTCAGCGACCGGCATTTCGATCGCCTGAGAGGGCTCGTCGACGACGCGCGACGCCAAGGCGCGCGGGTGATCGAGGCGGGCGTGAGTCCGCAGAACGCGGCCAACCGCAAGCGTACGCTTGCGCCCACGTTGATCGTCGGCGCAAGTGACGACACCGCGGTGATGCAGGAAGAGATCTTCGGGCCGATCCTGCCGGTGCGCACGTATCGCACGATCGACGAGGCCATCGACTACGTGAACGCCCACCCGCGGCCGCTTGCGCTCTATTACTTCGGCGCCCGGAACGGCGACTGCGAAACGTTGCTGACGCGAACCACGTCGGGCAATGTCGGCATCAACAACACGATCCTGCATGTCGCGCAGGAAGACCTCCCGTTCGGCGGCGTGGGGCCGAGCGGGATGGGCGCTTATCACGGCATCGAGGGATTCCGTGCAATGAGCCACGCCAAGGGGGTGTTCGTTCAGGGCCGCTGGAGTCTCCCGAGTCTGCTGCGTGCGCCGTTCGGCAAGCTCGCGGATTTCGCGCTGGCGGCACTGCTCGGACCGAGCCGGGACCCGGCCGGCGCACGCATCTGGCGGCCGCGTGCGGACTAGGGCCCGGTACGGTATAGGCGTGAACAAACCCTAGAGCGTCGGAACGATGCTCGGCGACACCAGGTGGCTCTCCACGCGCTTGACGCCGGGCACGCCCTCGGCCGCGATGCGGATCGCGTGCATCTGCTCGTCGGACTCGATCACGCCCCATAGATGGGCGACGCCGTCCTTCACGTGCACGCATTGCTTCGGCAACCCCCAGCTCTGCCCGTGCATTTCCTGGGCGATCGCGTCGCGCAGGCTCGCATCGTCGTGCACAGCCGAGTCCGCGGCCGGTGCGACGCTGGCGAGTGCGCGGATCAGGTTCGAGCGGCTCACGATGCCGACCAGCTTGCCGTCCTTCAGCACCGGCACGCGTTTGAGATTCCTGCGCTCCATCAGATCCGCGATCTGCTGGAGCGGCATGTCCTCGGCAATCGAAACGACCTCGGAGCACATCACGTCGCGGACGACATGTCCGTGCTCCTTCGCATACCGCGCAGCCTGTTCGCGGGGCGACGACAACAGGAATTCGAGCCACCACGGGCGCTTCCCGCGGCATGTGTCGTTCTCCACACGATGCAGCAGGTCGCTGTGGCTGATGATGCCGACGACCTGTCCGTTCGCGTCGACGACCGGCATGCCGCCGATATGGTGGTCGACGAACAGTCTCGCCGCGTCGTAGATCGTCATGTCCGGTGTGGCGGTGACGACGGACGGAGTCATGATGTCGAGTGCGTGCATGGTCAGTCCTCCAGCGTGATGCGACGGGGCGCCGTCTGTTACACCCGTCGCACGATTCCGGCAGATTTGTCGATTCGGATCGTGAAGTGCGCTCACAAGCCTCGCGGCAACGCCTTGGTGTCGCGGGTCACGCTTGCCCGGCTCTTCAGCGCGCCGACCATGGCCACGGCGCCGGCTTGCTGCCCGTTGGCCAGTTTCCGGGCCCAATACGCTTCTATCTCCCCGACCAGGTCTGACGGCGGGGTACCGTAGCCTTGAGCGGCTGCGTCTCCCCGGCCCTGGACGATGGCCCACCGGAACAGCGCCAGTGCTGCGGCCGAGCCAGCCTCGTCCTTGGGATCGGCTTTCATCAGGATGAATACGACACCAGGAATCGGCCAGGCCTGGTCGCCAGGCGGATTGGTCACGATCTGGTAGAAATCATCGTCGCCGCCCCACGCCACGGATTCGACCGCAGCCTTGAAACTTGCGGCCGATGGCTCGACAAACGCGCCGCTTTGGTTCTGGACGATCGCATGGGCGAGGTGCGCCGGCGCGGCGTAGGCCAGTTCGACATAGCCGATCGCGCCCTTGACCTGCCGGACATAGGTAGCGACGAGCTGGCTGTTCGTGGCGTTGACCCCCACCGGCCATTTGACCGTCAGGCCGCTGCCCACCTGCTCGCGCCATTGCGCACTCACCGCGCAAAGGTAGTTTGTCCAGTTGAAGGTCGACCCCGAGCGATCACCGCGATGCACCACGACGATTTTCAGATCAGGGAGCGCGAGGCCAGGATTGACCGCCTTGATGGCCGCGTCATTCCATTCGGTGATCTTGCCCAGGTAGATGTCCGCGAGCAGCGCGCCCGTCAAGTGGAGCTGTCCCGCGGCAATGCCGTCGAGGTTGACCACCGGCACGAGGCCGCCCGCCGCCACCGGAAACTGGATGAGTCCCGATGCGCGTAATTCGTCGGGTTTCAGCGGCATGTCCGACGCGCCGAATTTCACTTTCGCCGCTTTCAGCTGATCGATGCCGTTCCCGGAGCCAACGGGGCGAAAACTGACCTGTTGGCCGGTCCTGTCGTAATAGGAGGCGGCCCACTTCTGCATCAGCGGATCGAAGAAGCTCGAGCCGGCGCCCGTGATCCCGCCTGCCGCCTGCGCAGCCAGCGCATGACCCGCGACGACGCACGTCACCGCGATACCTCGAAACAGCGGCCAGAGGTAGCGGGCCGTCGGGGGAACGAGTGCGGAAATCAGAACGACAATGGTGCGCTGGAATTTGGTGTTCATGGCGGCGGCCCCATCAAGCGTTTGGGTTGCGCCTGCCCACAACGCCCAAGGATTGCGGCACGCCGGCAGGTACCCATGTACTGTATGCGCTGATCGCATGCGCTTGAATCGGGCGCCCTTCGTAAACGAGGCTAGGGGATTGCCTTATTCAGCGGACGGGCGCCGCCCTATTGGCTGTCGATCCACTGAATGGCGAAGCGCATCAGCTCCTTGCCGTTACGGATATTCAGCTTTTCCTTGATGTTGGCCTGATGCGCCTCGATGGTCTTCACGCTCCGATTCAGCTTCTCGGCGATTTCGCGGCTGCTGAAGCCGAGTCCGATCAGGTGCAGGATCTCGAATTCGCGTTCCGAAAGGTTCGCAATCGGGCCCTCCTGCTTTTTTCGGGGGACCGTGAGCGCCCGCGCCAGCTTTTCATGCATCGCGGCGCTCAAATAGATGTTGCCTGCCAGCACTTCGCGGATGGCGCTCACGACGTGGTCCGTGGCCTCGAGTTTCATCAGGTAGCCATTTGCCCCGGAGCGCAGCGCGCGCTCGGCAAACAGGCTTTCGTCATGCATGCTGAGGACGAGGATTGCCAGATCCGGGTGGCGGTGGCGGAGCGTCTTGACAAGATCCAGGCCGGAGTCCGATTGCAGGCTGAGGTCCACAATGGCCATGTCGGGCCGGCAGGCCATCGCCGCCAGCGCTTCTTCGGCGCTGCCGGCCACACAGCAGACGTTCAGGTCCCCTTGCAGATTCAGCAGGTGCGTCATCCCCTCGCGGATGATGGGGTGGTCATCCACGATCAGGATTCGAGTCGCAGGGGCTGGACTAGGCGAGTTCACGTGCATCGCCCGGGCCCTCCGGCAGCGGATAGCGGATGGCGACCGTGGTGCCGCCGAAAGCATTGCGGGTCACGGTGCAGGAGCCGCCCAGAAGGCTTGCCCGGTGACGCAGGTTGTGAAGTCCCGATCCCGACGCATGCGCCATCTTTTCCTCGCCGAGGCCGACGCCGTCGTCACTGATCGAAAGCGTCTGCATGCCGCCTGTCCGCTCGAGGTCGATCCACAAGCGCCGGCCCTGGCTGTATTTCAGCGCGTTGTTGACCGCTTCCTGTGCCGCGCGGTAGAGGTTGATCTGCGTGAGCGGATCCAGCAAGTCCACATCCGGCGCGATCTGCAGCACGCATTCCACGCCATTGAGCGTGCGAGCCGTCTCCGCCAGCCCATGCAGTCCGGCCGCAAGGCCACCATATTCCATGGCGACCGGGTCCAGGCCATGGGCGATCCTGCGGGTCATCAAGGACGCCTGCTTCACCAATCCGACGATGGTTGCGGCATCGGCGGCAGCCGGGTGGCCGAGGCTCTGCAGTTTCTGGTTCAGCGCGGCGCTGTACAGACCCAGGCTGGTCAGGTGCTGGCCGAGTCCGTCATGCAGTTCCCGGCCGATGAGCCGCTGCTGCTGGTCGCCGATCCGGATCAGTTCGCCTTCCAGCAGACGGCGTTGCGCCATCTCCTCCTTGAGGTCCTTGTTGGTCTTCTCCAGATCTTCGGTTCGCGCCTGCACGCGCCGTTCCAGGTCGATGCGGGAGGCCTGCAGCAGGCTGAGGACGCGCTGCTCCTGGGCGCGTGCCGCCACCAGCAGCAGTCCGGCTATCGCCACGACGTTCGCGAAGATGCACCATCCGACGAGGCTGTCCACCGGCGTGTCGGCGGCGAACGGGCCCGTGCCGTGGGTGGTACCCCAGATGGCCACGACCGAGACCATCAAGGTCGTGATGCTGATGCCCAGGTGACCGAAGCGCAGCGCCGCCCAGACAATGAACGGAAAGATCGCCAGGGCGGCAGGATAGTAGCCGTGCCCGGCAAGTTGCGGGGCGTCGAAGATGAGGTAGCTCACCCAGAACGTCGCGACGGCCAGTCCGCACGCCTCGATGGCCTGCTCCGTGGAGCGCACGGGGTTCGAATACGTGAGGATGCTGAAGAGGGGCGGAGCGACGACCAGGACGCCCATCATGTCGCCGAGCCACCATTTCAGAAAGGTTGAGCCGTACCCGGCAGGCGGCACCAGGCCCGCGCCAAACAGCGCGGTTACGCCGATCAGTGCACTGACTGCCGTGCTTGCCACCGCAGCCAGGCCGATGAAGGCCAGCACGTCGTGGATGCGATCGAGGGTGAGCTGGAAGCGGACCGCGCGGTTCAACAATATGGCTGCCGTCAACGTTCCGAGCATGGCGCCGGTGCCGATCACCGCGGCCACGCCTACGGGCACGCCCCCCGACACGTTGGCCAGGAAGGAGCCGATCGCAATGCCCGGGGCAACGGCGAAGCCCAGCGCGAGCAGCGCAACCAGCGCGATGCCGCTGGACGGCCACACCAGCGAGACTGCGCCGCCCACGACCGCATAGGCAAGGCCGATCTTTGCGCCCGCGTAATACGCCAATGCAACCATCCCGGTGCGCAGGAAGAGGCTGAACCTGGACTTGCCCCGAATGGTAACCATTGTTCGCACCATATCGTGAAGGACAGATCCTTGCGGGCGTCAACGCGTTCTTTCGTCAGCCAAGTGGATCACTCGGCGCTTGCTCCCGACCGGACTTCATGATTGTGGCGGCAGCCACTGCGTTAATCAAACGCTACACAGCGCAAACGCTACACAGCGCGCCCGGGCCACTGCACGACGCGCGCCGATCGGCAACGGAACGCGGGTTGCGTCATCGATATTCCCGCCGTCGCCGCGTCGCGTCGGCCGATACGCGAGACACGACGGTCATGTCCGTTCACGGTCTGTCCCACGGTGGCACGCCTGAAAACGCGTCGACCAGAAAATCGATTGCCGCACGGACTTTCGAACTCACGTGGCGACGGCTCGGATACAGCGCGAGAACGTCGATGTCCGGCAAGCGGTATTCAGGCAGCACCCGAACGAGCCTGCCCGCGCGGAGATCGTCGCCGATCAGGAACGTGGGCTGCCAGATCACGCCCTGCCCTGCGAGCGCCGCCGCGCGTGCCGTGTCGCCGTTGTTGGTGCGCATGTGAAAGTTGACCTCGACAGCATGCGTCTTGCCGTCGTGATCCATCAACTGCCAGGTATCTGCGGTGGCGGCGTAGGTATAGCCGATGCATCGGTGTGCGAGCAGGTCGGCCGGCAACGCCGGATGTCCGCTGCGCCTCAGATAGTCGGGGGACGCGCACAGGATGTTTGTCGACGTCGCGAGCTTGCGGGCCGCATGGTCGGCCGTGCCGGCGCGCGAGATGCGAATGGCCAGGTCGAAGCCCTCGTCGACGATATCGACGACGCGGTCGATGAGCGTGATGTCGAGTTCGACGTCCGGATATCGCTGCATGAACCGCGGCCATAGCGGCGCGAGATGCAGGATGCCGAAGCTGACCGGCGCATTGATACGCAGCCGTCCGCGTGGTTCGATCGATGTTGCAGACACGAGTCCTTCCGTTTCCGCGACGTCTTCGAGGATCGTCTTGCATCGCGAATACAGTGTTTCGCCGCCTTCGGTCAATGACAGCTTGCGCGACGTGCGGTTGAGCAATCGCGTGCCGAGATGCGCCTCCAGTTCGTTCACATAGCGGGTCACGTTCGCGGGCGACGTTTCGAGCGCATCGGCCGCGCGCGCAAAGCTGCCCCGATTCACCACGGTCATGAAGACCTCAAATGCGCGCAGCCGGTCCATATCCGTTCGCTTGTCATTCACAAAAACTGAATGATAGCGCCATATTTTTGATCTTTCTATTGCAAGAGCTGAATCATATAGTGTCACTCACGGAGCCGACGCATGGGGCATCGGTCCATCAATGACGCAGGAGATTGAACATGCAACGCTTGACAGGAAAAGTCGCGATCGTCACGGGCGCCAGCGCAGGTATTGGTCGAGCGGCCGCAAAATTGTTCGCCGCAGAGGGCGCGAAGGTTGTCGTGGCGGCGCGCCGCGAAGCCGAGCTCGACGCGCTCGTGGCGGAGATCGCTCGCGATGGCGGAACGGCCGTGTCGCTGGCAGGAGATGTCCAGTCCGAAGCATTCGCGAAAGCGCTGGTCGAACTCGCCGTCAGCCGCTTCGGCCGTCTCGACATCGCGTATAACAACGCGGGGATGCTCGGTGAAATGGGACCGTCCACCGGGATCTCGGAAGCGGGCTGGTCAACCGCACTGGCCACCAATCTGACGAGCGCGTTTCTCGGCGCCAAGCATCAGATTCCTGAAATGATCAAGCAAGGCGGCGGGTCGATCATCTTCACGTCGACGTTCGTCGGCTATTCGTTCGCGTTCCCGGGGACCGCCGCCTATGCTGCGAGCAAAGCCGGGCTGATCGGACTGACGCAAGCGCTCGCAGCCGAATACGGTCCGCAGGGCGTGCGGGTCAACGCAATCCTCCCGGGCGCCGTGGACACGGAGATGTATCGCGGCATGAACGACACGGCCGAATCGCAGGCGTTCGTGACAGGCCTGCACGCGCTCAAGCGAGTCGCGAAGCCGGAGGAGATCGCCCGGTCGGCGCTCTACCTGGCGTCCGACGATTCGTCTTTCGTGACGGGGACGGCTTCATTGGTCGACGGCGGTGTGTCGATCACGCGCACATGATTCCTTGAAGGCGGTGTCTGCAGGTTCGCCGCCGCGTTCCGATCAACGCGGCGGCGCGCAATCCTGAAACGGCGGCGCGGATGTCATCCCGCCGCCGTTTCCATTTTCACGTGACGGACCCGATCACCACATCACGTCACGACGCTTCGATTTCTGCGGTTCACGCCGAGCGCATCGCACAATCCCGGACCGACATCGCGACGTCGCATTACATCAAGTGCGGCAATATCAGCCCCCCTACAGTTCGCTTCATGGCGGATGTCCTGCCGACATCGACGCCGCTCTTCCGATGAACGAACAGAACGGGAAGCCCCAACATGCAAACCATCTCCGTTGTGAAGAAGCAGGATCTCGTCAGCGCCGACCGCTGGATGCAGCAGCGCCCGGAAAACGCGCTGACGCTGCCGTCGCGGTACTTCTACGACGAAACGCTGTTCGCGGCCGAGCGCGACCGCATCTTCATGTCCGCATGGCACGTGATCGGGCACAAGTCGGAGCTGAGTTCGCCCGGACAATACGTGATGACGGACATCTTCGACCAGAGCGTGATTGCGACCTGCGATCGCGACGGCAACGTGCATGCGTTCCACAACGTGTGCCAGCATCGAGGCAATCGCCTCGTCGACGCGCGGCGCGGCGTGCAGAAGGGCGTGTTCCGCTGCGCGTATCACTCGTGGTGCTACGGCGCCGACGGCAGCCTGCGCAGCGCGCCGCGTACCGAGCGCATCGAGGGCTTCGATCCGGCGGCCCATCGCATTCCGCCGGTGCGCGTCGAGGAGATGGGCGGCTTCTACTATTTCAATCTCGACCCGAACGCGCCGTCGATGCGCGACCTGTTCCCCGGCGCCGACGCGGAGATGAAGCGCGTGTTTCCGCGGCTCGATGCGTATCGGCTGCTCGACGAGAAGGACGTGATCGTGCCGGCAAACTGGAAGGTGATCATGGACAACTCGATCGAGGGGTATCACTTCTCGTTGTCCGGCCCGCATCATGTCGAGCTCGCCGGCCTGATCGACTTCGCCGGCTACCGGCTCACGCAGCACGACAAGTGGTGGACCTATATCGCGCCGGCGAACCGCGACGCGACCACCGCCTATGGCGTGCCGCTCGCCGACAAGAATCCGGACGAGTGCTTCTTCAACATCGGCATCTGGCCGCACAACACGTTCTATACGTTCCCGTACTCGGACTTCCTCGCGACGTTCCTGATCATTCCGCTCGAAGCGGAGAAGACCCTGCTGCGCTTCGGCTACTACTCGACGCACGACGAGATGCCCGCGGTGACGAAGGCGTGCATGGACTGGATGAACGCGGACCTCGGCCCCGAGGACATTCGCCTGAACATCACGGTGCAGAAGGGGCTGCATTCGGTCGGCTACAACCAGGGACGCTACGTGATCGACCCGCAGCGCAGCAACGAGAGCGAACACCTCGTGCATCACTTCCATACGCTCGTGCACGACGGCATTCACGGCGCGTGACGAATGCCGGCGCGCGGACGAAGCGTGGACGAAGCACGCCGGGCGACGTGCACGCGCGACCCTCAAGATCACGTTCAACTGCAAGCGAGCCATGACGAAACCAGACGCAAATGATGAAGTGCGCCGCGACTACGACTACGTGATCGTCGGCGCCGGATCGGCCGGCTGCGTGCTGGCCAACCGGCTCGGGCAGGACCCGAACCTGCGGGTATTGCTGCTCGAGGCCGGTCCGTCGAACCGGCACTGGTCGATCGACATGCCATCCGCGATGGGCATCGTGGTCGGCGGCAGCCGCTACAACTGGCAGTACCATTCGGAACCCGAACCGTTCCTGAACCGGCGGCGCATCGCGACGCCGCGCGGACGCGTGCTCGGCGGATCGTCGTCGATCAACGGCATGGTCTATATCCGCGGCCACGCGCGCGATTACGACGGCTGGTCCGAACAAGGGTGTACGGGCTGGAGCTATCGCGAGGTGCTGCCGTATTTCATCCGCGCGGAGAAGCACGAACTCGGCGCGGACGCGTACCACGGCGACAGCGGTCACCTGCGCGTCACGGCGGGCAATACGGACACGCCACTCACGCGGGCCTTCATCGCGTCCGGCGTCGATGCGGGCTATGCGTCGACGGACGACGTGAACGGCTACCGCCAGGAAGGCTTCGGCCGCGTGGATCGCACGACGTGGGGCGGGTCGCGCTGGAGCACCGCGCGCGGCTATCTCGCCGAAGCGCTCGAACGCGGCAACGTGACGGTGCAGACCGGGGCGCTCGTGCTGCGCGTGCTGTTCGACGGCGCGCGCGCGATCGGCATCGAATACGCATGCAACGGCGCGACGCGGCAGGTCTTTGCGAACGCCGAAGTGCTGCTGTGCGGCGGCGCGATCAATACGCCGCAACTGCTGCTGCTGTCCGGCGTCGGGCCGGCCGGAGAACTCGAAAGCGCCGGCATCCGCGCGCGGCATCACCTGCCGGGCGTCGGACGCAGGTTGTCCGACCATCCCGACACGGTGGTTCAGTATCTGTGCCGGAAGCCCGTATCGATCTACCCGTGGACGGTCGCGCCGCGCAAATGGTTGACCGGCGCGACGTGGTTCGCGAAGCGGGCCGGGCTCGCCGCGAGCAATCATTTCGAGGCGGGCGCGTTCATCCGGTCGCGGGCGGGCGTCGAGCATCCGGACCTGCAGCTGACGTTCATGCCGCTCGCGGTGCAGCCGGGCAGTGTCGACAGCGTGCGTGCGCACGCGTTCCAGGTGCATATCGACCTGATGCGTCCGACGAGTCTCGGCGCGGTGACGTTGCGATCGGGCGACCCGCGCACGCCGCCGAAGATCCTGTTCAACTACCTGCAGACGGCGCGCGACCGCGCGGACATGCGGGCCGGCGTGCGCCTCGTGCGGGAGATTCTTGCGCAACCGTCGTTCCGGGATCTGCTCGGCGACGAACTGTCGCCGGGGCCGGCCAGGACCGACGACGCCGCGCTCGACGCGTGGGCGCGCGAGATCACCGAAACGGGCTATCACGCGGCCGGCACCTGCAAGATGGGGCCGGCGGACGACCCGGAAGCCGTGGTCGGCGCCGATCTGCGGGTGCACGGGATCGAACGGCTGCGCGTGATCGACGCGTCGATCATGCCGACGATCGTCAGCGGCAACACCAATGCACCCACCGTGATGATCGGCGAGAAGGGCAGCGACCTCGTGCTCGGGCGCGCGGCGCTCGCGCCAGCGTCGGCGCCCGTGTGGATGCATCCCGAATGGCGTACACGACAACGGTGAGCACGATGGAAGCGATCCTTTCTTCCCCGGCACGCGTGGGCATCGACGCGATCGTCGTCGATGCGGCCATGCTCACGCCCGAGATTCGCGGCATTGCATTCGCGGCGGCCGACGGCGCGCGGCTGCCGCCGGCCGAGCCTGGCGCGCATCTCGACGTCAGGTTGCCCGACGGCACGGTGCGCCAGTACTCGATCGTCGAACGCGCGGCCGATGGTTCGACCTACCGGATCGCGGTGTTGCGCGAGCCGCGTTCGCGCGGCGGCTCCGCGTACATCGTCGAGCGGCTCGCGCGCGGCGACGCGGTTCGCCTGTCGCCGCCGAGAAATCACTTCGTGCTGGACGAGCATGCGGACGAATACGTGCTGATCGCCGGCGGCATCGGGATCACGCCGATCCTGCCGATGGCGCGGCGGCTCTCCGCGATCGGCAAGCGATTCACGCTGTGCTATCTGACGCGCGCGCGCGAACGCGCCGCGCTGCTCGACGCGATCGAGAGCGGGCCGTTGCGGCGGACGACGCGACTGCATTTCAGCGACGCGCACGGCGAGGTGGACCTGCGCGCGCTGCTGGGTGTGCCACGGCGCGGCGCGCAGGTCTACGTATGCGGGCCCGGCCGCCTGATCGACAGCGTGCTGGACGCGGCGCGCGACTGGCCCGCCGGCGCGGTGCACTTCGAGCGCTTCGCGGCCGCGCCGGCAAGCGACGATGCGAAAAGCGATGCACGGGCATTCGAAGTGGAACTGGCGCGCAGCGGCCGCTGCGTGGTGGTGCCGCCGGACCGCTCGATCCTCGACGTGTTGCGCAGCGAGCGGATCGCGATCGATTCGGTCTGCGGAGAAGGCGTCTGCGGCACCTGCGCGGTGACGTTGCTCTCAGGCGAGGCCGAGCATCGCGACTGCCTGCAGACGGACGGCGAGAAAAGCCGGAACGACGTCATTTACGTCTGCGTGTCGCGTGCGAAATCGACGCGGCTGGTGCTGGACCTGTAGCGACGCACTGCAGGTGTGCCGTGTACCGTCGCCGCGCGGCGCGACGGACGGGATGAACTGCGCCGCGTGCTGTCGCAAACCCTCGGATCGGCCGGATGCCGGCTCGGTGCATTGACCGGGCCGGCGGTCCGGTCACGTCGTCAATGGGGCCGTCCCCCTTACCTGCGTG
Organism: Burkholderia sp. MR1-5-21; assembly: GCF_053427715.1. Lineage (NCBI taxonomy): Bacteria > Pseudomonadati > Pseudomonadota > Betaproteobacteria > Burkholderiales > Burkholderiaceae > Burkholderia > Burkholderia sp. MR1-5-21. The sequence continues at coordinate 99,441 of NZ_JBSAXD010000028.1, forward strand.
GAGAAGTCACGATGAACATCAAGAAATGCGTCGGATGTGTTGCATTGGCCGCCGTCTGGGCGAGCAGCGTGTCGGCAGCGGAACCGGCAACCTGCCGCGCCGTGCGGTTCGCGGACATCGGCTGGACCGATATCGCCGCGACCACCGCGCTCGCCTCGACCGTCTTCGCGAGCCTCGGCTACCAGCCGACCAAGACGATGGCCTCCATTCCGATCGCGCTGGCCGGACTCAAGTCGCGGCAGCTCGACGCGTTCCTCGGGGACTGGCGGCCGTCGATGGATTCCGTCAGCGCGCCGTTCGTCAATGGCGGGGCCGTCAAGGTGCTGGACCGTCCGAATCTCGTCGGCGCCAAATACACGCTCGCCGTGCCCGCGTATGCGTATGACGCGGGGCTGCGTTCGTTCGACGACATCGCGAAGTTTGCGGACAAGCTGCAATTCCGGATCTACGGCATCGAGCCCGGCAACGACGGCAACGAACTGATTCACAAGGCGATCAGCGGCAACCAGTTCGGCCTCGGGAAGTTCAAGCTCGTCGAATCGAGCGAGGCGGGGATGCTCGTCGAGGTCAAGCGTGCGATTCGCGATCACGAGTGGATCGTCTTTTTAGGCTGGGAGCCGCATCCGATGAACCTGGACTACAAGATGCGCTATCTGGCCGGCGGCGACGATCTGTTCGGCCCGAATTACGGGGAAGCGAAGGTGTACACGATGACGGCCCCCGACTACGCGACGCGCTGCCCGAACGCCGCGCGGCTGCTCGCCAATCTGCAGTTCTCGACCGACATGGAGAATCAGGTGATGAAGGCGATCGTCGGCGGCAAGCAGCCGGAGGCCGCTGCGAAGGCGTGGCTGGCCCAGCATCCGGCGGTGCTGAAGGACTGGCTCACCGGCGTCAGCACGTTCGACGGACATGATGCGGGCGCGGCCGTCCATACCGCGCTGAACGCCAATTGAGCATGCGTTCGAATGCCTTGGTGCGCTCGTCCGACTGACTGGTAAGGTATGCGAATGAAGCGCCGGCGCCCGCGATGGCGGGCCGGTGCAACCGTCACGACGGCAATCCTCATGCGGCGGCGCGTGGAAAAACCACGCGCCGCTTGTGTCACCACGCGTACGAAGGCGATTCCTCGTCGAGAATGGCCCGGAGCTCCGCCAGGTGCTGGTCGGCGAACCCGGCGTAGTCGTCGCGCCACTGCGTCATCGTCTTGCGTGCGACGCGGTCGGTTGCGAATCGCAACGGCTGGCCGGTTTGCAGTGCGGTCACATAGGTTTCGCACGCGCGCTCGAAGTAGTACAGATCGTCGAACGCCTGCGCGACCGACGGCGCGGCAACGATCACGCCGTGCTGGCCCATCAGCAGCACGGGCTTGTCCCCGAGTGCGTCGGCCACGCGGCACGCTTCGTCGCCGAGGCCCATGCCGTCGAATCCGGTGTCGACCGCAACCCGTTCGAAAAAGCGCATGCAGTTCTGGTCGAGCGGCGGCAGCGCAGGCTGCGCGAGGCACGACAGCACCGTCGCGTATCGGGAATGCACGTGCATTACGCAACGCGCGTGCCGATGCCGCTTGTGGATCTCCGAATGGAGCGCCCATGCGGTGATGTCGGGCGCATCGTCGCGGCGGATCGTATCGGGATCGTCGGCATCGACGAGCAGCAGTTCGCTCGCGCGGATCCGCGAGAAGTGGCGGCCGCGCGGATTGATCAGGAACGTGCGGTTGTCGTCGGAGACGGCGACGCTGAAGTGATTGGCGATCGATTCATGCATGCCGAGGCGCGCGGTCCAGCGGAACGCGCAGGCGAGATCCGCACGGATCTCGCGGTGGGCGAGGCCGGGTCGAGCGGGCTGAGTCGCTGTGAGCATGTCGGGCTCCCGTGTCGTTGGAGAACGGTGCCGGCGCATCGGGCCGGCTTCGAATTTGATTGTCGCGTGCCTGATTCGGACGGAACGCGAGCTGACTATAAGGTGGGCACTTGCCGCGCACTTGATCGAATGCGACGGCGCGTGACGTGCTTCGTCAGCGGTGGCGAGGAATCGGGACGACGGAATCCGACATCGGAATGTCGGATTTCATCAAGCCATCGGACGGGATCGGCGTCAGAGTGCGACTGACCGGATGCCGTGTCCGGCCAGCCAGTCCCGCCCCCGATCGAAACCGACATGACCGCTCAGAACCCGCCACCGTCCACGAGACTCCCGGCCGCGCACGCGCCGCGCCGCGTCGGATTGCTCGTGATGCCCCAGTTCTCGCACCTGGGGCTCGCGCTGCTGATCGAAGCGATGTCGCTCGCGAACTGGCTCAGCCAGCGTGTGCTGTACGAATGGACCGTGCTGTCCGTCGATGGGGAGCCGGTGCGGGCCACCAACGGGATGTCGACCCCGGCCCGGCCGATCGCTGCCGAAAGCGGCGCATTCGCGACGATCTTCGTGATCGCGAGCTTCGAGGCGCAACGGCATGCGAAGCACCGCGGCGTGCGGACGTGGCTGCAGAACCAGCTCGCGTTCGGCGTGCAGATCGGCGGGATCGAGACCGGCACGGAATTGCTCGCGGCGGCGGGGCTGCTGCACGGCCGTCCGTCGGCGGTGCATTGGGACAACGTCGAGGGCTTTCAGGAAGCGTATCCGAAGGTCCGTGCGACGACGCGGTTCTATACGATCGAGCCGCGCGTGATCACGTGCGCGGGCGGCGCGGCGATCGTCGACATGATGCTCGAATGGATCGGCCTGGAGCACGGCCGGGCGCTGGCGCAGGAGATTTCCCGGCATCTGCTGCATGCGCGGCCGCGCGGCACCGACGAAGTTCAGCTCGCGGAACCGGAAACCGTTCCGGCGCCGATGAGCGAGTCGGTCAGGGAAGCGATCCGGCTGATGCGCGAGTCGATGTCGGAGCCGATATCGTGCGAGTCGCTCGCGCAGGCGGTGGGATTGTCCACGCGGCAGCTCGAGCGGCAATTCAAGCGGCATACTGCGACGGCGCCATTGCAGTACTACCTGGGCTTGCGGGTCGCCACCGCGCATCAGTTGTTGCAGCAGACCGAATTGAGCGTGTCGCAGGTCGCCGCGGCGACCGGCTTCGAATCGATCGAGCATTTTTCTCGCGTGTACAAGGCGAGATTCGGATGTCCGCCGAGCCGCGACCGGTCGCAGTCGTGGGAAGCGCCGGTGATGCGGCATCGGGCTGCTTCGGCGTAGACGCGGCGCAGGCTGCAACGCCCGCGCCCGCGCCGGGACGAAGCAGTCGGAACTTGTGCCGGATCCCGACGATCGCCAGTTCCTGCATGTCGGTGCCCGAGTTCACGCCGCACGAGTCGACCGACGCCGCGGCCTTCACGATCGCGCCGCTCGCGTTGAGCGTCCGGCCACTCGCCTTCTGGTAGCCGAACAGCGCGTACAGGTCCGTGCGCTTGGGCAGCGCGTAGTCGCAGCCGAGGTTGACCTGGTTGTAGCGCGCGGAAGCCGGCCCCGTCAGCGAGTGTAGTTATAGCCGACACCCGCGCTGCAAGTGCGCCGTTCCCTATTCGATCCAGACGCCCATCATCGATGGAAACCCCTATCAAGGGTCTTTTTTTGAGTTGTTGACATATGACGTCTCACCTAATACTTTGATGCCTGAGCTGCCCCACGCGGCTTGATTTGGAATTCCCCAACCCACGCTGATTCGGCGGCGCGGAAGGGCGGAGTGCGCTAGATCTGCTCTGTTCGTGAGCGGTCGAAATGTATTTGTATGACAAAAACATTGATGTGGCGGCGTTGGCCTACTCAAATTGACTGAGGTGTCGTATGAAGATCTCGTTTTCCGTTAAGTACATTGCAATGACTGCGTCGCTGGCTACAGCGGGACTGTCGTTCAGCCATGCGGCCAGCGCCGCGGATATCACAATTGGCTTCGCCGCGCCGCTGACTGGGGCGTCAGCGCATTACGGGGCCGACCTGAAGCGAGGCGTCGAACTGGCTATCGATGACGCGAACGCGAAGAAACTCGTGATCGGCGGTCAGCCCGTGCATTTCGTCCTGGATGCGGAGGATGATCAGGGCGATCCGCGGATGGGGTCGCAAGTCGCGCAGAAACTCGTCGACTCCAAAGTCGCTGGCATCGTCGGGCATTTCAACTCAGGCACCAGCGTGCCCGCGTCGCGGATCTACTACAACGCCGGGATTCCGATGGTCTCCCCGACGGCGACCAATCCGACGTTGACCTCGCAGGGCTTCGCGACCGTGTTTCGCGTGACGAATTCGGATGCCCAGATGGGGCAACTGGCAGGTCATTCGGCCGTGGAGACGCTGAAGGGCAAGAGCATCGCGGTGATGGACGACCGGACCGCGTTCGGCCAAGGCATGGCCGACGAGTTCGTCAAGGGTGTGAATGCCGCTGGCGGCAAGGTCGTCGACCGCGAATTCACGACCGACAAGGCGGTCGATTTCCGCGCGCAGCTTACCCGGATCAAGTCGTTCAACCCGGACGTGGTGTTCTGGGCAGGTCTGGATCAGCAGGCTGGCATGGTGATGAAGCAGATGCGCCAGTTGGGTATCCGGGCAACGTTGCTCGGTGGCGGCAGCTTCGAAAACGATACGTTCCTGAAAGTGGCCGGCGAGAGTGCAGAAGGTGCCGTGTCCTGGGACTACGGCGTGCCGCTGACCAAACTCAAGGCAGGAAAGGCCTTCGATCAGAAGATGAAGGCGAAGTACAACGAGGGCGTCGTTGCCTATTCGCCATCCGCTTATGACGCCACCTGGGTACTGATCAATGCGATGCAGAAGGCGAATTCGACCGATCCCAAGGTCTACGCGCCGCTCATCAAATCGGTGTCGTTCGAAGGCGTTTCCGGAAACATTGCATTCATGCCGAACGGTGACATGAAGGATCCCGCCGCGACGTTCTACAAGGTGATCGGCGGAAAATGGGTGCCTCAGGCCATTGCATATGGCGACAAGGTTGAACCGATCAAGAACTGACGGGATCGGCTCGGTAGGGAGCACTTCGACACGGCGGTTCAGCGCAAGGTGACGCAGTCGTCGTCGGAGCAAGTGGCTAGAACATAAGATAAACGAAACAGGGGGCTTGGCAGATAAAATGAGGAATCCATATCTTAGGGCCGCGGCCGTTTCAGCGGGCATGATTGCTGCGCATGCATATGCGCAAAGTACGGTCACGCTGTACGGTATCGTCTATACGGTGGCATCGTACGGGCATGCGACTGGCGAGAACGGTGCGGGTTCCGCACAAGCCGTGATCGGATCGATGGACATCGACGCCGGGAAGCGTTCACAAGCTATCGTGACTGTCGGCCTGCGTCACCGGTTCTAAAGCCGATTCCAGAGACGTCCTCCAAGCGAGACTTGAACGGCTCCCGGGCGAGTGGTCCGGGAGCCGCCTTTTTTCTGCAATGGTTGGCAGCGAATCGGATCGGACATGCCGTACATCGGATGCCACTGATTATCGTTGCTGGTGTGGCGATCCACACGTGCCGTCGCTTCGATCGACACGTACCTGTCCGTAACGGGTGTCGATGCGTTTCAATCGCGATTGAATTCCGGCCGAACGGATTGGATGATCGATTCGAGTGGCGGCGATTGCGCTGCTGGGGCGAGAGCGCCATTGACCTGCGGCGACAGGGCTGGCGATGCAGCAACAGCCTGGATTCCGGGCTGTCGCGATCGCCTCCGATCGGATTATTCCGGGCGACTGCTCGTCAAGTGATGGTAGCGCTCGAGGCTCTCGTGCAGATGGCGCCGCATTGCTCGACGTGCGCCGCTTTCATCTTGACGTTCGATGGCTTCGAGGATGTCGCCGTGCTCCCGTTGGATACGCTTGATATAAGTCTTGCGCTCTTTCAGATTGGCTTTCGCGTGCTTCAGCCGAAGATCGCCGATGATCTCCTGGCCAAGCGAGCGCAGGATCGCCACGAAGTGGGGATTCTCCGAGCATGTTGCGACGGCCAGATGGAATTCGAAGTCCGCACGGGCACATTCGGCATCGTTGTCTATCGCGACGATCTCCATGCGCGCATAGACTTCCTTGAGCGCTTTCAGGTGAGGCTCGGATCGCCGCCGGGCCGCATAGGCTGCGCCTTCCGATTCGACACCGATCCGCAGCTCGAGCACGTGCATAGAGTTATTCAGCGTCGTCGAATCGATGAAGCTCATTTCCGACGACGGGTCCGTTTCATCGGCGACGAACACGCCAACGCCGTGGCGTGCAATCAAGCGGCGGCCGAGCTTGAGCGAGGCGACCGCTTCCCGAATGACGGTCCGGCTGACGCCGAATTCCGAACACAGTTCAGGCTCGGTCGGCAGTTTGGAGCCTCGCGGGTATTCCCCGCGGTCGATCTTGTCGTTCAGTGCCTGAATGACGAGCTCGGTCAGGCTGCGACGCCGGCCAGAGCTTGCAGCATTCTTCAGAAGAGTTTCAGCGTCCAGAGACATTCCGGGTGCTCCACACAGGATAGGAAGGCTCTGCAATTGTCGGATGCAGGCATACCGCGCCGGCGCCCGGTTGTCTGTGTGTGACCTGCGCCGTATGACATATTATGACTTTAACATAGTCGCGGCGATGCAGGCGCCCGCTGCGCAGACTCGTGCGAAGCGGGTGTCGGTCCTTTGACTTACGTCATGCGTAGATATAGCCGCCGCTGACGATGACGTTTTCGCCGGTCGCGTAAGTGTTGCGACTGCTCGCCATCATCACGACCCATTGCGCGATTTCTTCGGGTTCCGCCGCCCGGCCGAGCGGATTGGCGGCCGCGAGTTCGCCGAGGAAGCCGAGCTTTTTCGCGCGGTCGGTTGCGAAGCCAGCGGGGGCAACCGAGTTGACCAGGATGCCATCCTTCGCAACTTCCTGAGCAAACGACTTGGTCAGGCTGACGACCGCGGCCTTCGTAGCGGCATAGTGTCCGTTCTGCGGATGCGCCTTGAACGCGTCAACCGACGTGATGTTCACGATGCGGCCCGCGACGTGCTCTTCCACCTTCGGACGTGCGCGCATGTGCTCGATTGCGGCAACCATCATGTGATAGGTGCCCTTGATGTTCACGGCGTTCTCGAGGTCCCACTCGTCGTCCGAGATTTCGAGCAACGGACGACGCGGATAGATTGCGGCGCTGTTGACGAGGCAGTCCACGCGGCCGAGTGCTTCCAGCGCGTGCTTGAAGACGGCGTGAGCGGAGTCCCTGCGCGTGATGTCGCCTTCGGCGCCGAAGACCTGGTGGCCTTCGGCAGTCAGGTTGCGGACGGTTTCTTCGAGCAGCGGGCCGTTCTTGTCGATGAGCGCGATTCGCTCGACACCGTCGGCGAGCATCAATTTTGCGACGGACAAGCCGAGGCCGGATGCCCCGCCGACGATTACAACGCGTTGGTTCTTCATGATCAGGATTTCTCCATTCCTAAAAGCGGTGACTAGCTGACCGACACAATTTGCGACCCGCCCGCCGCCTGGTCCGTCGGGAACACTTCCATCCGGGAAACGTCGACGTAGTCGGGAAGCGCGATGGCGGTCGCAATCAGCTCGGCGATGTGTTCCGGCTGAATCGAGCGATAGGCGTCGTACAGTTTCTCGTTCGCGCCGGCTTCGCCGAGCGCCGTGCGATACAGGCTCGTCTGAACCCGGCCCGGCGCGATCTCGGTCACGCGAACCTTGCTGCCGAGCAGGTCGCAGCGCAGCGAGTCGCAGAACATACTGATCGCGGCCTTCGTGGCACCGTACACGGCGGTGTTCGGATGTGGAAAGCGGCCAGCGCTGGAGCCGACGAAGAACAGGTGGCCACGCTTGCGCCTCAGCATGCCTTCGAGGGCCATTTGGGCAATGTGCAGCGGCGCTCGCAGATTGACATCGATCATGCGGTCGATGTCCGTCGGCGAACATTCGGCGAAATTCGCGATCGCCGGCAGCAGTCCGGCATTGTTGACGACGACGTCAATCTCGACGCGCTCGAACAACGCTTGCAACGGCGACGTATCCTGCAAATCCACGGCAATCGGAGTCGCGTTGCATTCATTCGCCAGTGAGTCGAGTGCGGCGGCGTCGCGTCCGAGTGCGTAGATCTTGACGCCGTCCCTGGCCAGCCGGTGTGCAATTGCACGTCCGATGCCGCTCGATGCGCCGGTGACGAGCGCAACTTTGTACGGTTGAGCATTCATGGTCTTGCCTTTTTCCTGTGTCGCAGCGAATTCAAATCACGCCTTCCTCGAGGAACGGCCGATTCTCGACGACGCGTTCGTAGCCTAGCGGCCCGAGATCGAGCGACCGGTACTCGCCATAGGTGATCAGCTCGCTGAGACCACGGCCGACCGCGGGAGATTGCTGCAGGCCGTGACCGCTGAACCCGTTGGCGAACAAGAAGTTCGTGACCTCCGGATGCGGTCCGATGATGGCGTTGTGATCGAGCATGCAGAAGTCGTAATGTCCGGCCCACGAGTTGACGACCTTGATGGCTTCGAATGCTGGGATGCGTTCGGCAAGTGCTGGCCAGATCACTTCGTCGAACTCCGAGTGGACGACATCGAAGTCGTTGACGTCCGCGAGCGGGTCCGGGTCGGGATAGCAGCCCGTCAGATAGTATTGCCCTTCCGGCCGGAAAAAGATTCCGGTCGTGTCGATCGTGAGCGGCACCGTGCCCGCAAGCGGGGTGCGGCAGTCGAATACGAAGAGGCACCGTTTGCGTGGTTCCACGGGAATGTCCAGGCCCGCAAGTCGAGCCATTGCCGGCCCGCGTGTGCCAGCCGCATTCACCATCAGGCCGCATCCGATCGTTTCGCCGGTCTTGAGCTTCACGCCGGTGATGCGCGATCCTTCCCGGACGAGGTCGACCACCTCGTTCTCGACATACTCGATACCGAGCGAACGCGCCTTGCGACGCATGCCCTGGAGCAGGCCGTAACTGTCGAACCAGCCTTCGCCGCTTTGCCCGTAGACGCCGTTGATCAGCTGGTTCGTGTTGAGCCACGGGAAGCGCTGCTTGAGCTGCTCCGGGTCGAGGAGCACGACGTCGGCACCGTTTTCCCGCTGCGTCCTGTAGTTGCGCTCGAACATCGGTGCGCCGTTCGCATCGCCGAGATACAGATAGCCGTTTTCCTTGAAGCCGAGTTCCGGGGCCTCCCCGTCGACCTCGACGAGTTCGTCGAAGTTGCGAATGAACTCGGTCCCGAACTGCGAGATCTTGATATTCAGCGGATTCGAAAATTGCTGCCGAATCGATGCGCTCGACAAAGCTGTCGCAGACTGCGCATAGGTCCAATCGCGCTCGACGACGAGCACCGAGCCCTTGAAATCGGGATTCTTCGCGAGGAAATAAGCCGTCGCGCTCCCGACTACCGCACCACCCACGATGACGACGTCATAGTGAGCCTTCGCTGCTTGCTGTGCCATCTCTTTGCCTTCCAAAAATGTCGTGCCCGGTCGAGGTGCTCAGTCGACCTTCGGATCCTCGAAGTGACCATCAGCCGCGAACTGACCGCCTTGGAAGCGGACGGCGGGATGACGCGGGTCGGGCACGCCCGTGTTCGCGTACACCTCCGAGCGATAGACGTCGGCCGTGTCTTTCGGGCGATAGCCCAGATAGGCGGCCTGCGTGTTGTCCCAGAAGTTGGCGCTGTTGTTCGAATTGCCGTACACGATCATATGGCCGACGCTCGGCGTCATCAGCGACTGGATGCACAGGTGCGAAAAGTCGTCGTACGAAAGCCAGGTCGCGAGCATGCGGCGGTCGACGGGCTTCGGGAAGCACGAACCGATCCGCAGGCAGACGGATTCGATGCCGAATTTGTCGAAGTAGTAGCGCGACAGGTTTTCGACGAAGGTCTTGCTGACGCCGTACAGGCTGTCGGGCCGCTGCGGCACGTTCGAATCGATCGTCTGCGTGCATTCGTAGAAGCCGATCGCATGCACGGAGCTTGCGTAGATGACGCGTTTCACGCCCGCCTGGCGCGCACCTTCATAAATGTTGTAGCTGCCGACGATGTTCGAGTCGAGGATGACCTGGAACGTGTTTTCGCGCGGTGCGCCACCCATATGGATAACCATGTCGACACCTTTCAGCATCTCGAACACCGCGTCGCGATCGGCGAGATCGCAGATGAAGTGCTTTTCCCCCTCGCGCACGTCGCCGAGCGACTGGCGAGCGTTCAGGCTCAGCGTTTCGGCGTACGGGCGCAGCGTCTCGCGCAGCACGGAGCCCAGCGCACCGCCCGCGCCCGTGATCAGAAGGTTTTTGAACGGCGGTTTGGTGATGTCAGTCATGGGGCTGCTCCTTATTGGGTGACCGACGCATTCAATGCGTCGAGCGTGATGCCGTAGTCGTCGCGCAACTGCGCTTCCGAGATGTATTCGTTGCGAATGTCCCGCAGCAGTTCTTCCTTGCTGCGTTGCTCCGGCGAACCGACGCCGCCGCCGCCGGGCAGCGACAGCACGACACGCTGATATTCGCCGACTGCCTGCGTGCCCTTGCCCTTCATCTTCGTCCCGTCAGACAACGTGACCTGGCCGGCCGCGCCGGGTTTGCCGCCGGCATGGCCGCGAGCGGGGTGGTCGATGCGGTCGAACATCGCGTTGAAGCGGAATTGATAGCCGGTGCGCGGCCCGATTTCGACGATCTGGCCGAGACCGCCACGGTGCTTGCCCGCGCCCCCCGAGCCGGAGCGCATCTCCTTGCGCCACACGACGATCGGCCCGACCTGTTCGGTCGCTTCGACCGACATCGCATGGACGCCGCTCGGAAATGCCGTCGCCGACAAACCGTCCAGTTCGGCCCGGGCGCCGGTACCACCGCTGTTGAACATCAGGATCTCTGCGCCCTCGAGGCCCGAATCCTCGCGTGCCGGCCGGGCGCTCACGTGCAGATTCCAGAGCGCGCCGGAGCCTTCGGTCGGCACGCGGTTCGGCAGGATCTTGTCGAGTGCGCCGAGAACCAGATCCGGAACGAAGTGGCCGAGCACGTGCCGCACTGCAACCGGACTCGGGCGTTGCGCATTCAGGATGCAGCCGGCCGGCGCCCGCACGCGGAACGGTTCGAGCGACGCCGCGTTGTTCGGCACTTCCGGCGCGATGATGCACTTCAGGCCATAGCACGCGTAGGCTTTCGCATACAGCAGCGGCACGTTGATGCCGAACGGGCTGGCTGGCGACGATCCCGCGAAATCGGCGAGCAGGTGATCGTCGGCGACCGTCAGCGTGACGTTCAGCCTGACAGGCGTGTCGTAGCCGTCGAGCGTCATTTCGTTGGCCTGCGTGCCCTTCGGAAGCGCGGCGATCCGTTCGAGCGTCGCTTCCCGGCTGCGCGCGAGAATGAACTCGCCGATGCCTTCGACATCCTTGAGTCCGAACTCCTTCAGCATTTCGAGCAGACGTTTGTGGCCCGTTTCGTTGCAGGAGGCGAGGGCGTAGAGGTCGCCGACGACCTTGTCCGCTTCGCGAACGTTGTTGCGAATAATGTTGACGAGGTCGCGATTGACATTCCCGCGTTCGATCAGCTTCATGATCGGGACAAAGAGGCCTTCCTCGTAGACCTCGCGCGAATCCGGGCCGAACCCGCGGCCGCCGATATCCACCACGTGCGCGGTGCTGGCGAAGTAGCCGATCAGTTCGCCGTCGAGAAATGACGGGGAGACGACCGTGAAGTCGTGCAGGTGCCCCGTTCCCCGCCACGGATCGTTGGTCAGATAGACGTCGCCTTCGTACATCCGGTCGACGCCGATCTCGTTCATGAAGTGCTCGACGGCTTCCGCCATCGTATTGACGTGACCCGGCGTGCCGGTGACCGCTTGCGCGAGCATGCGTCCGCGCTTGTCGAAGATACCGGCGGACAGGTCGCCTGCTTCGCGCACGCTGGTGCTGAACGCGGTGCGGATCAGGGCCATTGCCTGTTCCTCGACGACGGAGATCAGGCGGTTCCACATGACCTGCATGTGGATGGTGTCGATATTGTTGAGGGACATGATTACTCCTGATTCGCAGTAGCAGCAGTCAATGCTTTGGACGTCACGAGCAAACAGCCGTCGGGTTGTACTGTGGCGTTGAACGAGGACGTAACGAGGGTCGAGGTCTCGGGTTCGACGATGATGGCCGGACCGACGACCGTTTCACCCACGCCCAGCGTGTCGCGCTCGACAATGGCAGCATCGACGAATTGATGTAGCGCTGCGTCGAAGATCTTGCGAGACTTCGCTGCGCTGACCGGATCGAGGCTATCGACCCATTGCAGGCGCTCCACCGGCGGCAGGGGCGAGCTTGCCTTGACTGCCCAGCTCACGATCTCGATATCGAGCCCGTCGATCGGTCGACCGAAGAACTGGGTATAGGCCTTCGTGAACAGCTCGGAGAAGTTGGCGCGATCGTCTGCGCCGAACTGGCGATAGGGAATCGCGATGGGGATCTCCCATCCCTGACCGACATATCGCATGAAGGCCTTCACGTCGACTACCGGTTCGACGTCGCCCGAACCCTGGCGCGCAAAGTGGATCGCCTCGGTGCCGAGCTGCTCGACGATCTCGTTGAGTGCGTTCGCGTCGAAGTCGTTGAAGCGCATGCTTGCGCTGCGAACGCTTTCGTACCCGAACGGAGCGCGCAGGAATCCGATCGCCGAACCGACGCCAGCGCCGGGCGGCACGATGAATTTCCCGATGCCGCTCTTCTCGCACAGTCGCGCCGCGTGCAGCGGACCGGCGCCGCCGAACGTGATCATCGTGTAGTCGCCGATGTCCTTGCCGCTTTCGACCGCGTGCACGCGGGCGGCATTGCTCATGTTCTCGTCGACGACTTCGGCGACGCCGTACGCCGCTTCTTCTGCGCTGAGCGACAGCGCTGCGCCGATGTCGTCGAGCATCGCGCGCGAAGCGTTGTCGGTCGACAACGGGATGGAACCGCCGGCAAAGTTGTTCGGGTCGAGACGACCGAGCAGAAGATCCGCGTCTGTCACCGTCGGTTGCATGCCGCCACGCTGGTAGCAGGCGGGGCCGGGTTCCGACGCGGCGCTATGCGGGCCGACACGGATCTGCCTCATGACGTCGAGCGAGGCAATCGAGCCGCCGCCCGCGCCGATTTCCACCATCTCGACGACCGGAATCGAAATCGGCATGCCGCTGCCCTTCTTGAAGCGGTAAGTGCGCGCGACTTCAAAGGTGTTGGCGGTCGTGGGCGTGAAGTCGTCGATCAGGCAGATCTTGGCCGTGGTGCCGCCCATGTCGAACGACAGCACGGTGTCCAGGCTGTATCGCGCGGCAATATTTGCGGCGAAGATTGCACCGCCAGCGGGTCCCGATTCGACGAGACGCACCGGGAATTCCGATGCGCTCTCGATCGACACGATGCCGCCGCCCGAGTGAATGATGAAGATGGGGCACACGGCGCCGGCCGCCCGAACCTGGCCAAGCAGGCGATCCAGATACGACTTCATGATCGGGCGGACGTACGCGTTCGCGCAGACCGTGTTGAAGCGCTCGAATTCGCGGATCTGCGGCGAGACTTCGCTCGAAATCGATACCGAGACATTTGGCAGTCGCTTCTCGATTGCGTCGCGCATCATGCGCTCATGCACGCCGTTGACATAGGCGTGGATGAAGCCGATGGCGACGCTCTCGTACCCGCCTTGCTCGATGCGATCCACGACGCTGTTGATTTTTACGTCGGTCGGCGCGAGCAGAATGCCGCCTTGCGCATCGATGCGCTCGCTCAGCGTGAAGCGGTCACAGCGTTCGATAAGGGGCGGCGGGAGCTTGATGTTCAGATCGTATTGCTCGAACCGGTTTTCAGTTCGCATCTCGATGGTGTCGCGAAATCCTTCCGTCGTGATGAAGGCCGTCCTGGCGCCGCGTCGCTCGATCAGCGCATTCGTGGCAAGCGTCGTGCCGTGAATGATGACGCCGATGTCCTTCAGCTCGATGCCGGCCTTGCTTGCGACGATGCTGACGCCTTTGATGATCGCGCGCTCGGGCGCCGTGTAATCCGTAAGGACCTTGGTGGAAAAGAGCTTTCCACCGAGTTCAAGCGCGACATCGGTAAAGGTTCCGCCGATATCAACACCGACTCGTGCCTTGTCGTGACTGGCCACCATGACTCTCCTGTTTAAACCATTGCATGCGCCTGGCGTATGCCAGGCGGATTCGCGATTTACGAACACCGGATTGTGGTGGGGGCGTAGAGGCTGCCCATCACGATCCTTGTCAACCCCGCACACGGTCTCCGACGTGCGCCGAGTGGCTGTCTTTTTGTTCGTTGACATATGATGAGTGACGTCTTACAGTGCTGTCAACAGAGACAAATTAATTTTCCGCTGGAGCACCTCGTGATATTGCGTTTGTGACGCATAAGATGCTGTTTTATAAGGTGTTTGTCTTTTATTGTGGTGCTGGGTGATGGCTCGCGTCAACCCCTGTACGCAACTATACGCGACGCGAAAAGTTTGCAAAAAGTATTTTTTTCGGAGATTTTTGAGGGCGAAGGAGGGGCGCGGCCAGGGAGCGGGAGGGCGTTTCGGTAGCCCTGTTGGCGTGCTTCCGGGAAGGGGTTCGTCTTGCGTTGTTATGTCAGCGATTGGCGCTGGCGGGTTCGTTCAATTTGCCCCGACAAGTGGGGCGCTATGGAGCGTCGGTGGACATTCTCATACAGCAGATCCTCAACGGGCTGGTGCTCGGCAGTGTGTACGCGATCATCGCGTTGGGTTACACGATGGTGTACGGCATTCTCGGCATCATCAACTTTGCACATGCGGACGTACTAATGATCGGTGCGATGGTCGCGCTGTCGGCGATCACAGTGCTGCAGAACCACTTCCCCGGGCTCGGCAACGTCGCGACGCTGACGATCGGCCTCGGCATCGCGGCGGCCGTGTGCGCAGTGGTCGGCTTCACGATCGAGCGGGTCGCATACCGGCCGCTGCGCCGCGCGCCGCGTCTCGCACCGCTGATCACCGCGATCGGCGTGTCGATCCTGCTGCAGACCGCCGCGATGATCATCTGGTCGCGCAATCCGCTGCCGTT
>NZ_JBSAXD010000029.1:0-110470 GCF_053427715.1 Burkholderia sp. MR1-5-21
CGGTGCGGTGCGGAAGTGGTGGTAGTACGTGAGGACGCCATGCACCTCGGCGCGCGACAGGTTCAGCGCCTTCGCGAGCGGTGCGACGCAGCCCGGCGGCACGTAGCCTGCATCGTCCTGGATCGCGTGCAGGATCGCGACGAGCGACCTTCCGCAGCTGACATGACGTTCAATCAACTCTTCGAGATGGACCATGATCCTTTCCTGCCAAGCGGCGTTGGGAAGACTTCACTTACCTGCCGGACATTGCGATCCGTCAGCGAGCGCACCTTCAGCAGCACTCATTCACGCGAACTGCCGAGCGATGCCTGAAAGCGCTTTGCCAACGCATTGCCGGGCTCGGCCGAGTCAAGAATCCAGCGGCGCCGCATCGGATACAGGACGAGCTTCGCCGCCAGGCCCGCCAGCAACGAGATGCACGCGAAGAAAACGAACACCGAGTTCCACCCGCCGTACGCAGACAACAGCGAAGCGACGGGGACCAGGATGGCGGCCGTCCCCTTCGCCGTGTAAAGCGTGCCGGCGTTGCCCGCTGCGTATTTGGCGCCGAACGTATCGGCGCAGGTCGCCGGAAAGTTCGAGAAGATATCGCCGTAGCAGAGGAATACGATTGCGGAACACATCATGAACAGGTAGGGGTTGTGCCCGAAGTACATCAGTCCCAACAATGCCGCGCCTTCGCCGGTGAAAGTGATGAACATGGTGTTCTCACGGCCGATCCGGTCGGAGATGAAGCCGCACAGCGGGCGCGTGAAGCCATTGCACAGATTGTTGATCGACAGCGTCATTGTCAGCAGCGGCAACGTCACGCTGAATACGCTGACCGGCATTGCCGAAAATCCGTATTCCTTGGCGATCGGACCGATCTGCGCGGTGGCGACGATGCCGCCCGCAGCCACGCATACGAACATCGCGTACATGACCCAAAAGAGCGGCGCGCGCACCATTTGCTTCGTCGTGTAGTCGGTCTTGGTTGCGACGATGCGCTTCAGCCCCGCTGCATGAGCCGGCGGCTTCGGACGCACGAGCAAGATCGCGAGCAGCAGAATGCAGCCGCCCTGGAGCAGCCCGAAAAAGACAAACGCATGCTCGTAGCCGGAACGCTGGATCATGTTGGAGATCGGGATAACCGTCAGCGCAGCGCCAGCGCCGAATCCAGCCGCAGTCAGGCCGGCGGCCAGCCCGCGCCGGTCCGGAAACCACTTGAGGGCGTTGCCCACGCACGTTCCATAAACGCATCCCGCTCCGATGCCGGAAATGACGGCGGCGGCGTAAAGCACCGGCAAGCTCGGGGCGTAGGCATCGAGAACCCAGCCCAGTGCTGCGCAGATCGAGCCCCCGATCACGACCGGGCGGGGACCGAACCTGTCGACCAGCCAACCTTCGACGGGGACCAGCCAGGTCTCCGTGACGACAAAAATGGAAAACGCAAGCTGGATGGCCGCCTGCCCCCAGTGATGTCTTGCATCCATCGGGACGACAAAGAGGGTCCACGCGTACTGCAGGTTGGCGACCAGCCCCATGCAGACGATGCCGGCTGCCAGCTGGACCCACCGGTTATGTCGCCTGGCCGTATAGCTGCCGGCGGCCGTGTAGGTTTGAGTCACGATCTCTGTCTCCATCCATTGTTTATTGATTCGCTCGCCCGACTGGCACACTGTCGGGCTGCTCGGTTCGGTCATGCAGCACATGGCGCAATGTGCGACCGGGCATCGACGATTTGCTTGCCAAACATGATCGCCGCCCTGACCCATTAACGATAATCAATATTACTTATCGTCTTGGTTATAAACTCCTTATGCATCTGGACTCCATAAAGAATGAAAGCGCGGCTCGCGGCCGCCGAACAACCCCGGGGGAACCCGACGAGTAATCCGCAGCATCGCGTCACACCTTGGCAATGCGCAACATGTTCGTTGTGCCCGGCTCGCCGAACGGGAAACCAGCGGCGATCGCCACATGGTCCCCGGAACGCGCAAAACCCTCTTGCATCGCGATCCCGCACGCGGCGCTCACCATCTCGTCGACCGATTCGACATCAGGGCTGACCGTGGAATGCACACCCCAGGTCAGTGCGAGGCGCCTCGCGGTAGACAGCTTCGGCGTGATGCTGAGAATCGGCGCGATCGGGCGCTGCCGGGCTGCCCGCAGGCTCGTGTGCCCGGAAGTCGTATACGTGACGGCGGCAACGGCGGAAATCGTCTGCGCGACATCCCGCAGCGCGGCACAGATCGCGTCCCCGGGCGTGTGCAGCGGGAGTTCGTGCTGTGCGTCGAGCAGGCCCCTATAGAGTGGATCCTGCTCTACCTCGCGGACAATCCGGTCCATCATCGCAACAGCCTGCACGGGATAAGCGCCGCTTGCCGATTCTGCGGACAGCATGACGGCGTCCGCGCCATCGTAGATGGCCGTCGCGACATCCGATGCCTCTGCGCGCGTGGGCACCGGAGCGGATATCATCGATTCGAGCATCTGCGTGGCGATGATGACGGGTTTGCCACGGTTGCGGCACGAGCGAAGAATGCGCTTCTGCACGCCGGGCACACGCTCCGGGGGAAGCTCGACGCCCAGGTCGCCGCGCGCAACCATCACGGCGTCCGCGGCGCTCACGATCTCGTCGAGCCGATCGAGCGCCGCGGGCTTTTCCAGCTTGACCATGAGCCCCGCGCGCTCGCCGATGAGCGCGCGCGCGTCGATCAGGTCTTCGGGGCGCTGCACGAAGGACAGCGCGATCCAGTCTGCGCCAAGCGACAACGCAAACTCCAGGTCGATCCGGTCTTTCCGGGTCAGGACGGGAATCGGCAGAATGGTGTCGGGAACGTTGACACCCTTGCGATCCGACAAGACGCCACCGTGCATCACGCGCGTCCGGATTCTCTCGCCGTCGTTGTCGAGCACTTCCAGGCGCAGCTTTCCGTCATCGAGAAGCAGCGACTGCCCTCCCGCGACCACCTCGAACAGTTCCGGATGAGGCAGGTGCACCCGGTCGACGTCGCCATGCACCGGGTTCCGGTCGAGCACGAAACATTCACCGGCCGCGAGCGTCACCTTGCCTGCGGCGAACTGGCCGACACGCAGTTTCGGACCCTGCATGTCTGCCAGCACCGAAACGGGTCTGCCCGAGCTATGTTCGACCTCGCGCACCAGCTCATATCGTCGCCGATGATCGTCGTGCGAACCGTGACTGAAATTCAGACGGAACACGTCCACACCGGCGCTAAACAATTGCGTGACCGTTTGAAGATCGGCGGTCGCGGGGCCGAGGGTTGCAACAATCTTTGCTTTGCGTTGACGGAGCATGATCGATCACCGGTATGAAATGAATGGCGCGCGACACGTCTGATGGCATGCCAGACCGGCCGCGCCGCACGATCGCGAGACGCCGTGACTGTCGAGTGCCGGGGTCATGGCACCGGTCCGTCAGGCGCCGAGCTGCTTGAGCAATGCGTCGACGCTCCCTTTCGCGTCGCCGAACAGCATTCGTGTGTTTTCCTTGTAGAACAGCGGGTTGTCGACGCCGGCATAGCCGGTTGCCATGCTGCGCTTGGACACGACCACCGTGCGTGCCTTCCACACCTCGAGCACCGGCATGCCGGCGATCGGGCTGGCCGGATCCTCGAGGGCACCCGGATTGACGATGTCGTTCGCGCCGATCACGAGTACGACGTCCGTGTTGGCGAAGTCGTCGTTGATTTCATCCATTTCGAGCACGATGTCGTAGGGCACCTTTGCTTCGGCCAGCAGCACGTTCATATGCCCCGGCAGCCGTCCCGCGACAGGATGGATGCCGAACCGCACCCGGACCCCCAGTCCGTTGAGCTTGCGCGTAATTTCGCTGATCGTCGTCTGCGCCTGTGCGACGGCCATGCCGTAGCCCGGTACGATGATCACCTCGGCCGCATCGCGCAGGATCGCGCCGACTTCATCGACCGTGGTAGGCACGACCTCGCCCGCGACGTCGGCCGAACTCGCCGCGCTCGCTGCACCGAAGCCGCCGAGAATGACTGAGATGAAACTGCGGTTCATCGCACGGCACATGATGTAGCTGAGGATCGCGCCGCTCGCGCCGACGAGCGCGCCAGTCGTGATCAACAGGTCGTTGCTCAGCATGAAGCCGGTGGCCGCGGCCGCCCAGCCCGAGTAGCTGTTCAGCATCGACACGACGACCGGCATGTCGGCGCCGCCAATCGCCATCACCAGGTGCACGCCGAGCGCCGCAGCAAGCAAGGTCATTTCGAGCAGTGCGCGGATGCCGTCTTCGTTCGAGGCCGCGGTGAGGAACCGGTAGCCGACGGCGACGCAGATTGCGAGCACGATCAGGTTCAACGCATGCCTGCCTGGCAGGACGAGCGGCTTGCCGCTGATCGTGCCCTGCAGCTTCAGGAACGCGACGACGGACCCTGCGAACGTGATGGTGCCGATAAAGACGCCCAGGTAGATCTCCGTCCCATGAATGATCCACTCCGCTCCTCCAGACCGGGAAGCCGGCATCACGTAGTTCGTGAAGCCGATCAGCACCGCCGCCAGCCCGACAAAGCTGTGCAGCACGGCAACCAGTTGGGGCATTTGCGTCATCTCGACGCGCCGAGCGAGCAATGCCCCCACCCCCGCGCCTGCCGCCGACGCCGCGAGCACGATCTCCAGCCCGGCGCCTTGCACGATCAACAACGTCGCCAGCACCGCGATCATCATGCCGGTCATGCCGTAGACGTTGCCGCGGCGAGCGGTCGTCGGATGACTCAGTCCGCGCAGGCTCAGGATGAACAGCGCACTGGCCCCCAGATACGCAATATTTCCAATTCCATTCAACATGGCCGCTCCTCAGCTTCGCTGGAACATTCTCAACATGCGCCGGGTCACGAGAAACCCGCCCGCGATGTTGATCATCGCAACAAGCAACGCAGTACCGCTCAGCACGCTGACGAGCACGCTTGATGCGCCGAATTGCATCAGTGCGCCGATCACGATGATTCCGCTGATCGCGTTGGTCACGCTCATCAACGGCGTATGCAACGCAGGCGTCACGTTCCAGACAACGTGATAGCCGACGAACACCGCCAGCACGAACACCGTCAGATGAGCGACGAACGTCGACGGTGCGACTGCGCCCAGCGCAAGCAGCGCAATGGCAGCGATTGCGAACAGCAATGGCGCGATGGACCTGGAGCGACGTGTGGCCTCGGCAGGCGCCGCTGAATCGGCAGGGCTCGCCGCATGCTTCGCGACCGGCTGCGGCCGGTGCGGCGCGATTGCGGGCTGCCTCGGCGGCGGCGCGGGCCAGCTGATGTTGCCTTGATACACGACCGTCGCACCGCGCATCACATCGTCATTCATGTCGATGCGCGGTTCGCCGTCTTTCTGCGGTGTCATGTCGGTCAGCAGGTGGCGAATATTGGTCGCGTATAGCTGGCTCGACTGGGTCGCCATCCGGCTCGGCAGATCGGTGTGACCGATGATTGTCACGCCATGCATGGACACCGCTTGTCCGGGCTGCGTGAGCTCGCAGTTGCCGCCCTGTTCGGCGGCCATGTCGACGATCACGCTGCCCGGCCGCATGCTGTTCACCATCGCAGCAGTAATCAGCTTCGGCGCCGGCTTGCCCGGAATCAGCGCGGTCGTGACGATGATGTCGACCTCCTTCGCCTGAGCGGCAAAGAGCGCCATCTCTGCTTCGATGAACTTCGCACTCATTTCCTTCGCGTAGCCGCCGCCGCCGCTACCTTCCTCGTCCAGGTTCAGCCCGAGAAATTCGGCGCCCATGCTTTGAACCTGCTGCTCGACCTCGGGCCGCGTGTCGAATGCGCGCACGATCGCGCCCAGCCCCCGCGCCGCGCCTATCGCCGCGAGTCCTGCGACACCCGCGCCGATCACCAGCACCTTCGCGGGCGGCATTTTGCCGGCTGCGGTGATCTGTCCGGTGAACAGGCGCCCGAAATGATGTGCGGCTTCGATCACCGCGCGGTAGCCCGCCATGTTCGCCATCGAGCTGAGCGCATCGAGTTTCTGCGCGCGTGAAATGCGCGGCACGCAGTCCATCGCCAGCACGCTCGCGCCGCGCTCGGCGAGACGATCGAGCAGCGCCGGGTTCTGAGCCGGCCAGACGAAACTGATCAGCGTGGCGCCCTGCTTCAGCAGCATCGCTTCGTCGACGCCGAGCACCGGATGAAGCTCCGTCGCACGAACCTTGATGACGAGATCGGCGCGGGCCCACAGCGTCTGCGTATCGCTGATCACCTGCGCACCCGCAGCACGGTACGCGTCGTCATCGAACGCGGCCCGCTCGCCCGCGCCTGCCTCGACGCTCACCGCAAAGCCCAGCTTCAGCAGTTGACCCACTGTCTCGGGCGTCGCCGCGACACGGCGCTCCCCCGCATGGATCTCGCGTGGTACCGCAATTGTCCTGGCCATGTCAGTTCCCTGCTCGCAGCGCGTTCGACAGCGCACCGATCCCGTCGATCGACACTTCGACCGTCGAGCCGTCCTTGATCGATCCGACACCGAGCGACGTGCCGCACGCAATCACGTCGCCGGGCATCAACGTCATGTCTTGCGAGATCAGGCTCACCTGCTCTTCGGGAGTGAAGATCATGTCGGCCAGCAGATAGTTCTGTCGCTCGACACCATCGAGCCGTGTCACCACGCGCGCGCCGCGCCAGTCGAAATCGGTCCGGATGACAGGGCCGATGCAGCTGAACGTATCGAAGCCCTTCGAGCGGCACCATTGAGCAAAATTCGGGTCCTCGTTCAGCAATTCGGCAGCCGTTACGTCATTGACGCAGGTAAAGCCAAAGATGTGTTGCGCGGCCGCTTCGACCGACACGTTGCTGCAACGCTTGCCGATCACGATGCCGAGCTCGCCTTCGTAGGCAATCTTGCCTGCATAGCTCTTCGGACGCCGGATGAATTCGCCCGGACCGGCCGCCGACAACGGCGGCTTGATCAGGAACAGCGGATGAGACGGCGCCGCCTTGCCGAGTTTCTCGGACAGCGCATGAAAGTTGTTCCACAGCGCGACAACCTTGGTCGGCACGCAAGGACTGCGCAGCGTTACCTCGCCCGGCCTCAAGTGCGTGTCGGTCCGGACCGGATCATCGAACATGTTTCCGTCGTACTCGGTGATGCGATCGTTCTGCAGCATGCCGAAGCCAGGTTGGCCGTCGGCTCGCTCAAAGCGTACCCACGAAGTCATCGGGTGTCTCCTATACGTGATTTTTCAGGCATCGCCATGACGATGCGTCGCCGATGCGGTCAGATCGCACCGACGGCACGCAAATGTGCGATCTTCTCCCCGTCAAAGCCGAATTCGGCCAGCACCTCGTCGGTGTGTTCGCCGAGGAGCGGCGAGCGCGTGACTTCAGTGGGGCTGTCGGACAGCTTGATCGGGTTGCCGACCGTCACATACTTGCCGCGCACGGGGTGATCGACTTCGACGATCGTGCCTGTTTCGCGCAACGACTGATCTTCGGCAATCTCTTTCATCGACAGGATCGGTCCGCACGGAATGTGGTACTTGTTGAGGATCGCCATGACCTCGAATTTCGTCTTCGTGATCGTCCAGCGCTCGATCTCCGCGAAGATTTCCTTCAGGTGCGGCAAGCGGGCAGCAGGCGTTGCGTAGTCGGGATCGGTGATCCAGTCCTCCTTGCCGATCAGGCTGCAGATGTTCGGCCAGACCGGCGCTTGCGCGATGAAATAGATATAGGCGTTCTGATCCGACTCCCATCCGTTGCACTTCAGGATCCAGCCCGGCTGACCGCCGCCCGACGCATTGCCCGCGCGTGGTACTGCGTCGCCGAACTTGCCGTTCGGATATTGCGGATACTCCTTCATCACGCCCGTGCGCTCGAGCCGCTGCTGGTCGCGCAGCTTCACGCGGCACAGGTTGAGCACACCGTCCTGCATCGCGGCGAGCACCTTCTGCCCGCGTCCGGTCGTCTGGCGCTGATATAGCGCCGTGACAATGCCGAGCGCGAGATGGAGGCCGGTGCCGCTGTCTCCTATCTGTGCACCGGTCACGACAGGCGGCCCGTCGTCGAAGCCCGTGGTCGACGCCGCGCCGCCCACGCATTGCGCAACGTTCTCGTAGACCTTGCAGTCTTCGAATGGCCCCGGGCCAAAGCCCTTCACCGACGCTACGATCATCCGCGGATTGAGCGCCTGGATGTGCTGCCACGTAAAGCCCATCCGGTCGAGCACGCCCGGCGCGAAGTTCTCCACCAGCACGTCGCATTTCCGGATCAATGCTTCCAGCACCCGCTTGCCTTCCGGATGCTTCGCGTCGATCGTGACCGAGCGCTTGTTGTGATTGAGCATCGTGAAGTAGAGGCTGTCGGCGTCAGGGATATCGCGCAGTTGCTCGCGCGTGATGTCGCCCGAGCCCGACCGCTCCACCTTGATCACGTCAGCGCCGAACCACGCCAGCAGTTGCGTGCACGTCGGGCCCGATTGCACGTGCGTGAAATCGAGGACGCGCACGCCGTCCAGAGCCTTGCCCATTTCCTGTCTCCGAATTGACTTTTATAGGTCCCCGCCCGACCAGCATTCGCGCGAGGCCGACCGATCGTGAACGCATCAAGGATTGCGTCGCGACAGCGTTGTTAGTGTTACTGATGATTCGATCGCAGCAGCGCCATCGCGGCGTCTCGGGCGCCGGCTATGGCCGCCGCTTCGCTTTCAAAGACTTTCTCGTCGACAACCCGCTGGTACGGAAGGAGATCCGGCTTTTTCCGCGAATCGTGCGCAAGCAGGCGAACCGCCGCGTAGGCAGCCCATCCACCGTTGTGGATCATTTGCATGGCGGACAATTCGATCCTGTATTGTCCAAGAACCTCTATGTGCATGGGATACCTCACGGGTGCTCGTCACTCGAGCGTTCAATGCGGGGCGTTTCGCAGTTTCCTCGCGCCGCAAGCGCGGCAGCGGCGAGCCTGGCAAGACGGCAGCGCACAGCGTCAGGCTCCAGCCTGGACTTGCAATTCCGCCAGGCGCTTGCGCAAATTGCGCTCTTCCTGGAAACGGCTCGTTTCGTCGCGAATCAGCGCCACGATCCCGGTCAGCTCCCCCTGTGGCGAATGCAGCAAGGCGACCGTAAATGCAATCGACATCGCGCGCCCATCCTTATGCACGGCGGGCACCCGCAGCACGTCGTTGCCGTAACGTGTCTGCCCGGTAGCCATCGTCTTGTGATAGCCGTCCCAATGACGGCCCCGCAGGCGCTCCGGAATGATGAGGTCGAGCGACCGCCCGAGCGCCTCGCTTTGCGCGAATCCAAACATGCGCTCGGCCGCGGGGGTCCACAGGGTGATGGCCCCGCGAGGATCCGAGACGATGATCGCGTCGCCGATGGCCTTGACTATTTGCTCGAAATCGATGACTGCTTTTTGCATGGCGGTACCCGAGTTGGAGATGACTGTCGTGTTCGGCACAGGACGGCGCCCGGTTCGGACGCCGATCGTGCGGTTTTCGGGATGATTCCCCCGTACAGGCCTGGCTGTGCTGGCCTGCACGGCTAGACGGCCTTGACCTCCCGCAAGTTGTAAATCTGCTCCTTGCTATATCCGAGGCCTGCCAGTACCTCCTCGGTGTGCTCGCCCAGCAGCGGCGAAGCGGTGATTTCGGGCTTGAGTTCGGAGAACTTGATCGGGCTGCCCACCGTAAGATAGGTGCCGCGCTCCTTGTGCGGGACTTCCGCGATCGTGCCGCTCGCGCGCAGCGACGGATCGTTGGCAAGTTCCTTCATCGTCAGCACCGGCGCGCACGGAATATCGAACTTGCGCAGGATGTCCACCGCTTCGAACTTGGTCTTGTCGGCCAGCCATGCCTCGATCGTCGCGAAGATTTCGAAAATGTGCGGCTGACGCGCCTCGGCGGTCTTGTAAGCGGGGTCATCAATCCATTCGGGCTTGCCGAGCGCCCGGCAGATCGGCTCCCACGCGTGGCCCTGGATGGTGAAGTAGATATACGCGTTGGGGTCCGTTTCCCAGCCCTTGCACTTCAGCACCCAGCCCGGCTGGCCGCCGCCGCCGGCGTTGCCGCCGCGCGGCACGACATCGCTGAACGTGCCGTGCGGATACTGCGGATACTCCTCGAGGTAGCCGACCCGCTCGAGACGCTGCTGGTCGCGCAGCTTGACGCGGCACAGGTTCAGCACGCTGTCCTGCATCGACACGGCCACCTTTTGACCTTTTCCGGTTTTGGCTCGCCCGATCAGCGCAGTCAGAATGCCGATCGCAAGGTGCATGCCCGTGTTGCTGTCACCGAGCGCTGCGGCGCTGATCGTCGGCGGGCCGTCCCAGAAGCCGGTGGTCGATGCGGCGCCGCCTGCGCATTGGGCGACGTTTTCATAGACCTTCAGGTCGTCGTAGTGATGGCCGTCGCTGAAGCCTTTGACCGACGCGACGATCATTTTCGGATTGAGCTCCTTGAGCCGCTCCCACGAGAACCCCATCCGGTCGAGTGCGCCCGGACCGAAGTTCTCCACCAGCACATCTGATTCGCGAACCAGCCGCTCCAGCACTTCCTTGCCTTCGGGCTTCTTCGTATCCAGCGTAAGCGAGCGCTTGTTGCTGTTCAACATCGTGAAGTACAGCGCATCGACATTCGGGATGTCGCGCAACTGGTTGCGCGTCACGTCGCCGGCGCCGGGACGTTCGACCTTGATCACATCGGCGCCGAACCAGGCCAGCATCTGGGTACAGGCAGGACCGGCCTGAACATGGGTGAAGTCGATGATCTTGATACCGTCGAGGGGCTTAGTCACTTGAAATCTCCTGGGATGGCAAACGTCATTTCTTCATTGCCGCGCTTTGCGGGTTGAGATTCGTCAACCGGCCGCTCTCGGTGCCCGCGGCTTCGTCGATGACTGCGTTGATGAGCGTCGGTTTGCCGCATTCGATGGCTTTGAGCAGGGCGTCGGTCAGCTCTTCCGGCGTCGTCGCGTGGAAGCCGATGCCGCCGAATGCCTCGATCATCCTGTCGTAGCGTGCGCCCTTGACGAATACGGTAGGCGCGACATCCTTGCCCCCGGTCGGGTTCACGTCGGTGCCGCGATAGACACCGTTGTTGTTGAATACGATGGTGCAAACGGGCAGGTCGTAGCGGCAGATGGTCTCCAGTTCCATGCCGCTGAAGCCGAACGCGCTGTCGCCCTCGATCGCGACGACCTGCTTGCCGCTAGTGACCGCCGCGCCGATCGCAAAGCCCATCCCGATGCCCATGATTCCCCATGTGCCGGAATCGAGGCGCTTGCGCGGCTCATGCATGTCGATGATGCTGCGCGCGTAGTCGAGGGTATTGGCCCCTTCATTGACGACGTTGATGTCCGGGCGCGTTTTCAGCACGTCGCGAATCGCGCGAAGCGCGCTGTGGAAGTTCATCGGCGACGGGTTCTGCGCGAGCGTTGCCGCCATCTTCTCGAGGTTCTTGCGCTTGCGCGCTTCGATCGCCCCCGTCCATGCGGCGTCAGGCTTGCCAAAGCCGGCATCGATGCCGGCAAGCATGGCCGAGACGCAGGAGCCGATGTCGCCGATGACCGGCGCCGCAATGGCGACGTTGCTGTCGATTTCGGTCGGCGAAATGTCGACCTGGACGAATTGCTTCGGCTCACCCCAGGTCTTGCCCTTGCCGTGCGACAGGAGCCAGTTCAGGCGCGCGCCGATCAGCACCACGACGTCGCTTTCCGCCAGCACGAACGAGCGCGCCGCCGATGCCGATTGCGGATGCGTGTCGGGCAGCAGGCCCTTGGCCATGGACATCGGCAGGTAAGGGATGCCGCTCCTCTCGACGAACGCGCGGATTTGCGCGTCCGCCTGGGCGTAGGCCGCGCCCTTTCCCAGAAGAATCAGAGGCCGCTTCGCATTCCTCAACAGATCGAGTGCACGCTTGACTGAATCCGGCGCGGGAATCTGACGCGGGGCAGCGTCGACGACGCGTACCAGGGATTCTTTCGCTTTCGCTGCATCGATCGTCTGGGCCAGCAGTTTCGCCGGCAGGTCGAGATAGACACCGCCGGGACGACCGGAGACGGCCGCACGGATCGCGCGTGCAACACCAATGCCGATGTCCTCGGCGTGCAGGACACGATAGGCCGCCTTCGCATACGGCTTGGCGGCATTGAGCTGATCCATCTCTTCGTAATCACCCTGCTGCAGATCGACGATCTCACGCTCGCTGGAGCCGCTGATCAGAATCATCGGGAAGCAGTTGGTGGTCGCGTTGGCAAGTGCGGTCAGACCGTTCAGGAAGCCTGGCGCGGACACGGTCAGGCAGATTCCCGGCTTTTGGGTCAGGTAGCCGGAGATCGCAGCCGCGTTGCCTGCATTCTGTTCGTGACGAAAGCCGATGAAGCGCATGCCTTCGGCTTGCGCAAGGCGGGCCAGATCGGTGATCGGAATACCGACCAGTCCAAAGATCGTGTCGATATCGTTCAGCTTCAGTGCATCGATGACGAGGTGGAAGCCATCCGTCATCTCCTGGGGCTGTTTTGCAGTGGCGGCCTGCGGCTGGATGATTCCAACGACTTCTGCCATGGCGTCTCCTCCTAAGGGGGCGTGATTTGTGATATACCATATACCACGCACAGTATTTGTCAATCCTCGCTCACGCAATTTTCGATGCGGCATAGCAGCAAAAACCGGCGGGCGATGCCGCTGACGCGGCATTGCCCGCCGGTCGTAAAGCATCGGATGCGGATGAAAAGGGAAGATGCAGGGAAGACGAGGCAGCGGTTGCTGCCGCGCGAGGTCAAGTCGGTACGCAGCGGACACGGGTGCCCGCGCAGCGGCCTCGATCAGGCCGCGCGCATCGCTCAGTCGAGGAAATCGCAGTTGGCTTC
Source organism: Burkholderia sp. MR1-5-21 (assembly GCF_053427715.1). NCBI lineage: Bacteria > Pseudomonadati > Pseudomonadota > Betaproteobacteria > Burkholderiales > Burkholderiaceae > Burkholderia > Burkholderia sp. MR1-5-21. Next base: position 12,833 of record NZ_JBSAXD010000029.1, read on the forward strand.
GACGAACGCCGCAAGCTCGAGCGAGTGCCGGCGAACGAGCTCGTCGACCAGCTCGGTGTCGCGCCGCTCGAGCGCTTCGATGATGCGCATGTGATCGCCGATCGAGCGTGACGAGCGGTCGCTTTGCGCGATCGTCATCCGGCGAATCGCCCTCACGTGCATGAAGATGTTCTGAATCGTGTCGATGATGATCTGCGACTTGGACAGTTGGACGATCGCCTGGTGAAACGCGATGTTCGCGTCAGAGTATTCATCGATGTGGTCTGCCGGCGTCGTCTCGCTGAAATGGTCGAACATATGGCGCAGCGCCGCGATGTCCGCATCGGACGCGCGCAGCGTCGCAAGCCGGGCGGCTACGCTCTCGAGCGCCGCCCACATGTAGATCATCTCGATGATCTCCTTCTTCGTCTTGCGCAGAATGTAGACGCCGCGCCGCGGTATCGTGCGCAGGAATCCCTCCTGCTCGAGCAGCGTCATCGCTTCACGCACTGGCGTTCGGCTTACACCGAGCGCTTCGGTCAGTTCCTTCTCGTCGAGCCGGACCTCCTCGTTCGAGCGATAGATGTCGGCTTCGGCGATTGCCTGTTTCAGTCTCGCGTACGCCTGGCTGCGCAGCGAAGCAGCAGCATTGATCGGCGTCAGCGCCAACGCGACTGGCGTCGGACAAGCGTCCTCATGCGTATCAGCACTCATCGGTAATGTGTCCCCTATTCTTGAAAGATTCCTGCATAAGCTGTCTGGCGACATGTTGCAGCGCAGCGGCCGAAGTAGAAATATTTTTTATACGGTATATCACATGGCCGCCGTAATTCAAGAAAACCTCGCGAGCACACGATACATAGACGATCGCTTATGATTTCCAATAAAAACTTTAACTATTATTTATCTACCGCTGTTCCTACTCTTCGGTTGAACCTCTCAACTGAAGGAGACGAACATGGGTCAGGTACATAGCGCGGGGCATGAACTCGAGCATGACCGCGACGTGCACGCACAGCTCTGCGCCTACAACACGGCGTTCGCCGAGCTTGGCCTGCGCTTTCGCTGGGACGCGCAAACCCTCCTCTCGCTCGCGACGATCGACTGCGAACGAGCGCGGATCGCCGCGTACATCGAGGACCATCACAAGCATCTGCTCCACGCATACAGTGCGGAATTCCTGAGCCAGGCGATTCTCGAAAAGAAAAACGCCCGTCTGCCGCAGTGCCTCCCTACGCTGGCCGGGTCTGCGAAGGGCGTGAATCGCGCCGCGAGCGTGCCGCAATCGACGTCGGCGGGCATGCGAGTCTCGGTTGACTTGAGCTTGCCGGCGCTTCTTGGCGCCTGACCGGGGATTTGCGTCGCCGATCGGCACGAATCGATCGGCGCGCTGGCGGTTGCGCGTCCGCAAGCGTGCAAGCCGAAAGCGCGCGACGACCCAAACCGGGTCGTCGCGCGCTTGACTCAAGAAGTGCTGATCGGGCTCAGAACTTGTAGTTCATACCAATGGAGAAGCCCATCTCCCTGCCGCCCGCGAAGCAGAACGGCGCGCCGCTCGAGATCGAACTGCCGTCGTGACAATCCGTGGTGACGCTTCGCCCACCCGCACCCAGCGCATAGTGCGCCAGCTTCTGATTGAAGACCACGCCATAGTCTGCATACACGGTCATATGTTTGTCGATCGCATGCCTGTACATCGCGGTCAGCAAGTTGGCTCCGTTGGATGGATTCGGAATGCCAACGGCGTTCGGGTCGGCGGGCGCCGTATTGCGTTGCCCAGGATCTCCCGGCGTGCGGTTCGCATGCCCCCAACCCACGCTGACGCTGTCTTTGGGCGTGACTTCCTGTGTCACGGCAATCCAGAAGCCGTTACGGCTGCGTTCGTTCTGCGTTTGCAGATAGGCGGGAATGTTTCTGCGCAGCACTTCGAAGATGCCACTGACTGTCGTAGCGGTGGGAAACGTGTATTGCGCACCGATTTTCCACGCCCATTCGTTTCCGAAGTCGTTCGGGTCGGTCCCGTCCGGAGACGCCAGCGCAGCAGGCGTATTCGTGACATCGCTCGAGCGGTTCACCCCGACGTGCAATTCATAGGCCGTGGTCAGGTAGAGCGGACCGTGGGTATAGCCAAGGCTGACGCTATACGCCGACCCATAGCTGCCGTCGTTACAAGCCACCGGATTGCCGCCACTCCCCGGAATATTCCCCCCCGTACAGTTCGATTCGCCGGCCGCCTGCACCGAATTTTCGAAGCCCCGGTTCTGGCCAGGCGAAACCAGTGCATTGAGCGTCCATCCGTGGAAATTCGGTGACTCGTACCAGATTGCGTGATCCAGTCGCGTACCGAACTCAACGCGATTGTCTCCCCCGGTGTTACCCATGATGACGGAGTAGTCGCCCCACGTGCCGGAGAACGGATTCATGCGGGCCGTCGACGTTTTGTAGGGCGCGTCGGTCTTGCCGATCTTGAGCGAGCCCCACGAAGGCGACGATACGCCGATGAAGCTGTTTCGTGACGTCAGTGCGCCCTTGACGGTCGAGTCCTGGGCAGAGTTCGAATTGGACGTGCCGGACGTCGCTGAAATGTCCAATTGCGTTTCCAACTGATACACGAAAGCGAGCCCGGTGCCGGAGCCGAACGGTTGCTTGCCGCGAACCCCGATGTATGAAAGATTCGACGAGACGTCCGGTTGCCACCCCATCCGACCTCTCGGCGCGACGGTTTGCCCGCCTGGCGTCAGATAAGCCTTGTCGAGCCCCTTGGTTGCATAGTCGACGGAAAGGTCCAGGTTGCCGTAGAACTCCATGTTCCCAAGCGCTGCCAGCAGCGATTTCAGGCGAGGTGGCAAGCCTGCGCCCCAGTCGGAGTGATCGTCACTGGACGCCTGTTGGGCGCCTGGTGCCGCTCCAGCGCTCGCGCCAGCGCCGCTGGAACTTGCTGCCTGCTGACTGCTCGCTGTCTGACTACTTGTTGCCTGAGTGCCCGTTGGCCGAGCCTGCCTCACCATGAGCTCGTCGAGCCTCTTGTTGAGCGCTTCCATCTGCTGCTTCAACAACCGGATTTCCTGCGTCTGATCACTCGCGGCATTTGCCTGCGCAAACGCCCCTCCCGAAAAGACCACGCCGCCTGCCGCAATCAAGAGCGGCCGCGCCGACGCATAAAGCGATTTCGTCTTCCTTACTCTCAACGTCTCCTCCTACGAGTATCTTATGCACTCCGAAATTATTTCCACACATAAGGTCGAATTTTCCAGGTCGACTTTTCATCACCTCCTGATCCGGGTTGCGGAACCACGACAGGCCCGTTCGCTCGATTCGCCACGGACCGAACTATACGTTTGCATGCCTTATTAATTAATTTGAATCATTAATGCCGCCCACGAAATTGACCGACCCTCACCCTTGCCGATCCAACACATGGCGAAAACGATAATTTCCGGTAATCGATAAGAATAATTAATTATTTTTATGATAACGATAACGTCGCACCTGGATTCCTGAACAGTCGGTCGCCGCCAGGCAATCCATTATTCATTTGTTATCGTGACAATAAAAAACATTGACTGTCGCGAATACATCGGGTGCCCTACTCTTGTGATCATCCCGATGCACCGTGCAACGCCCCCCTCGTTCGAGGGCGCCGGCAAGAAGAGCCAAGGGGGAAGGTCGCAGGAGCTGACCATGAACGTCACCGAGAAGTCGCTGCACTGCCTGGTCGAAAAGTGGCTTGCACCCGGTCCGCGCGGGCACATCCGCGTCCTCCGGTTCGGGCATTTGCACGGAGATGCGAGGCGCTACGCGCACGTCGAGGCGTCTACCTCGGCGGGCCCGCGAGCTATCTTTTTCTTTCGACACGACGATGGCGGCTGGTGCGTGTTTCCGCCCTGCATCGAGCGCCCCTCGATGACCGTGCATAGGCTTTGGGCTTGACTCGCAACAAAGGTCTGACGGTCCAGGAAATGCAAAGGTAACGTCACGGTTCGAGGTTCATCGTCAACGACACGCGAGCCGACTCGAGCCAGCCGGCTGTGTAACCGGCGGGCCGGCATCGCGTCGAGCGTACTTAGTGCGGCCGTCAGGGATTCGTCCGAACGGACCCGAGCGCATCGAGCAGCGCCTTCGCGTCGCGCAAGTCGGCCGTGTCGAAGCCTTCGGTGAAGCGGCCATACACGTCCGACAACGCTTGCCGGGCCTCGTCGATCCTGCCTGCACGCTGCCACAGGCGCGCGAGGCTCGATATCGCGCGCAGTTCCAGCGAGCGGGCGCCCTGGTCGTGCGCGACGGCGATCGCCTTGAGAAAACACGCTTCGGCTTCGCCGCTGCAAGCATATGAAGATGCGCCCTCGTCCGGCGCACCGGGCATCGCGCTTGCGTCGAGCATCGCGTTCCCCTTGAGCCGGTGCAGCTCCGCCTCGAAACAACGCTCGCCGGTCCTCGCGACGATCGCCATCGCCTCGTCGAGCAGCGCCGCGCCGGCGTCCGCGTCGCCTGCGCACTGGCAGCGGTCGGCCGCGAGCGAAAGAAAGTACGAACGCTGGTCCACGCCGCCCGCTGCCCGTCCCGCCGCGAGACCTTCGCGCATCTGTGCGATGCCTTCCGACAGGCCGCCTCGTTCAGCCAGCACCCAGCCGCGGAAAATCGTTCCCCATGCGAGCCAGTACGGCAGCCCCAGTTCGGTCGCGACGGTGAAGAGCGCCTCTGCATGCTCGCGCGTCGGCTCGACCTCGCGCCGCAGCTGATGCACCTCGGCCGCGTAAGCCAGCGTGAACGCCAGCGTCGGGCCATAGGCGAGCTTCTGCGCAAGGGCCAGCGCTTCCAGGATCCGCGCGTGCGCCTGATCGGGGTATCCCTGCAGCCACGAGATCAGCGCGAGAAAGTTCAGGGCCCGGATGCCCGGATCCACGCCGTGCGCGAACACGTGGGCCTGATGTTGCTCGGGGTCGTAGATCGCCAGCGCCTGTTCGAGGTGGACGCGGGCGCGATCGAGATCCCCCTGCAGAAACAGACATGCGCCGAGTGCGCCGTGCGCCTCCAGCAGCAGGCCCGGATCCTTCGCGCTGCGCGCCGTGCGCAGCATCTGCTTGCCGAGTTCGCGCGCCGTCGCATACTCCGCGCGCGTCATGAAGTGGATCCGCAATCCCAGTTGCGCCGCGAAGCGCTGCGACATGTCGCCGGTCTGCTCGCACAGCGCCATCGCGCGCGAGTAAGTCGCGGCCACCTCGGGCGTGCCATAGCCCCGCACGTCCATCAGCACGGGGCCCAGCGCGAGCAGCAGCGTCAGCTCCTGTTGCGCGCGCGCGGGCGTGTCCGGCAGGCGCTTCAGCAACTCCAGCGCAGCGCCGAGATGGTGCATCGCATCCGGATGCGCAGCGTGGCGGAGCGCCTGCTGCGCAGCGCGATGCAGGTACTCGACGGCCTTCGGAAGATTGCCGCTCAGGCTGTAGTGATGTGCGAGCTCGCTGCAATAGTCGGCGATCCGCGTCGGAAACAGCGCCTCGATCGCCTGCGCGGTGCGCTCGTGCAGCGCGTTGCGCCGCTCCGTGAGCAGCGAATGGCCGGCCACTTCCTGCGTCAGCGCGTGCTTGAACGAGTAATCCACTTCCGGGAACGCGGGCCGCTCGTAAATGAACTCCGCCGCTTCCAGGTGGGCCAGCAACTGGCGCAGGTCGTTGTCGGTGTGCGCGACGCGCTCGCCGCAGATGCGCCGGATCAGGCTGAACGGAAACTCCTTGCCGATCACCGCGAGCGTCTGCAGCAACTCCTTCTCCGAGACGGGCAGCCGGTCGATACGAGCGGCCAGCACGCCTTCGACGGTGGTCGGGATGTGCAGCGCGGCCGGTGTCCGCACGACGCGGTAGCGGCCCGGTTCGCCGACGAGCGTCTGCTCCTCGACGAGCGCCTGGACCACTTCCTCCATGAAGAACGGATTGCCCTCCGTCTTCTCGAGGATCAGCTGCCTGATGGGGCCGAGCCCCGGATCGTCGCCGAGCAGCGCGGTGAGCAGCCCCTGCGCCTCGGCCGGGCCCAGCGGTTCGAGTCGCAACTGGGTGCAATGATCCGCGGATGGCCAGCCCGGCCGGTACTCGGGCCGGTAGTTCACGAGCAGCAGGATCCGCGTGTCCGGCACCTGTTCGATCAGGCAGGCAAGAAACGCTTCGGTCTCGCGATCGAGCCATTGCAGGTCCTCGAACAGCAGCTCGATCGGCTGGTCGCGGCTCTCGCGCGTCAGCAGCCGGATGATTGCGTCGAAGGTCCGGTCGCGGCGGAGCCGCGGATCCATCTCCGCGAGCGCCGAGCCGGGTTCGCCGCTGCCCAGCAGATACAGCAGGTAAGGCACGAGCGCCTCGAAGCCGCGCTCGAGCGTCAGTGCCTTGCCCATGACCTTCTCGCGGCAGCGCCGTTCGTCGTCGTCCGCGGCGATCTGGAAATAGTTCTTCAGCAGTTCGATCAGCGGCAGGTTCGCAAAGGCCTTGCCGTGCGACACCGAGAAGGTTTCGAGCACCAGACAGCCGCGCCGCGAGCGCGCCTTGAATTCATGGAACAGCCGCGACTTGCCGACCCCGGCCTCGCCGACCACCGCGACGACCCGACCGCGGCCCGCCTTGGCCTCTTCCAGCGCGCCGTGCAGGTGTGCCAGCTCGGCATCGCGACCGACGAACCGTGCGAGGCCGCGATGTGCAGACAATTGCAACCGCGTGCGCAGCACGCCGGGACCCAGCACCTCGTACACCGACAGCGGCTCCGGAATGCCCTTGACCTGGGTGGCCCCGAGCGCCTTGAACTCGAAGTAGCCTTCGGCCAGCTTGTGGGTCGAGTCGCTGACGAGGATCGACGTGGGCGTCGCAATCCCCTCCATCCGTGACGCGATGTGGATCGTATGCCCGACCGGGTCGTAATCGGTATGCAGGTCGTCCGTGCGGATCGAGCGCACGACGACTTCACCGGTATGCACGCCGACGCGGATCTGCAGCGGGATGCCTTTCTCCAGACGAACCCGGTCGCCGTGCCGGCGCATCGCTTCCTGCATCCGCAGCGCCGCGAACAGCGCGCGCTGCGGATGGTCCTCGTGGGCGATCGGCGCGCCGAACAGCGCGAGGATGCCGTCGCCGAGCGACTTCGCCACATAGCCTTCGTAGTAGTGGACCGCTTCCATCATCAGCGCGACGACGGGGTCGATCAGGCGGTGCGCCTCTTCCGGGTCGAGGTCGTGGATCAGCGCGGTCGAACCGGCCATGTCCGCGAACAGCGCGGTGACGGTCTTGCGCTCGCCGGCGGTCTCGCCCCGCGCTTCCATCGCCGCGTGCTCGGCGAGGATGCGCTCGGCAAGGTGGTGCGGCGTGTAATGGATCGGTGCAAGAGCGGGTTCGGAAACCGGCTGCGCGCGCGGCGCGGGTTCCACACGCGCATCGGTCAGCTGTGCGCCGCAGGCATTGCAGAATCTGGCGGAAGGGCTCGCCTCGTGACCGCAACGCGGACAGGTGCGCGACAGCATGGCCCCGCACGCTTCGCAGAAGCGGGCCTCGGCGAGGTTCTCGAATCCGCAGTTTGCGCAGTACATGCCACCTCTTCTCCTGCCGGGCGCCAGCGCTTAAACATTATGCGCGGCATCCGCCTGCGGCAAGGTTCGGGTGGGACGACCGCGCGGACAGGTTGCGCACACAGCGGTGCGACGGCCTGCCTCGCGCTGTCTTTCATCGGACGGATCCTCGCGGGACTGCCGGACCGGCCGAACCGCGAAGTATCCTTCGCGATGCGGCGCGGTGATCTCGCGCAAGCGCTGCCTGCGCGGCTGCGCATGCGGCGCTTTCAGGCGCACGCGCCGGGTCGGATTTCATGCAAGGATTCGCGCCGGGGCCGCCGCGTCACTGACCGCCCTCGAGACGAAGCTGAATCTTGTTCGTCACCGACGTCACGCCCGCCACCTGGCGCGCCGCGTCCTCCGCAGCCTTGCCCTGCCCCGCTTCGGTCATGAATCCCGCGAGCGTCACCTCTCCGGTCTTGGCTTTCGCGAACACGGTGACCTGCGCATTGCCGACGCCGGGCGACTTCACGATCGCCAGCCGCACCTTTTTCGCGAATGCGCGGTTCGCCGCGCGTTCTGCCTTTTTCGCCGTGTGAGGCGACGTGGATGTGGCCGGCGCGGCCTGCATCCCGGGCGCCGCGGCATCGGACGCGCCCGATTGCGCGTAACACGCCAGCGACGACAACAACGTGATGCCTGCAACAACGATCATGCTACGTGCATTCATCATCCTCTCCTCGACAGGGACCAACGGTTGATAACGAAGCGGCGGCCGAAGCCCGCCGCGGGAGGCGCCGGGCACCGCGCGCCATGGAAGCGCTCGTCAGTGTTGCACGATTCCCAAAGACGCGGCGCCAACGTGCAAATCGGCGCGTATCGAATCCGGTTCGATCAAATCGTCAGGCGCTTTAGAATCCGTTTCAGACCGCCGGTGCAACGCAGCATGTCCCGGCGCGAATCCCGGAGAAAACGACGATGAAACCCGGCGGCGCGTTGCCCACCGTTTCCCGGACTGTCATTCGCCGCCGGGCGTCGATAGCATTGTCGGGCAGCCATCGGTTCCATCGAAGCCTCGATCCAGCGGACGGGAGAACAGCATGCGTTACGCGCTTTATTACTGGCCCGACATCCAGGGCCGCGGTGAATTCGTGCGGCTCGCGCTCGAGGCCGCCGAAGCGGAATACGTGGACGTCGCACGCCGCTCCGGACGCGGCATGGGCGTGCCGGCGATGATGCGCGTGATGGAAGGCGCATCGGTCGAATGCGTGCCGTTCGCGCCGCCGTTCCTGAAGGCCGGCGACCAGATCGTCGGGCAGACCGCGAACATCCTGCTGTTCCTCGGCGCGCGGCTCGGCCTCGCGCCGACGGACGAAGCCGGGCGGCTATGGGTGCATCAGCTGCAGCTGACGGTGAGCGACTTCGTCACCGAGATTCACGACACGCATCACCCGATCGCGAGCGGCCTGTATTACGAAGACCAGATGCCGGAGGCCGCCGCGCGTGCGAAGGATTTCCTCGCGCATCGCCTGCCGAAGTTCCTCGGCTATTTCGACGGCGTGCTCGAACGGAATCCGCACAAGCGCGGCTACATCGCGGGCGACGCGCTGAGCTACGCCGACCTGTCGATGTTCCAGCTGATCGAGGGCCTGCGCTACGCGTTCCCGAAGGCGATGGCGCGCGCGGAGCGGAAAGTCGCCGGGCTGGTCGGGCTGCACGACCGCGTCGCGCAGCATCCGCCCGTCGCACGCTATCTCGCGTCCGAACGCCGCATTCCGTTCAACGACATGGGGATCTTCCGGCACTACCCCGAGCTCGACACATAGCCGCCGCGCGCGTTCGCGCGGGCGGCGTCAGTCATCGTACCGGTAGCGGCGGCGCATCGCGTCGAGCGGATTGCCGTCGGCCAGCGTGCCGCCGAGGCTGCGGATCACCGCGCTCGCCGCGTTGATCGCGGTCTGCACCGCGCCCTCGATCCAGCCGCCCGTGAACGAGCAGCAGCAGCCGGCCAGATAGATCCCGCGGTCCGTCGACGGGTCGGCCGCCGTCTGGAACTGGTAGAACAGCGCCTGCGAGTGGACGTCCTCGCCCGGATAGTTCAGCTTGAACGCGCCGAGCGCGTAGCGGTCCGACAGCCAGTCGTGGCTCGTGACGTTGCGTGCGTAGTCGTCGTCGAGCGGACGCAGATGCGCGGCGAACGCCGGCGACACCACGCCGATCTCGGCGACGAGCCGCTTGAACCGCTCGATCTTGTCGGTGAGCGACAGGATCTTGTGCGAGTCGTCTTCCCACGTGTAGCTGATCAGCACGACGCCGTGCGCATCGGGATCGTCGGGCGCGTAGTCGAGGCAGTAGATGCCGCGCGCGAGCGTGTCGGTCTGGATGTTGTGCGGCAGCCCGTGCTTGAGCCAGAACTTGTCGCGGGTCAGCACGAAGATCTTCGACGAGCTGACCATGTGAGTCTCGTTGATCGCACGAACGACGTCCGGCGCGAACAGGTTCGCGATGCCCGTGATGCCCATGCCGACCTGCATCGCGCGCGTGGTCGTCGCGACGATCACGCGATCGAACACCTGCGTCGACCCGTCGTCGAGCGACAGCGCGAACGTGCCGTCCGGCTGCTTCGCGACGCCGCGCACGGCGGCGTACACGATGCGCTCGCGCACGCGCGCGCCGTCGGCGCCGTCGTCCAGCAGCCCCTGCGCGAGCGCGAAGATGCCGGCCGGAACCAGCCGCTGGTCGACCTCGAGCTCGTTGACGACGATCCGCAGGATCTCCAGGAACGACGCGCGATAGACGGGCTGGAAGCCGCCCGACCCGATGCCGAGCGTGCCGAACAGGCGCAGGTCCTCGCTTTTCCGCCAGCGCACGCCGCCGGGGGGCGTCGCGCCGGTGAAGATCTTCACGATCGCCGAATAGAACGACTCGTCGCCGAACCGGTCGATGTACAGCTGCCAGCCGCGCTGCGCGTCGTCGTAGCGATGCGCACGCAGCAACGCCGTCAATTCGGCCGGCGCGGGCAGCGACGTGCCGTCGTCGAGCCGGACGCCGTCGCGGATGAACGCGCGCCAGCCGCGGTCGACGCGGTCGAACAGCGCGGGCGGCGCATCGCCGGCCTGCCAGCGGTACGCATGCCCCTGATAGTGGATCTCGGTATCGACGACGCCCGGGTCGGGAAACGCGGACGCGCTGTCGACGCCGAACCGGTCCAGGTAGTGATAGAGCGCGGCCTGCGACGGCGGAAAGCGCATCGCGCCCATTTCGGCGAGCAGATGTGGAGGATCGGGATTGATCGACTGGGTCAGCAGGCGGCCGCCGACGCGCGCGCGGTTTGCCTCGAACACGACGACGTGCCGTGCGCCCGCGCGCAGCAGCTCGCACGCCGCGACGAGGCCGCCGACACCCGCGCCGACGATCGCGATCCGCGCGTCGCGCGCGCATTCGGGCGGCAGCGCGCCGAGGCGTCCGCCGGTATGGGCAAGGAAGGCGCCGTAGTCGTACAGCGTGTCGATGTACGGCAGCGTGCGCGGCGGGAAGTCAGGGGCGTTCATGGAATCGGGAGCGTGGGTGGAGGCTGGCACGGGCCCGCGCGGTCGGCGCGGTCGGCGCGGTCAGTGCGGTCAGTGCGGTCAGTGCGGTCATACGGGCAAGTGGATGCTGCCAAGCGGCGCGTCGGCGTTGACGAGATCGACGCGCTTCACGCGGATGCGCAACGCGTCGTCGCGCACCGCGAGCTCGTGCGTGTACCAGCCGGCGAACAGCGTCTGCTCGTCGCGCCGCGATTCGACGTAATGGAACGGCGTGCGCAATACGTAAGCGCCGCGCGCGTGATCGGCGCGCTCGACGTGCGGCTGCTGGAGCAGATGGTGGCCGCGGCTCGCCGGCTGCTGCGAAAACGTGCGGCGGCCGGCCAGCCGCTCGATGCGGATGCGCAGCAGCAACTGGTCCTCGTCCATCAGCGCGCCATGCAGCCCGGTCTCGGGCTGGTCCGGCGACAGCGGCATCCAGTAGCGCGCATCGTCCGCGTAGAGCGCGAGCCAGTCGTCGTAGCGCCGCTCGTCGAGCAGGCGCGCTTCCAGGTAGACGAATCCGGCGAGCTCATCGGGTGCAAACGTGCGCATCGGTCGCCTCCTTCGTTGCTGCGGGCGCGATGTAGCGCAGCCACGCGCGGAACTGATTGCGGATCTGCTGCTCGCTGGTGCCGTTCGTTTCCGACGTCGGCTGCATGAACTCCTGCGGATCGAACAGCCGCCCCACGTGCACCCAGTCGCGCGATTGCGTCGCGAGGCCGCGCTGCGCGCGCTCGTACATCTCGAGATCGTCGTGCGCGACGATCGATGTCGGCGCATTGATCAGCCGGTTGTACGCGAGCGTGCGCTCGAACAGCGAATCGGGCGCGCCGACGAGGCGGAACGACCACGACTCCACCAGCGTGCGGTCGACCGCGAGCGGCTTGAACACGCGCAGGATCTGGATCGGCCCCTTCACCATCGCGTTCGGGAACAGCACCGTGTTGTGGCGGACCTCGCCGAGAATGCGCGCCGCGCGCGCTTCGCCGTAGGCCGCCGTCATCTTCTCGTGATAACCGGGAATCGGCGTGTAGCGCGCATGGATCGAATCGGCGGTGCCCGTGTGACCGTGCCCGTTGGGCCACACGCGCAACCCCATCTGCTCGAAGAACGCATGCGGCCGGATGAACGGCTCCAGCAGCTCGACCGCCATCGGCTTCGTGCCGTCCGCACCGTCGCGCTCCCACACGCGCACGGCCGTGCCGGCCGACGATTCGTGCGCGACCATCGGATGGCAAGTGTCGGTCTGGTTCTCGACCAGCATCTTCCAGTTGCACGCGTGCACGTAGCGGAACACCCCGCCCGCGACTTCGACGCGCCCTTCCGGCGAGCGGTCGACCAGATTGTCGAGCGACGACAGCGCGTCGCCGAAGTAGTCGTGGAAATCGACGCCGGACGGGCTCAGGCGGCAGAACACGAAGCCGCGATGGTCGTGCGTCGCGCCGACCGGCTGCATGCCCTTGCCCGCCTCGCACGATTCGAAGCCCGTGTGCTCGTAGCCGCGCCGCAGCGGGATCGCATAGAGGCTGCCGTCGGTCCGGTACGACCACGCGTGATACGGGCAGCGGAAGAACGTGCCCGTGTTGCCGCACGCATCGGTCACGAGCTGCGTACCCTTGTGCGAACAGCGGTTGTGCAGCACGCGCACCGATCCGTCGACGTGGCGCACCATGACGACCGGCTCGGCGCCGATCGTCGTGGTCACGTAATCGCCGGTGTCCGGAATCTGGCTCGTGTGGCCGACGTACACCCACGTATTCGCGAACAGGTGGCGCATCTCCAGCTCGAAGATCCGCGGCGACAGATAGAGGTCCTTGTGCACTTCGGTATCGCGCACGAGCGCCGCCACTGCGTCGGCAGACGCGTACGCGGTCATGCGCGCCCCCGGCCGCGGACGCGGACGCCGTGCCGCCGCGCGCCCTCGCGGCGCGCGGATTCGATTGCTTGTGTTGTCATTTCTCTCAGGTTTCCAGTCGTATGTGCCGCTCGGGCAGCGCGTGCCTGCCGCCGGGCATCCGGCGGCAGGCGGTGCGGGCGACGTCAGCCCGTCACCGGCGTTTCATGCAGACGCAGCCAGCCGATGCGGCCGCTCGCGTCGCGCTCGAACACGACGGTCGAGCGGCGGACGGTGCGCCGCCCTTCTCCGTCGACCTGCGTCTCGCGATAGGCGATCGCCGCGCCGCCCGGCCATGTACTCACCTCGTGCAGCTCGTCGATCGAGATTCGCAGGCCCGGGCGTGCGCCGAAGCCGCGCGAGAACAGGACGTCGACATCCGCGTAATCGAGCGCGTGGCCCGGCAGCGAAATCATCGAAAAGCGCCGCGAAAAGCGCGCGAGCAGCGGCGCGAGCCCGTCGCGCGCGGCGCGGCCGGACAGCCATTGCTCGATGTCGACGTGCGCATCGACGACTTCCTGGAAAAACGGATTGGGCGGATTCATTGTTCACCTCACGATCGTTGGGAAACCGGCCGCACCGCCGGCATGCGATGCGCAGCGAGGCGCGCGACGAACGGCAGCGGCAGCAGCGTCAGCAGCGCGGCGAGGCCGAAACACTGCTGGTAAGGCAGCCGCATGTCGTCGCCGTGCATCGACAGCAGGAAGTTCAGTGCGCTGCCGAGCACGGCGACACCGAGACAGAAGCTCAGCTGCCGGTTGATGTTCCACAGCGCGCTCGCATCGCCCATCCGCGCGGCGGGCACATCGAGGAACGCCGCGCTTTGCGACGTGCTCGTGCACATGCTGGCCCCGAGCCCCATCGCGACGAACGCGAGCACGCGCCCCGCCTCGAAGCCGGCGAGCGGCGTCGCGAGCAACGCGATGCCGAGCGCATCGATCGCGATCCCGGCCAGGAACAGCGGCTTCGCGCCCCACTTCGGGAAACAGCGGCGCGTCGTCGCGATCGCGACGAACGATGCGATCGCCCACGGCACCATCAGCGCGCCCGCATGCGTCGCGCTGAGTCCGAGCGTGTTCTGCAGATACAGCGCCGCAACCAGATTCACGCCGGTGAACACGCCCGGCACGCACAGATAGACCACGAGGCCGATCCGCAGCAGAGGCTCGCCGACGAGGCGCAGGTCGAGCAGCGGCGCGGCCGCGCGTCGCGCATGCGCGACGTACGCGCCGCCGGCGACGAGCGCGACCGCGAGCGGCGCGATCGCCACGCGGCCCGCGCCCGGCTGGCCCGCGAACGTCAGGCCCAGCAGCAGCGCGACGAGCGCCACGGCGCTCAGCCCGAGGCCCCGCACGTCGAGCGCCGGCGGCCGTTCGCGCGCGTCGTCGGACGGCAGCCATGCGAACGCGAGCACGCAGGTTGCGGCGGCCAGCGGCAGCATGCCGAAGAAGATCGCGCGCCACGACGCGCGATCGACGATCACGCCGCCGAGCGCCGGCGACAGCGCGGGCACGAGCAGCGCGACCATCATCACGATCGACGTCAGGTGCGCGCGCGCGTCGGGCGGATACGCGCGATAGGCCATCGTCTGCCCGACCGGAATCAGCAGCCCGCCGCCGAGCCCCTGGATCAGCCGCCACGCCAGCAGCGCGCCGATCGACGCCGACAGGCCGACGCCGAGACTGCCGAGCGCGAACAGCAGCAGCGACGCGATCAGCAGCCGGCGCTCGCCGAAGCGGCGCGCGAGCCACGTGCCGAGCGGAATCACGACGGTCAGCCCAAGCACGTACATGTTGCCGATCCACGCCAGTTGCGCGACCGACGCGTGCAGCTCGCGCTGGATCGTCGGATACGCTGCGTTGATGACGAACATGTTCGCGAGGTCGATCGCGAACCCGAGCAGGTACACGGCGGCGATTTTCGAGCGATCGGTCATGTCGGTGGAGGGCGAACGAAACGCCGCAGTGTAAGGTTCGCCGCACGCGTCGATAAGACCGCCCGACCGGCAAGACTGGTCGAAAAATTTTGACAATCAGGGCAACATGTCGGTTTTTCGCCAAGCAGCCGACACGTCATGGTGAGTCTCGATCGTTTCGCCGTCTTCCGCGCCGTCGTGGAAACGGGGTCGTTTACGGCCGCCGCCGCCCAGTTGAATCAGGCGCGGGCGGCGGTCAGCTTCAACATCAAGCAGCTGGAGGCCGAGCTCGGCGTCACGCTGCTCACGCGCACGACGCGGCGCGTCGAACTGACCGATGCGGGCGATCGCTTTTATGCGCGCTGCCTGCGCGTGCTGGAAGAAGCCGAAAGCGCGATCGACGATGCCCGCAGCGAGCACGGCGGGATGCACGGCGTGCTGCGCGTGACGTCGACCGTCGAATACGGAACGATGGTCGTCGCGCCGGCGCTGCACGCGTTCATGCAGCGGCACCCCGCGCTGCGCGTGCGGCTCGAGACGCATGCGTCGCAGGTCGATCTCGTGCGCGATCGCGTCGACGTCGCGATCCGGCTCGGCCGGCTCGAGCAATTCCAGGACCTGCCGTATCGCGGCGCGTGCCTCGCGACCTACGAAGTGCGGCCCGTGATCGCGCCGTCGCTGCTCGCCGAGGCCGGCCTGTCGCGCATCGATTCGCCGGACGTGCTCGCGCGACTGCCGCAGCTCGGCCACACGCGGCTCGAACGGATCGCCACGTGGACGCTCGCCGATCGCGACGGCAACCCGCACGCGTTCCGGCCCGGCGCAAAGCCGCGCGTCGTCGTCGACAACGCATCGGTGCTGCGCGTGCTCGCGCGGCAAGGCAGCGGCGTCGCGCTGCTGCCCGAATGGCTCGTGCGCGACGACCTCGCAAGCGGCGCGCTGGTCGACGCGCTGCCCGGCTACCGGTTTCCGCCGCAGGCCGTGTACGCGCTGTATCCGTCGACCGCGCACGTGCCGCAGAAGGTGCGCGCGTGGGTCGATTTCATGAAGGCCTACCTGGCCTGAGCACGGCCGTTCAGGCAGCCGCCACGTCGTCACGCAGCCGTGCGTCGATGCGGCGCGCGATCGCGAGCAGGCGACGGTCGCTGCCGCACGGCCCTTCCAGCATCAGCCCTACCGGCAGCGCCGTGTGCGCGGAGCGCCCCGCCGGGATCGACACGGACGGCACGCCCGCGAGCGTCGCCGGCGACGTCTGGCGCACGACGCGCGCGAACAGCGCCCCAGCCTGCGCGGCCGTCATCGCCGCCGTGTCGTCGAGCGACGGCGGCTCGCCCGGCACCGTCGGCATCGCGATGCAATCGACCGGCGTGCCGAATGCGTCGTCATACCAGTGCACGAGCTGCTGCCGGCAGGCGATCGCTTCCGCGTACGCCGCGGCGTCGACCGGCCTGGACAGGAACGACCGGAAGATCTCGCGCACGTCGTCGCTCGCGATCCGCTCGACGAATGTGTCGAACGCAATGCCGAGGCGTTCCGTCGCGAAGCGGCGCCAGTACCGGTTCGCCTCGAATGCCGCGATCGGAAAGCCGCATGCTTCGCTCGCGTCGTGCAACGGCGCCGCCGGCAGCGGCACGAGCGTCGCGCCGGCCGCTGCGAACGACGCGAGCGCGCGCTCGATACATGCCGCGACGCCCGGATCGAGCGCGTCGAAGTAAGGCGAAGCCGGCACGCCGATGCGCAGCTGCGCCCATTCGGGCGCAACGGTGGTGCTGTCGTCGCGCGTCAGCACGGCGTCGAGCAGCAGCAGGTCGTCGATTCCATGGCCGATCGGCCCGACCGTATCGCGGGTGGGCGACAGCGACAGTACGCCGTGCGGCGAATAGCGCTGCGCCGACGGCCGCAGTCCGTACACGCCGCAGAACGCGGCCGGAATACGCACCGAGCCGCCCGTATCGGTGCCGAGGCCGAACGGGATGCCAGCCGCGACGGCCGCCGCCGTTCCGCCGCTCGACCCGCCGGCGATGCGCCGCGGATCCTGCGGATTGCCGACCGCGCCGAAATGCCGGTTGCCGCTCGTGATGCCGAACGCAAGCTCGTGCATGTTGGCCTTGCCGAGCGGCACCGCACCGGCGTCGAGCAGGCGCCGCACCGTCAGCGCATCGGCGGCCGCGCGATAGCCGTCCACCGCGGGGCTCGCGCCGAGCGTCGGCATCGCGACGGTATCGAGGTTGTCCTTGATCACGAACGGCACGCCGGCAAGCGGCAGCGCGTCACCCTGCGCGACGCGCGCATCGACGCGCTCGGCCGTGCGGCGCGCAAGGTCCGCATCGATGTGCACCATTGCATTGAGCGGCGCGATCGCCGCGAGGCGCGCGAGCGCGTCGTCGGCGAATTCGGTGGCGCGTCGTTCGGCCGTGCGCACGGCGGAGGCGATATCGCGGACGCTGGCGTTCGCGGCAAGCGAGGAAGAGGAAACGCGGTTCGGCAGAGTTGTCATGTTGTGTGCTGGACGCGGAGTCGATCGGGAACATGCGCGGCGTGCCGCAGGCCCTGTGCGACACGCCGCGCGTTGCGATGGTATCCCGGCCGACGGCCGCCCGTCACGCGGCCGGCCACCGGGCCGTCGGCCACTCATGCGGCGACTACGCGCTCGCCTCGCGACTCCGCAACCGTCCCGTCAGCAGCACGCGCAGCAGCGCCGGCAGCACCAGCAGCACGAGCGGCAACTGCACGACCAGCCCCGAAATGATCGCGACCGCGAGTGGCTGCTGCATCGCCGAGCCCTGCCCGAGCGCGAACGCGAGCGGCAGCAGCGCGAGGATCGCCGCGATCGTCGTCATCGCGATCGGCCGCAGGCGGTTGCGGCCGGCCGCGAGCAGTGCCGCGTCGGGCGCCATCCCTTCGTCGCGCACGAGCCCTTGGAATTCCGACACGTAAAAGATCGCAACCTCGGTCACGATCCCGACGATCATCGTCATGCCCATCATCGCGGAGATGTTGAGCTCGATGCCCGTCGCCCACAGCCCGATGAACACGGCGCCGGTCGCGCACAGCGGCATCGCCATCACCGCGATCGCGACGCGGAATCGCTCGTAGAGGAACAGCAGCAGCCCGAACACCAGCGCAACCGCCGCGCCGAACACCGCGATCAGTCCGCGGAATGCGATCTGTTGCTGCTGGTACAGGCCACCCAGCTCGTAATAGACGCGCTGCGGCAACAGGCTTGTATCGCCGAGCGCACGCTGCACGTCGGCGATCGTCGAACCGAGATCGCGGCCGTCGATCCGCGCGGTGACGGCCACCATCCGCTTCAGGTTGTCGCGGCTGATCTCCGGCTGGCCGCTGACCGTGACGCGGTCGGTCACGCGGTCGAGCGGGAACATGTGCCCGTCGGGCGCGCGGATCTGCAGTTCGCCGAGCCCCGTGCCGTTCATCCGCATCGCGTCGGACACCCGCACGCGCACGCCGACCGTCTTCGGCCCCTGCTGGAACTGCGTCGCAACGTTGCCTTCGAGCAGGTCCGACACCTGCTGCGCGATCGACTGCGGGTCCATCCCTTCGGCAGCGGCCGCATCGGGCCGGATGTGCAGGTCGAGTGCGTCGCCGGCCGGGTTGATGCCGTCGTCAACGTCGACGATGCCCGGGATCTTGCCGATGCGTGCGGCCACGCGCCGCGCGGTCGCGTCGAGCACGTTCGGATCGTCCGAGTAGATCTTGATCTGCACCGGCTGCGGCACCGCGGTCAGGTCGCCGATCAGGTCCTCCATCAGCTGCGCGAGCTCGACGTTCACGCCGGGTACATTCGTCTCGATCTTCGAGCGGATCTCTTCCATCACGGTATCGATCGGCTCGCGCGAACCCGATTTCAGGCGCACGAAGAAGTCGCCCTTGTTCGGCTCGTTGAGATCGCCGCCGAGGCCCGCGCCGGTGCGGCGCGAATACGTCGCGACGTTCGGGTTGTCGCGGATGATCGTCTCGACCTCGCGCATCAACCGATCCGTCTCGGTGATCGACGTCCCGGGCGCGGTGTGGTAATCGAGCACGAAACCGCCCTCGTCCATCGACGGCATGAAGCCGCTGCCGACGCGCGTGAACGCGAACGCCGCGACGACGACGAGCGGCAGCACGCCCGCAAGCACGAGCGCCGGCTTGCGGCTCACGCGCTCGACCAGCGCCGCATAGCGCGTGTTCAGCCAGTGCGCGAAACGCGATTCGCGATGCTCTTCCGCGTCGGCAGGCGTGAGCCAGTGATCGCACAGGATCGGTATCGCGAGCCAGCTCACGACAAACGAAATGAACAGCGCGCTCGCCATCGTGATCGACAGCGCCTTGAAGAAGGCGCCCGTCACGCCGGACAAGAACGCGAGCGGCACGAAGATGATCAGCGTCGCGGCCGACGAGCCCGCGAGCGGCCGCGTGAATTCAAGCGCCGCACTCATCACGCGGCCGTGGAACGCATGCGCACCCGCCTCGCGCATGCGCCGTGCAATGTGTTCGATCATCACGATCGCGTCGTCGATCACGAGGCCGACCGCCGCCGCCATCCCGCCGAGCGTCATGATGTTGAAGCCCATTCCGAACACGTCGAGCAGCAGGATCGTCGCGCTCATCACGACCGGCACCAGCGCGACCGCGATCGCGGTGATCTTCCAGTTGCGCAGGAATACGAACAGCGTGAGCGCGGCCAGCACGACGCCGATCAGGATCGCATCGCGCACGCTCGACGCGGACGCGATCACGAGCTGGCTCTGGTCGTACCAGTTCGCGAGATGCACGCCAGGCGGCATCTGCTTCTGAAAATCCGCGAGCTTCGCGCGGATCGCCGCGGCCATCGCGACGCTGTTCGCGCCCGGCTGCTGGAACACGTTGACGAGCACCGCATCCTGGCCGTCGGCCGTCACGCGGATCCATTGCGGAACCGTGCCGCGCGACACCGTCGCGACGTCGCCGACGCGCACCTGGTTGCCGCCCGACGACGACACGACCGCGTTGCGCAGCATGTCGAGCGACGTGATGGTCGTGTCGGCGACGACGAGATTCAGCTTGTAGTGATCCTCGATCCGACCTGTCGCCATCAGCACGTTGCCCGCGCCGATCGCCTTCGACACGTCCTCGACCGACAGCTTGTACGCGGCGAGCCGCTCGGGATCGATCTCGACCTGCAGCTCGTCCTGCGCGCCGCCCGTCACCTCGACACGCGCGACGCCGTCGACCGACGACAGCAGCGGCCGCAGCTGGAATTGCGCGAGATCGCGCAACTGCGACAGCGATTGCCGCGACGACGTCAGGCTGTACGCGAACACCGGGAACACGGTCGGGTCCATCCGCTTCACCTGCATCGTCGTAGCGGCCGGCAGCGACGGCAGGATTTCCGCGATCGCCGACTGCGCCTGCAGCGTCGCCTGCGCCATGTCGGTGCCCCAGTCGAAGTTCAGCGAGATCTCCGCCGAGCCGCGGCTCGTCTTCGATTCGACGTCGCGCACATTCGGCACGCGCCGCAGCGCCTCCTCGACCGGCATCGTCACGAGCGTGGCCATCTGCTCGGCCGGCCGGTCGCCCGCATCGAGCGACACGACCGCGCGCGGAAACGACACGTTCGGAAACAGCGAAATCGGCAGCCGGAACGCCGTCAGCGCGCCGGCGACCGCGAGCAGCGCGACGACGAACAGCAGCGATCGCCGGTGCATCTGCATCCATTGCCCGAAATTCATTGGTGCGCGCCTCCGGCAGAATGCACGGCCATCCCGTCCTGCAATTCGTAGTTGCCGGTCACGACGAGCGGCTCCGCCGCATTCACCGGGCCATCGACGCCGTAGCGGTCGCCGCTTTCGACGCGCACCGCGACATCGACGCGATGTGCGGTGTGCTTCGGCGTGACCTGGAACACGTACGCCCCCTTCGCATCGCGCAGGACGGCGGAGCGCGGCACGACCCACCATGTGCCGGTCTGCGTCGCGATGTCGGCGCTCACGCGCGTGCCCGGGATGAATGCGGTGCCGCCGAGTTGCACGTTCGCGCCGACATCCACGAGCTGGCTCTGCGGATCGATCGATGCGCCCGCGACGACGACCTGCCCCGACGGATTCGCGTGCGCGAGCGCGGTGGACAGCCCGTGCAGCACGACCGAATCGCCCGCGCGAATCGACGCGGCCGCCGACGGCTCGACGCCGAGCGTCACGTTCACCTGGCGGCTCGATGCGCCGCCCGTCGCCGCGAGCTGCGCGATCGTCACGCCGGCTTGCACCTGGTCGCCCGGCAACGCCGAAAGCTGTGACACGACACCCGCAACCGGCGCCGTGACCGTCACGTCGCCGCCGCGCACGCCCATCTGCCGCTGCGCGGCCTGCCCCTGCTGCGCATCGTCGAGCGCCTTCTGCGCGGCGGCGAGCTGCGACTGCGTCGCGAGGCCGTCGTCGACCAGCGAGCGCGTGCGTGCGAGCTCGCCGCGCGCGAGCGTCAGCGCGCTCGCGGCCTGCGCTGCGGTCAGCACCACGGCGGGATCGGCCTGCACGACGACGAGCGGCGCGCCTCGTGCGACCGCCTGGCCGGGCAGCACGAGCACCTTGCGGATGCGCGCCGTGTACGGCAGGTTCACCGACGTGACGCTGGCCGACGACGCGGCGACGACGCCATACGCGCGCACCCGCTGCGAGATCGGCGCGCGCTGCACGCGCACGGTGTCGACCGCGGCGGACACGGGTTCATCGGCGTGCGCGGGTCCGGCGAACGGCGCGAGTATGGCAAATGCGGCGGCAAGCGGCACGGCAAGCGTGGCCGCGCGACGGCGGGTAAAGCGATTCAGAACGACTGGCATGAGGTCAACGCTGGGTGGATTCGGTGGAAAATGCATCCGGGACCGCGCTGCCGAGCAGCGCCTGCAGGCCGATGCGTTGCTCGGCCAGCGCGTCGCGCTGCGTCGCCGCATCGATCCGTTTCGTCAGCGCGGCGAGTTGTGCGTCGGTGTACTGCCCGAGCGTGATGTCGTGCACGGCGTACGCGTGCTGCGCATGCGCGGCAGCCTGCTCGAGCGCAGGCAGCGCGGCCTCGTCCTGCTCGAGCTGCTGCGATGCAAGCCGAGAATCGGCACGCAGATGCGCGATGTCCGCATAGGCGGCGTTCAGGCGGGTCTGGTATTCGTCGCCGAGCCGCTCGCGGGTCGCCTGCTCGATCGCGACATTGCCGCGGTTGCGGTTGAAGATCGGCAGGCTCAGCGCGATCTGGAAACCCGTCGTGTAGATGCCCGACGTGTCGCGCGCGCGGTTGAAGCCGACGTTCAGGCTCGGAAACTGGTTCAGGATCGCCGCGCGGTATTTCTGTTCCTGTGCGTCATAGCCGGCCTGCAGCGCGATCAGGTCGGGACGCCGTTTCGGCAGTTCGGCCATCGCGTCGTCGAGCGTCGCAGCGGGCAAGGCCGCCGCCGCGTCGGAACCGACGAGCCGCAGCTCGACTTCCGGCGCGAGTCCGAGCAGCGCATTCAAGTCATGGCGAGTCTGCTCCCGCGCACGAAGCATGTCGTCGTACTGCTTGCGTGCGTCGCTGTATGTGGTCGACGCGACGCTGACGGCGTCATCGGTCACATTGCCGGCCTGCCGCGCATGCGTGGTCCGCTCGTAGCGCGTCGCATCGAGATCGCGCGCCTGCGCGAGCAGCGGCAGCACCGCGTCTTCGTAGCGCGCCTTCGTGTAGAGCTGCTTTGCCTGCGCGACGACCTGCCACTCCTGCCACAGCAGGCCGAGGTCGGTCTTGCGCACGGTCGCGTCGGCGGAGCGCTTGTTCGCGTTGCGCGTGACGATCGCCATCACGTCCATGCTGAGGCCGTAATTGAAAGCGCGCTCGAAGCCTGCCGCGCCCGGAAAATCGCTGGATACCGACAGTTGCGGATCGGGCAGCAATCCGGCGGAAAACGCCTGCGCCTGCGCGATCCCGAGATCGTCGCGCGCAAGCTTCAGGTCGGGATTGTTCGAGACCGCGAGCATTGCGACGTCCTCGATGTCGAAGCCGCCGGACGGATCGAAGCGATGCGCGGCCAGTTCCGGCAGCGGCATTTTCGCGGGATCGATGCGCAGGCGTTCGAGCGCGTCGGCGCTCGTCAGCGTCGGATGCGAACTCAACGGCTGCGGGTGATAGACAGTGCAGCCGCCGAGCGCAGCAACACACGACACAGCGCAGGCCAATGCCATGCGTGCGACGCGCGGACGCGAGCGTAGCCTGGAAACGTGGAACGGCACCGATGCAAGCGGAGAGCGGGACAAAAGTCGCTCCTTGTCGGGTTGACGTGATAACGGACGCCGCGCCGACGGGTCGGAGCGAACGTGGCGCCATTATCCTGGCCGCTTGCTTAAGGAGTGATTAAGCAGCCGCAGAACATGCGGCGGGAAGGTTGCCGCCCGGCAACGCGATTGCCACCGGTCAGTGGCCGTGACCGTGCGCGCCCGTCGCCGCGTCGACCGCTTCGACGGACCGGTTCAGCCACGGGCCGATATCCATCTCCTCGTAGCGCACGAGCCGGCTCTTGCGCACGCGGCGATACGCCCACCAGAGCGCGACGAACAGCGGAATCCACACGTATATGGACAGCACCTCCATCCAGTCGATGCGGGCCGCGAAGAACGCCTGATAATCCTGCCCGAGCGAGATCACGATGCAGATCGCGATCGCGAACAGCGGCCCGAACGGGAACCACTTCGCGCGGTACGGCAACTGGTCGAGCCGGTAGCCCTGCTTCAGGAAGCCCTTGCGGAACCGGTAGTGGCAGACCGCGATGCCGAGCCACGCGATGAAGCCGGTGATGCCGACCGTGTTCAGCAGCCACAGATAGATGCTCTGGTTGTTCGCCAGCGACGTGAGAAAACACAGCCCGCCCACCGCCATCGTCGCGTACAGCGCGTTGCGCGGCACGCCGCCCGGCGACAGCGTCGCGAACATCGCGGGCGCCCGGCCTTCGTTCGCGAGGTTGTACAGCATCCGTGTCGCCGCGTAGGTGCCGGAGTTGCCGGCAGACAGCACGGCGGTCAGGATCACGATGTTCATCACGTCCGCGGCAAGCGGAAACCCGGCGTGGCTGAACACCAGCGTGAACGGGCTCACGCCGATGTCGGTCACGTCGCTCTTCAGCAGGTTCGGGTCCGTGTACGGAATCAGCAGCCCGATCACGAAGATCGCGAGCACGTAGAACAGCATGATCCGCCAGAAGATCTGCTTCACCGCGCGCGGGATCGTCTTGCGCGGGTTTTCCGATTCGCCGGCCGTGATCCCGACCAGCTCGGTGCCGAGAAACGAGAATCCCGCGATCAGCGCGACGCTCATCATCGCGTGCACGCCGCCGACGAACGGCGCGTCGCCCGTCGTGAAATTGCGCCAGCCGACCGCGTGTCCGTGACCGATCGCGCCGGCCGCGATCAGCAGCCCCGCGGCGATGAACGCGATCACCGTGACGACCTTGATCAGCGAGAACCAGTACTCGGATTCACCGAAGCCGCGCACGGACAACGTGTTCAGCAGGAAGATCAGCACGAGGAATGCCGCGCCCCACCAGACGCCGGGCACGCCGGGAAACCAGTAGCGCATCACGATCTGTGCGGCCACGAGCTCGATCGCGATCGTCACGGCCCAGCTGTACCAGTAGGTCCAGCCGAGCGCGACGCCAAAGCCTTCGTCGACATACTTCTCGCCGTAGATCGCGAACGAGCCCGACACGGGCATCAGCGCGGCCATTTCACCGAGGCCCGTGACGACGAAATAGACCATCAGCCCGATCGCGATATACGCGGCGATCGCGCCGCCGGGCCCTGCCTGCGCAACCGACGCGCCGGACGCGACGAACAGTCCGGTGCCGATCGAGCCGCCGATCGCGATCATCGCGATATGGCGGCTCTGCAGACGGCGCTTCAGTGTCGTCGCCGACGGGGAAGCCGACCGCTCCGTCGCTTGCAAAGCGTCCATAGTGTTCACCTTGGAAAAATTCGATCAAATCGATTTGATTCGGGATGCAAAACAAATTGCCTGGTCTTTCGCATCGCGCCCGATGTCAGTCAAGCCCTTGCCGCCGTACCGATGGATCTTTACCCGCGCGGCAGGCCGCGTCAGGCGACGCTGCGCTTGATCACCTGCAGTTCGGCGGTCGTCACGATCTTCTCGATCCTGTACCGCGAACTCTCGAGCCACACGTTCGCGATCCGGCGGTATTCGTCGAGATCCTCGCATGCGAGCCGCACGAGGAAATCGAACGTGCCGCTGACGAGCCAGCAATCGAGCACCGCCGGATTCGCGCGCATTTCCTCTTCGAACGGCGTCTGCGAGCGCCCGTGGTCGGCCAGCACGATCTGCGCAAGCACGACGATCGGCTTGGTCTCGTGCGGCGCGTTGATCACCGCACGGTACCCTTCGATGATCCCGAGCGCCTCGAGCCGCTCGACGCGCGCCTGGCACGGCCGCGGCGTCAGGTTGACGAGCTCGGACAGCTTCCGGTACGAGATTCGCCCGTCGTTGCGCAGAATGTCGAGGATCCGGAGATCAATCTTGTCGAGCTGCATCTTCTTGTCGGGCATCCGCGTTCGCTCCAGTCGGGTCGTGGTCTGCGCGCGGAGCGCCAACCGCCCCGCACGCGCGCCACATTATCCGACCGAACCGGACCACGCGCCAATCGGCTAGAACCGCAGCGACAGGCAGGTCAGCCCGCCGTCCATCTTGCGGAACTCGCTCGTGTCGATCACGTGCAGCGGCAGGCCGAGCGTCTCGAGGCTCGCATGCACGCGCGGATAGCCGGCCGGCGTGATCAGCGCGTCGTTCACGCGCAGCGTGTTGCCCGCGTATTCGTCGGCCGGCGCGACGACGATCCGGCGGAACCCGGCGAATGCCGGATGGCCGGCCAGCGCTTCGTTGACGAGCAGCGTGTCGTCGCCGACGCTGTTGACGACCGACTTCAGATGCAGCCCGTCGCCCACCGGCACCGCGACGACCGTGTAGCCGTACGGCGACACGAGCGCTTCGAAGGCCTCGATGCCTTCGGCGTCGGTGCGGCCGGTCAGGCCGATGTAGAAACGCTTGCCGACGAGCATCACGTCGCCGCCGTCGAGCCGGCCCGTGCGCATCGGCAGCAATTCGCGATGCGCGGCAAGGGCCGCTTCGATGTGCGCGATTTCACCGCGCCGCGCCGGCGCGCCGGGACGCGTGATCACCGCGAATTCCGGCGTGACGACGGCGACGTCCTCGACGAAGTGCGAATCCGGGAACACGTCGAGCGGCGGCAGCTCGGTCAGCTCGACGCCGAGCTTGCGCAGCGTGTCGCAGTATCCGTGGAACTGCGTCAGCGTCTTGTCGTGATCGGGTGCGCCGAGCTGTGCGGTGGTGAGGCCGGCGCCGCACGACGGCGCGGGACGGCGGACGATCGCTTGCATGAAATACATCGACTCCTCCATGGTCTGGGGGCGGCCGGTGCGACATGCGGTGTCGCCGCCCCGTGTTCCAGACCATTATCGGAAGTCAAAATAGGCCAACTGCGTCGATTTCGGCTGCGCTCACAGCCGATTGCGTCGAATTGCGCGTCGCCCGCAGCCGAATCGGCAACGGCTCGCGCGACGTCGATCCGGGCCACCGCCAGCGAACGGATCCGCGATTGCGCTATACTCGCCCAATGCATACGAAACGTCCCTCGCTGAACCAGCATCGTTGGTGGCGCGCCTGACCCGGGCGGCCCGTTTCTCCACGCACATCGAAAACGTGATGCCGCCAGTCCAGGCGGCATTTTGGTTTCGACGCGCTCATGGCTGGTGGTGTCTCGAACTGTCGACAACACAGGACACCAGACCATGACCCACACGAATCGCCCCATCATCCTGACCGGCGACCGGACGACCGGACCGCTGCACCTCGGCCACTACATCGGCTCATTGAGCGCCCGGGTGCGGATGCAGCACGAAGCGCAGCAGTTCCTGCTGCTCGCGGACACGCAGGCCCTGACCGACAACATGGGCCGCCACCAGAAAGTCACCGAAAACGTGATCGAAGTCGCGCTCGACTATCTCGCCGTCGGTATCGATCCGGCGCTGTCGACCATCGTCATCCAGTCGCAGGTGCCTGAACTCGCAGAGCTGTCGCAGTACCTGCTCAATCTCGTGACGGTCGCGCGCCTCGAGCGCAATCCGACCATCAAGGAAGAAATCCGTCTGCGCGGATTCGAGCGCGACATCCCGGCCGGCTTCCTGACCTACCCGGTCAGCCAGGCCGCCGACATCACCGCGTTCAAGGCGACGCACGTGCCCGTCGGCGACGATCAGCTTCCGATGATCGAGCAGACCAACGAACTGGTACGCCGCTTCAACAACACGGTCGAACGGCAGGTGCTGGTCGAATGCGAAGCCGTGCTGTCGCCGGTGACACGGCTGCCCGGCATCGACGGCAAGGCCAAGATGAGCAAATCGCTGGGCAACGCGATCACGCTCGGCGCGACGCCGGACGAAATCACGAAGGCGGTCAACGACATGTACACCGATCCAAACCACCTGCGGGTCAGCGACCCGGGTCAGGTCGAGGGCAATGTCGTGTTCACGTTCCTGGACGCGTTCGAGCCCGACGTGCAGAAGGTTGCCGAACTGAAGGCCCACTATCGTCGCGGCGGGCTGGGCGACAGCGTGGTCAAGCGCGTACTGAACGAGCGGCTGCAGGCGCTGATCGAACCGATTCGCACGCGCCGTCGCGAATTCGACGGGGACCGTGCCGAGGTGATGGCCATCCTGCGCCGCGGCACGATGCGCGCGCGGAAAGTCGCCGGCGACACGTTGTCCGACGTGAAAAGCGCACTGGGCCTGACCTACTTCGAAGGTTGAGAAAGGCCACGGATACGCAAAAAAACACCCCGGCGGGTTGGCCCGGCCGGGGTGTCGTGGCGCTGCGCTTCGCCGGACGCGAACGGCCCGAAGGCCATTCGCGCCACGCACGGCTTAACGTGCGCTGATCGGCTTCGCTTCGCGCGGCGTGTCGCCGATGAACAGCTGACGCGGACGGCCGATCTTCTGCTCCGGATCCGCAATCATTTCGTTCCACTGTGCGATCCAGCCGACCGTACGTGCCATCGCGAAGATGCAGGTGAACATCGACGTCGGGATGCCCAGCGCGCGCTGGACGATGCCCGAGTAGAAGTCGACGTTCGGGTACAGCTTGCGCGACACGAAGTACTCGTCTTCCAGCGCGATCTTCTCGAGCTGCATCGCGAGCTTGAACAGCGGGTCGTCGTGCAGGCCCAGTTCGTTCAGCACTTCGTAGCACGTCTCGCGCATCAGCTTCGCACGCGGGTCGTAGTTCTTGTACACGCGGTGGCCGAAGCCCATCAGCTTCACGCCCGAATTCTTGTCCTTCACCTGCTTGATGAATTCGGGAATGTTGTCCGGCGAGCCGATCTGCTCGAGCATGTTCAGCGCGGCTTCGTTCGCGCCGCCGTGCGCCGGGCCCCACAGACATGCGATACCGGCCGCGATACACGCGAACGGGTTCGCGCCCGACGAGCCGGCCAGGCGGACCGTCGACGTCGATGCGTTCTGCTCGTGATCGGCGTGCAGGATCAGGATGCGGTCGAGCGCGCGGACGAGCACGTCGTTGACCTTGTACTCTTCGCACGGGTTCGAGAACATCATGTGCATGAAGTTCGCGCTGTACGACAGCGAGTTCTTCGGATACACGAACGGCTGGCCGATGCTGTACTTGTACGCCATCGCGACAAGCGTCGGCAGCTTCGCGATCATGCGGATCGCCGACACTTCACGGTGACGCGGGTCGTTGATGTCGAGCGAGTCGTGGTAGAACGCCGACAGCGCGCCGACTGCGGCGACCAGGATCGCCATCGGGTGCGCGTCGCGGCGGAAACCGCGGAAGAAGAAGTGCATCTGCTCGTGCACCATCGTGTGCTTCGTGACGGTGTCGACGAATTCCTTCTTCTGCGCTTCGTTCGGCAGTTCGCCCTTCAGCAGCAGGTAGCAGCTCTCGAGGAAGTCCGCATTCTGTGCGAGGTTGTCGATCGGGTAGCCGCGATACAGCAGCTCGCCCTTGTCGCCGTCGATGTACGTGATCGCCGAGTTGCAGGATGCCGTCGACATGAAGCCCGGGTCGTACGTGAACTTGCCGGTCTGGCCGTACAGCTTGCGGATGTCGATCACGTCCGGGCCCATCGTGCCCTTGTAGATCGGCAGTTCGACGCTCGGCGAATTGTCGCTGAACGATAGCGTGGCTTTTACATCAGACGGAGTCATGGCACATCCTCAATCGAAATATAGAAACGGGATTCGATAACGGGCGTAACGTGGTTACACGTTGCGCAGCATCTCCAGCAGCCGGTGTACTTCCGGGCTGTCAAGGTCGCCTTCTGGTTCCTTGCGCGCGAGGAGCAAGTCCATCAGGTCGTTGTCGCTCAGATCGAGCAGGCGCGTCATCGCACCTACGTCTGCATCGGTGAGGTCATGCTCGTATCGGCTGAAGAAACGATCGAAGATCAGATCGTTCTCCAGCAGACCCCGCCGCGCGCGCCAGCGGAGGCGCGCGCGGCGGTGCGGGTCGGATTGATGCGAGGTCTCGCTCATCTCAAACTGCACGGCGGACCATCAGTTCCTTGATCTTGCCGATCGCCTTCGTCGGGTTGAGGCCCTTCGGGCACACGTCGACGCAGTTCATGATCGTATGGCAACGGAACAGACGGTACGGATCTTCAAGGTTGTCGAGACGCTCGCCGGTCGCGGTGTCGCGGCTGTCCGCGATGAAGCGGTAAGCCTGCAGCAGGCCGGCCGGGCCGACGAACTTGTCCGGGTTCCACCAGAAGCTCGGGCACGACGTCGAGCAGCTCGCGCACAGAATGCACTCGTACACGCCGTCCAGCTCGTCGCGCTCCTGCGGCGACTGCAGACGCTCCTTCTCGGGCGGCGGCGCGTCGTTGATCAGGTACGGCTTGATCGAGTGGTACTGGTTGAAGAAGTGCGTCATGTCGACGATCAGGTCGCGCACGACGGGCAGGCCCGGCAGCGGGCGCAGCACGATCTTCTGCGGCAGCTCGTTCAGGTTCGTCAGGCAAGCGAGACCGTTCTTGCCGTTGATGTTCATCGCGTCCGAACCGCACACGCCTTCGCGGCACGAACGGCGGAACGACAGCGTCTCGTCCAGCGCCTTCAGCTTGACCAGTGCGTCCAGCAGCATGCGCTCGTGCTTGATCTCGAGCTCGTACGTCTGCATGCGCGGCGCTGCGTCCTTGTCCGGATCGTAGCGGTAAATTTCAAAAATGCGTTTTGCCATTTCAGATTCCTTTGACTCGGCTTAGAACGTACGCGCCTTCGGCGGCACGGACTCGACCGTCAGCGGTTTCATTTGGACGGGCTTGTAGTCGAGGCGGTCGCCTTCGCTGTACCACAGCGTGTGGCGCATCCAGTTCTCGTCGTCGCGGTGCTCGTAGTCGCTGTGCGCGTGCGCGCCACGGCTTTCCTTGCGGGCTTCCGCCGACACCATCGTCGCGCGTGCGACCTCGATCAGGTTCTCCAGCTCGAGCGCTTCGACGCGCGCGGTGTTGAACACCTTCGACTTGTCCTTCAGGTGGACGTTGGCAACCCGTTCCTTCAGGCCGGCCATCTGTTCGACGCCTTCCTTCAGCAGTGCCGACGTGCGGAACACGCCTGCGTGCTTCTGCATCGTCGCGCGGATGTCGTTCGCGATGTCCTGCGTGTATTCGCCCGACGACGACTTCTCGAGCTTGTTCAGGCGCTCGAGCGCGCGGTCGGCCGCATCGGCCGGCAGCGGCTTGTGGTCGCGCTGGTTCTTCACGTGCTCGACGATATGGTTGCCGGCTGCGCGGCCGAACACCACGAGGTCGAGCAGCGAGTTCGTGCCGAGGCGGTTCGCGCCGTGCACGGACACGCACGAGCATTCGCCCACTGCGTAGAAGCCGTTGATCGGCTCCTTGTGGTCGCGCGACGTGCCGACGACCTGACCGTGGATGTTGGTCGGGATGCCGCCCATCTGGTAGTGGATCGTCGGGACGACCGGGATCGGCTCCTTGATGCAGTCGACGTTCGCGAACTTCAGCGCGATTTCGCGGATCGACGGCAGACGCTTCATGATCGTCTCGGCGCCGATGTGCGACAGGTCGAGCAGCACGTGGTCCTTGTTCGGGCCAACGCCACGGCCTTCCTTGATTTCCTGGTCCATCGAGCGCGACACGAAGTCACGCGGCGCCAGATCCTTCAGCGTCGGCGCATAGCGCTCCATGAAGCGCTCGCCGTCCGAGTTGCGCAGGATGCCGCCTTCGCCGCGCACGCCTTCCGTGATCAGCACGCCCGCGCCGGCCACGCCGGTCGGGTGGAACTGCCAGAACTCCATGTCCTGCAGCGCGATGCCCGAGCGGGCCGCCATGCCGAGGCCGTCGCCGGTGTTGATGAACGCGTTGGTCGACGCTGCGAAGATCCGGCCTGCGCCGCCCGTCGCGAACAGCGTGGTCTTGCCTTCGAGGATGTAGACGTCGCCCGTTTCCATTTCGAGGGCCGTCACGCCGAGCACGTCGCCGTCCGCGTCGCGGATCAGGTCGAGCGCCATCCATTCGACGAAGAACTGCGTCTTCGCCGCGACGTTCTGCTGGTACAGCGTGTGCAGCAGCGCGTGACCGGTACGGTCGGCCGCCGCGCATGCCCGCTGGACCGGCTTCTCGCCGTAGTTCGCGGTGTGGCCGCCGAACGGACGCTGGTAGATCGTGCCGTCCGCGTTGCGGTCGAACGGCATGCCGAAGTGCTCGAGTTCGTACACGACGTTCGGCGCTTCACGGCACATGAACTCGATCGCGTCCTGGTCGCCGAGCCAGTCGGAGCCCTTGATCGTGTCGTAGAAGTGGAAGTGCCAGTTGTCTTCGCTCATGTTGCCGAGCGATGCGCCGATCCCGCCCTGTGCGGCGACCGTGTGCGAACGCGTCGGGAACACCTTCGACAGCACGCAGACCGACAGGCCGGCGCGCGACAGTTGCAGTGCCGCGCGCAAACCGGAGCCGCCCGCGCCGACGATCACCACGTCGAACCTGCGACGCGGGAGGGAAGTTTTGATTGCAGCCATTCTTTACACTCTCCAGAGAATCTGCGCGGCGTAGCCCGCACATGCGAGCAGCCAGACGATGGTCAGCGATTGCAGCAGCAGGCGCACACCGACGGGCTTCACGTAGTCCATCCAGATGTCGCGCACGCCGACCCATGCGTGGTAGAAGAGGGAGAGCAGCATCACGAAAGTCGCCAGCTTCATCCATTGCGCGGCGAAGATCGACGCCCAGCCTTCGTACGAGAAGTCGTGCGCGCCGAAGAACAGCGCGAGCAGGATGATCGTGTAGACGGCCATGATCGTGGCCGTGACGCGCTGCGCGAGCCAGTCGCGCAGGCCGTAGTGTGCGCCGACGACGAGGCGCTTCGAGCCGATTCGGTTGTTGGCTGCCATTATCTTAGAATGCTCCGAACAGTTTGAGGGCCATCGCGATCGTGAGGGCGATCGACACGACGAACACGATGACGGCCGTGTTCTTGCCGCTTTCCTTCGTGACCGCGTCGTGGTTGACGTCCATCACGAGGTGGCGGATGCCGGCGCAGAAGTGGTGGAAGAACGCCCAGGACAGCGCGAGGACGATCAGCTTGACGACGATGTTGGAGAGGAAGGCCTTGAAGACTTCGAAGCTGAGTTCGGACGTGAGACTCTGGTCGAAGAGGAACAGCAGGAACGGCAGGAACAGGAACAGCAGCGCGCCGCTGACTCGATGGAGGATCGACAAAATCGCCGCCAGCGGCATGCGATATTTCATCGTGATATCGCCGAATCCGATGTTCCGGTATTCCGGCCTCGGCTTCTTTACTGCGTCAGTCATGCTAGACCCCTACTTATGTTGTCACACTAATCCGCAATTTTAGCGCCTTTTTATATCGCGCTGCAGCGAAAACCTGCTTTGGATCGTTACGCAAACGCGAACAAAGGCGGCCCGAAACGTGCTTCGCGGACAGTGGGGAGCGCGAATGCACGAGACACGAACCGATGACCATTCATCGTCAGCTCAAGTCGTTCTGATAGTAATACCCGGTTGTGACATACCAGCCGCGGCGCACCTCGACAGGCCGGTCACCATATGTATAGGACACGCGCTCGACCGACAGCAATGGGAAACCCGCCGGCACATGCAGCTGGTCGGCCACCGCCGGCTCCGCCGCCACCGCGCGGATCTTCTCGGTCGCCCGGATCATGCGCGTGCCGAACTCCGCCTCGAACATCGCGTAGAGCGGCCCCTTGTACTCGCTGAGCCGCTCGAACGTCAGGCCGCGGAACATCGCGCCCGGCAGCCAGATCTCGTCCAGCACCGTCACCTCGCCCTCGAACTCGAGCAGCCGGCGCACCTGCACGACCGGATCCGACGGCTTCAGGTCGAGCTGGCGGGCGATCTCGGCCGGCGCCCGCAACCGCCGGCACTCGAGCAGGCGGCTCACGTGCGCATGCTCGGCGCCGTCGTCGGCAAGCAGGCGCAGGAAACGGAATTGCGCGCGATCTTCATTGTGCGTCGCAACAAACGTACCCTTCCCCTGCCGTCGCACCACGAGGTTCTCGGCGGCCAGCTCGTCGATCGCCTTGCGCACGGTGCCCTGGCTGACCTTGTAGCGGGCCGCGAGCTCCACCTCGCTCGGGATGATCTCGCCGGGCTTCCATTCACCCGATTCGAGACTCTGCGTGATCAATGCCTTGATCTGCTGGTATAAAGGGCTGAACGTCGGCGCAGCCTCGCTCGCGCCCGGCTGCCCTGGGCTGCCTGCGCCGGTCGGATTCGCGTTGTTCGCCTGGTTCGATGTCATGGCGCGCATTTCATCACAAACGCAGGTTTTCCGTCCACTCAAATTCCGCAAAACATCTGTCTTATATAAGACATATGATACTGTTTGACTTTGCGCAGCGCGGCTCCTACACTCCGGGGCGAGCAAGGGTTCGCGGATTGCCAAGCGCGTCCCCGGCTACGTGCCTCTGCCCGTCTCCAGGTCACCGCGCATGCAACCGCGACTCCTCCGCCCTGCTTCAAAGCAACGCTTCGCGTAACGCGCATAGAATGGCGTTTTCCCGAGCGTCCCACGCTTCACCCGTCCTGGAGAATTTCAATGGCTAAGCCCGCAAAGCGCGTTGCCGTCACCGGCGCCGCAGGTCAAATCGCTTACTCGCTGCTGTTCCGCATCGCGAACGGCGACCTGCTCGGCAAGGACCAGCCGGTCATCCTGCAACTGCTCGACCTCCCGCAAGCCCAAGCCGCCGTCAAAGGCGTCGTGATGGAACTCGACGATTGCGCGTTCCCGCTGCTCGCGGGCGTCGTGATCACCGACGACCCGAAGGTTGCGTTCAAGGACGCCGACGTCGCGCTGCTGGTCGGCGCCCGTCCGCGCTCGAAGGGCATGGAGCGCAAGGACCTGCTGTCGGCGAACGCCGAGATCTTCACGGTCCAGGGCGCTGCGCTGAACGAAGTCGCGAGCCGCGACGTGAAGGTGCTGGTCGTCGGCAACCCGGCCAACACGAACGCGTACATCGCGATGAAGTCGGCGCCGGACCTGCCGAAGAAGAACTTCACGGCCATGCTGCGCCTCGACCACAACCGCGCGCTGTCGCAACTCGCGGCGAAGTCGGGCAAGCCGGTCGCATCGATCGAGAAGCTCGCGGTGTGGGGCAACCACTCGCCGACGATGTACCCCGACTTCCGCTTCGCGACCGCCGAAGGCGAATCGCTGCTGAAGCTGATCAACGACGACGTCTGGAACCGCGACACGTTCATCCCGACCGTCGGCAAGCGCGGCGCGGCGATCATCGAAGCGCGCGGCCTGTCGTCGGCAGCATCGGCAGCGAACGCGGCGATCGACCACGTGCGTGACTGGGTGCTCGGCACGAACGGCAAGTGGGTCACGATGGGCATTCCGTCGGACGGTTCGTACGGCATCCCCGAAGACATCATCTACGGCGTGCCGGTCGTGTGCGAAAACGGCGAATACAAGCGTATCGAAGGCCTCGAGATCGACGCGTTCTCGCGCGAGAAGATGGACGGTACGCTGGCCGAGCTGCTCGAAGAGCGCGACGGCGTTGCGCACCTGCTGAAGTAACGCACCCGGCCGGGCTGCCCGCGGGCAGCCGGGCTGCAACCCGGCGCAATACGGGCCGGCGGCCATCCGCCGCCGCTCCGTGTTGCCCGGCGTTGCCCCCGATCCGATCCGGATTCGTTTTTCCGCCCGCGCGCGCCGTGCACCGCGCCGGCCCAGAACGCACCCGAATCCGATCTACTCCACGTTGGCCCGCTTCCTGGACGCATAAGAAGATGTCCGCGCTCACCCCTGCAGAAGTGTTGTACGACGGTGCGTCTCCGCCCGCGATCCTGCCATGCTGCGACCACTACGCGGGCAGCGAGAAGCTGATGCGCAAGTCGCTTGCGCTGCAGGCCGAACTGGGCCCCGTGTTCGATATCACGCTCGACTGCGAGGACGGCGCCGCCGTCGGCCAGGAAGCCGCGCACGCGGAACTGGTCGCCGCGGCGCTCGGCAGCGCCGAGAACCGCTTCGGGCGGGTCGGCGCGCGAATCCACGACTTCTCCCACCCGCACTGGCGCGACGACGTGCGCATCATCCTGCGCGCAGCGCGCCCGCCTGCGTACCTCACGCTGCCGAAGATCGCGAACGCCGCCGACGCGGCCGAGATGTGCGCGTTCATCGAAGGCACCCGCCGCGAGCTCGGCATTGCGCGGCCGATTCCGGTCGACGTGCTGGTCGAGACGCACGGCGCGCTCGCGCAGGCAGCCGCCCTCGCCGCGCTGCCGCTCGTCGGCACGCTGAGCTTCGGCCTGATGGATTTCGTTTCCGCGCACCACGGCGCGATCCCCGATTCGGCGATGCGCTCGCCGGGCCAGTTCGAGCACCCGCTGGTGCGGCGCGCGAAGCTCGAGATCGCCGCGGCCTGCCACGCGCACGGCAAGACGCCGTCGCACAACGTGACGACCGAGGTGCGCGACATGAGCGTCGTCGCGAACGACGCGCGCCGCGCGCGCGACGAGTTCGCATTCACGCGGATGTGGAGCATCCATCCGGCGCAGATCCGGCCGATCGTCGACGCATTCGCGCCGCGCACCGACGAGGTCGCGCTCGCGGCCGAGATCCTGCTGGCCGCGCAAGCCGCCGACTGGGGGCCGACGCGCCACGGCGACACGCTGCACGACCGCGCGAGCTACCGCTATTACTGGTCGGTGCTGCGCCGCGCACGGGCGACCGGCCAGCCGCTGCCCGCCGAAGCGGCGCCGCTGTTCGGCCCCGCCGCCGCGGGAGACACGCCGTGAACGAGCGCCGCCGGCCGGCCGAAACAGTCTTTTACACCTCGACCGGCACGCGGACCGCTCGTTCGCGTACGAAACGACAAAAAACGTAACGGAGCCTGAAAACCTGAAATATGCGCGGCCAAATAGGCGAAAATAGCGGCCGCTGCGCGCTTCCGGGGCGCGTGCAGTTTCAACCCGGCCGGCAGCCTTGGCTGCCGGCCTTTGCTAACTGATTTTCGAAAGGTTCTGACTCCATGAAGAAACTCCTGATCGCTACCGCCATCGGCGCCTTGTCCGCCACGATGCTGGTGTCGGCTCCGAGCGCGTTCGCCCAGGAAGCGGGCACGACCGCGAAGAATGCAACGGCCAAGCGCCCGGCACCGCGCAAGCACCTGATCCCGCGCAGCAAGAAGGCGCAAGCGCGCGCAGCAGCGAAGGTCGATCCGGTACCGGAAGGCTCGGTCAAGTGGGCGTGCAAGGACGGCCTGTCGTTCAACCTCGCCGGTGACATGAAGCGTGACCAGGTCGTCACGGTCCACTGGGCGCAGAAGAACTACAAGCTGCCGCGCCAGCAGACGACCACCGGCGCGGACACGTTCTACGACCCGGCAGCGGGCTTCAAGCTGATCGTGATCCCGTCCAAGGCGATGCTGTTCAGCGACGCGAACGGCGGCGAGCGCCTCGCGGACGAGTGCGTGACGCCGGAAATGGCGCAAGGCACGCCGGCGCCGACGCAATCGAACGAGCTGAAGAACAACTAAGCCCGTTCACCCAGGCGCCTCGATGTCCGCCCCGATCTCCAACGTCCGCCCTGCTCCGGATACGGTACTGGTCGATATCGTCGACTACGTGCTGAACGCCGGAATCGACAGCGCGCTCGCGCTGGAGACTGCGCGTCATTGTCTGATCGACACGCTCGGATGCGGACTCGAGGCGCTGTCCTACCCGGCCTGCACCAAGCTCCTGGGGCCTGTCGTGCCCGGCACGATCGTGCCGAACGGCGCGAAGGTGCCCGGCACGTCGTTCCAGCTCGATCCGGTCCAGGCCGCGTTCGACATCGGCGCGATGATCCGCTGGCTGGATTTCAACGACACCTGGCTCGCCGCCGAATGGGGGCATCCGTCCGACAATCTCGGCGGGATCCTGGCGACGGCCGACTGGCTGTCGCGTACCGCCGTTGCCGCCGGGCGCGCGCCGCTCGCGATGCGCGACGTGCTGACCGCGATGATCAAGGCCCACGAGATCCAGGGCTGCATCGCGCTCGAGAATTCATTCAACCAGGTCGGGCTCGACCACGTGCTGCTCGTCAAGGTCGCGTCGACCGCCGTCGTCGGCCAGCTGCTCGGGCTCACGCGCGACGAGCTGGTCAACGCGGTGTCGAACGCGTTCGTCGACGGCCACGCGCTGCGCACGTACCGCCACGCGCCGAACACGGGTTCGCGCAAGTCGTGGGCGGCCGGCGATGCGACGTCGCGCGCGGTACGCCTCGCGCTGATCGCGAAGACGGGCGAAATGGGCTATCCGTCCGCGCTCACCGCGAAGACCTGGGGCTTCTACGACGTGCTGTTCGACGGGCAGCCGTTCCGCTTCCAGCGTCCGTACGGCACATACGTGATGGAGAACGTGCTGTTCAAGATCGCGTTCCCCGCGGAATTCCACGCGCAGACCGCGGCCGAGGCCGCGATGCAGCTGCACGCGCAGCTCGCCGCCGCGGGGAAATCGTCCGACGACATCAGCCGGATCACGATCCGCACGCAAGCGGCGGCGATCCGCATCATCGACAAGCAGGGGCCGCTCGCCAACCCGGCCGACCGCGACCACTGCATCCAGTACATGGTCGCCGTGCCGCTGCTGTTCGGCCGGCTGACGGCGGCCGACTACGAGGACACGGTCGCGGCAGACCCGCGCATCGACGCGTTGCGCGCGAAGACGGTCTGCGTCGAGGACCCGCAGTTCACGAAGGATTACCACGATCCCGACAAGCGATCGATCGCAAATGCGCTGACGATTGAGTTTGCAGACGGATCGAAGCTTGCCGAAGTGGCGGTCGAGTATCCGATCGGCCACCAGCGACGCCGCGCCGACGGCATCCCGCTCCTGATCGAGAAGTTCAGGACCAACCTCGCCCGCCGCTTCCCGGCAAAGCAGCAACAAGCGATTCTCGACGTGTCGCTGGACCAGGCAAAGCTCGAAGCGATGCCGGTCAATGAGTACGTCGACTTGTATGTGATATAGCCGTCAGATACAGGACTCTTTGTTTCCTAGACTTGAACCCAGGAAAATCACCATGGCCCACAATCTCCACAAGACCCTCAAGGAATTCGACAGCGGTTCCGGCAAAGGCAAGTTCTACTCGCTGCCGCACCTCGGCAAGGAACTGAAGACGAAGATCGAGCGCCTGCCGGTGTCGATCCGTATCGTGCTCGAGTCCGTACTGCGCAACTACGACGGCAAGAAGATCACCGAGGAACACATCGAGCAGCTCGCGAACTGGACGCCGACGGGCAAGCGCGTCGACGAAATCCCGTTCGTCGTGTCGCGCGTGGTGCTGCAGGACTTCACGGGCGTGCCGCTGCTCGCCGACATCGCGGCCATGCGCGGCGTCGCGAAGCGCGCGGGCAAGAACCCGAAGAAGATCGAGCCGCTGGTGCCGGTCGATCTCGTCGTCGACCACTCGGTCCAGATCGACTACTTCCGCCAGAAGGATGCGCTCGACCTGAACATGAAGCTGGAATTCCAGCGCAACAACGAGCGCTACCAGTTCATGAAGTGGGGCATGCAGGCGTTCGACACGTTCAAGGTCGTGCCGCCGGGCGTCGGCATCGTCCACCAGGTGAACCTCGAGTACCTCGCACGCGGCGTCCACAAGAAGAAGGATGCGGACGGCACGGTCTACTACCCGGACACCCTCGTCGGCACGGACAGCCACACGACGATGATCAACGGCATCGGCGTGGTCGGCTGGGGCGTGGGCGGCATCGAGGCGGAAGCCGGCATGCTCGGCCAGCCCGTGTACTTCCTGACGCCTGACGTCGTCGGCGTCGAGCTGAAGGGCCAGCTGCGCGAAGGCGTGACGGCCACCGACCTGGTGCTGACCATCACCGAAATGCTGCGCAAGGAAAAGGTCGTCGGCAAGTTCGTCGAGTTCTTCGGTGAAGGCACGAAGACGCTCGCGCTGCCGGACCGCGCGACGATCGCGAACATGGCGCCGGAATACGGCGCGACGATGGGCTTCTTCCCGGTCGACGAAAAGACGATCGACTACTTCAAGGGCACGGGCCGCACGAAGGCGGAAATCGCCGCGTTCGAGAACTACTTCAAGGCGCAGGACCTGTTCGGCATCCCGAAGGCCGGCGACATCGACTACACGAAGACGCTGACGCTGGACCTGGCAACGGTTGCGCCGTCGCTGGCAGGCCCGAAGCGCCCGCAGGACCGCATCGAGATCGGCAACGTCAAGTCGACGTTCACCGACCTGTTCTCGAAGCCGGTCGCGGAAAACGGCTTCGCGAAGAAGGCGGACGACCTGAACGCCCAGTACCAGACGAGCAACGGCGTCGACGTGAAGAACGGCGACGTGCTGATCGCCGCGATCACGTCGTGCACGAACACGTCGAACCCGAGCGTGCTGCTGGCCGCCGGCCTGCTCGCGAAGAAGGCCGTCGAAGCCGGCCTGACCGTCGCGCCGCACATCAAGACGTCGCTCGCCCCGGGATCGCGCATCGTCACCGAATACCTGACGAAGACGGACCTGCTGAAGTACCTCGCGAAGCTCGGCTTCGAAGTCGCTGCCTACGGCTGCACGACCTGCATCGGCAACGCGGGCGACCTGACGCCGGAACTGAACGAAGCGATCGTCAAGAACGACATCGTCGCGGCGGCCGTGCTGTCGGGCAACCGTAACTTCGAAGCGCGCATCCACCCGAACATCCGCGCGAACTTCCTGGCCTCGCCGCCGCTGGTCGTCGCGTACGCGATCGCCGGCAACATCACGCGCGACCTGATGACCGAGCCGGTCGGCAAGGGCAAGGGCGGCAAGGACATCTACCTCGGCGACATCTGGCCGACGAGCGAAGAAATCCACGCGCTGCTCAAGTACGCGCTCGATCCGAAGAAGTTCGAGGACAACTACGCGAAGCTGACGAAGAAGGGCGACCTCTGGAGCAAGATCGAGGGCGAATCGGGCCAGGTCTACGACTGGCCGAAGTCGACGTACATCGCGGAGCCGCCGTTCTTCGGCACGGACTTCTCGATGGAACCGGCCGACCAGATCGTCACGGTCAAGGGCGCGCGCGCGCTCGGCATCTTCGGCGATTCCGTCACGACCGACCACATCAGCCCGGCAGGCTCGATCAAGGAAGACTCGCCGGCAGGCAAGTGGCTGAAGGAGAACGGCGTGCAGAAGGCCGACTTCAACAGCTACGGCTCGCGCCGCGGCAACCATGACGTGATGATGCGCGGCACGTTCGCGAACGTCCGGATCAAGAACCTGATGATCCCGGCGAAGGAAGACGGCACGCGCGTCGAAGGCGGCCTGACGATCCACCAGCCGAGCGGCGAACAGCTGTCGATCTACGACGCAGCGATGAAGTACATCGACGCCGACACGCCGACCGTCGTGTTCGCAGGCGAAGAGTACGGCACCGGCTCGTCGCGCGACTGGGCCGCGAAGGGCACGCAGCTGCTTGGCGTGAAGGCCGTGATCGCACGCAGCTTCGAGCGGATCCACCGTTCGAACCTGGTCGGCATGGGCGTCCTGCCGCTGCAGTTCAAGGGCTCGGACAGCATCCAGTCGCTCGGCATCACCGGCGACGAGACGTTCGACATCGAAGGCCTCGGCGACGACTTCAAGCCGCAGCAGGATGTCACGCTCGTGATCAACCGCAAGGACGGCGAAACGAAGCGCGTGCAGGTGCTGCTGCGCATCGATACGCCGATCGAAGTCGACTACTACAAGCACGGTGGTATCCTGCCGTTCGTGCTGCGCTCGCTGCTCGCAGCGTAAGCGTCCTGCTTTTGCAGGTGCCGCATGCCGCTTCGGCGGTTGCGGCCGATTTGGAAGCCCGGCCTCGTGTCGGGCTTTTTTTTCGGCCGTGCGGCCGCTAGAGCAATCACTCTAATCCGCATGCCGCACGCGACGACGGAAAGCCGGCCGAAAGACTGTGTTCCACAGTTCGGAACATCCGGGTATCAACTGCCCCTTTTTTTCATCCGCCGGCCCGGATGCAGGGCCTGATCGGAACAGCACCCGCCCTTCGTTGACCACATAGTGCGATTCGGCGCGCGCCCGAGACCGCCGAACACGTTCATCGGCGTCATCCCACGCATGCCGTCTCCGCGACGATTTCCACGCAACGGTGAACAATGCGCACGCCCGGGCCGCGGGCGTGCACAGCAGCGATACGTTCGACGCCGCGCGAACCGGTTCCTCTCGTCGCGTCGCACGGGAGAAGCGTCGCCTGCATCCAGGCGCGCCTGCGCATGCGCCGTTGTCAGAACTGACAGCTATGGAAACTGGCAGCTACCTGAAACGCACCGCCGTCCCTACGCTCGTCTGCGCTCGCGGCCCCACAAGGGCCGGGGGTTCCAACAACGTCGTCTCTCCTCAAAAGGACTCCCGATGAAACGGAACGCCTGGTTTGCGCTTCCCCTTCCGTCACCCCGCCGCCTCGCCTGCGCGTGGCCGCTCGTGCTCGCCGCCGGCACGGCGCACGCGGCGACGGATTGGGTCGATACCCATACGAAGGCCTTTCTGACCGGCCCGCAGCTGATGGCGCGCAGTGCGGCGCCGTCGCTCGAACTGGCAGCAGGCGAGACGACCGACGTCGTCGTCAGCCTGAAACTGCGCAACGCCGCGCAGCTCAAGCAGCTCGCACGCGACGTGAACCGCCGCGGCAGCGCGCAGTACCGCAAGTTCCTGACGCACGCGCAATTCCTCGCCAACTACGCGCCGACCGAAGCGCAGGTCAAGTCCGTCGTCGACTATCTGCGCAAGAGCGGCTTCGTCGACATCGAGGTCGCGCCGAACCGGCTGCTCGTGTCCGCACGCGGCACGGCCGGCACGGTCAAGACCGCGTTCAACACGTCGCTCGTGCACTTCGATTACGCGGGCCGCTCGGGCTTCGCGAACGCGTCCACCGCGCAGGTGCCGCGTGCGCTCGGCGACGTCGTCGGCTCGGTGCTGGGGCTGCAGAACGTCGCGCGCGCGCATCCGCTCCTGCGCGTCGGCGAGGTCGCGAAGCCGAGGACGCTCGCCACGGGCACCGCGACCGGCCACTATCCGAAGGAATTCCCGGGCCTCTACAACGCGACCGGCGTGCCGACCGCGGCCGGCGTGACGGTCGGCATCATGACGATCGGCGGCGTCGCGCAGACGCTGCAGGACCTGAAGACGTTCACGTCGAGCAACGGCTACGGCGCGGTGTCGACGCAAACCGTCCAGACCAACGGTTCCGGCGGCAACTACACCGACGACCAGAACGGCCAGGGCGAATGGGATCTCGACAGCCAGTCGATCGTCGGCGCGGCGGGCGGCCAGGTCGGCAAGCTCGTGTTCTACATGGCGGACCTGAACGCGTCGGGCAACACGGGGCTCACGCAGGCGTTCAACCGCGCGGTGTCGGACAACGTCGCGAAGGTGATCAACGTGTCGCTCGGCTGGTGCGAGACCGACGCGAGCGCCGACGGCACGCTCGACGCCGAGGAGCAGATCTTCACGACGGCGGCCGCGCAGGGCCAGACGTTCTCGGTATCGTCGGGCGACGAAGGCGTGTACGAGTGCAACAACCGCGGCTATCCGGACGGCGCGAACTACACGGTGTCGTGGCCGGCATCGTCGCCGCACGTGCTCGCGATCGGCGGCACGACGCTCTACACGACGTCCGCGGGCGCGTTCTCGAACGAAACCGTGTGGAACGAAGGGCTCGACAGCAGCGGCAAGCTGTGGGCGACGGGCGGCGGCGTCAGCACGATCACGCCGGCGCCGTCGTGGCAGTCGGGCAGCAACCGCCAGCTGCCGGACGTCGCGTTCGATGCTGCCCAGAGCACCGGCGCGTACATCTACAACTACGGCCAGCTGCAGCAGATCGGCGGCACGAGCCTCGCGGCGCCGCTCTTCACGGGCTTCTGGGCGCGGATCCTGGCCTCGAACGGCACGGCCCTCGGCTTCCCGGCGGGCAACTTCTACGCGGACATTCCGGCGAATCCGTCGCTCGTGCGCTATGACGTCGTGTCGGGCAACAACGGCTACCAGGGCTATGGCTACAACGCCGGCGCGGGCTGGGACTACACGACGGGCTTCGGCAGCCTGAACATCGCGAACCTCAACCAGCTGATCAAGTCCGGCGGGTTCTGAGCGACGTGTGCGGGCCGGCGCGCGGCGGTCGTCTGCCGCGCGCCGGCTTTTGCATTTTTGGCGTCGTCGATTCCGCGCCTTCGCAGCTTCACGCCTTCACGCTTTCACGCTTTCACGCCTTCACGCCTTCACGCCTTCACGCTTTCGAGCATCCAACGATTCGCCGGCACACCCGGCCGAAAACCCGGACACGCATCCCCTACTTCACCGCCCGCTCCGACGCGACCGCCACGCCGGCCCGATGCGACGGCGCGAACAGCCGCAGCCCGCTCGCGATGCTCGCGGCGCCCGCGAACCCCGCGCCGAGCATCAGCGCCAGCGTCGGCCCGTGGTGGCCCGCGATCCCGAACGACAGCGCGACGAGCGCCGCGCCGGTTGCCTGCCCGATCAGCCGCGCGGTCGCGATGATCCCGCTCGCGCCGCCGCTGCGCTCGGGCGGCGCGCTCGACATCAGCGCCTTCAGGTTCGGCGACTGGAAGAAGCCGAAGCCCGCGCCGCACAGCATCATCCGCCAACCGATATCGAGCACGTGCGGCGCCGACGGCAGCGCGGCGAGCGACACCATGCCCGCGCTCAGCAGCGCGAGCCCGATCCCGCCGAGCAGCCCGGGCGGATAGCGGTCCGACAGCCGGCCCGCGAGCGGCGCCGCGAGCGCGACGACAGCCGACCACGGCGTCATCAGGAAGCCCGTCTCGACCGCGCTGCGGTGCAGGACGGTCTCGAAATAGAACGGCAGCGACACGAACGCGAGCCCCTGCGCGGCGAACGCACAGACGGCCGTCAGCGCGGACAGCGTGAACACGGGCCGGCGAAACAGGTCGACCGGCAGCATCGGCGCCGGATGCCCGGCCTGGCGGCGCACCAGCAGCCAGCCGAAGCCGAGTGCGACCGCCGCGGCGGCCAGCACGACATGCAGCGGTCCGCGCTGCGCGAACTCGCCGAGCGCGAAGATCAGCGCCGCGAACGTGACGACATTGAACAGCGCGGCGACCGGATCGAATGCGTGGCGACCGCGCGCCGTCTGCGGCAGCGACGGAATCGCGACCGCGAGCGCGCACACCCCGAGCGGCACGTTCACCGCGAACAGCCACGGCCACGCGGCGACCGACAGGATCAGCGACGCGATCGTCGGCCCCACCGCGAACGACACGCCGACGACGAGCGCGTTGAACCCGACGCCGCGCCCGAGCCGATGCGCCGGATACAGGCTGCGGATCAGCGCGACGTTCACGCTCATGATCGCGCTCGCGCCGAAGCCCTGCACGATCCGCGCGGCCGTGAGCAGCGGCAGCGTCGACGCGAGCGAGCAACCGAGCGACGCGAGCGTGAAGACCGCGAGACCCGCGATGTACACGCGCTTGTGGCCGACGATGTCGCCGAGCGCTGCGAATGGCAGCAGCGTCGCGACCATCGCGAGCTG
The DNA here is from genome assembly GCF_053427715.1 of Burkholderia sp. MR1-5-21. NCBI lineage: Bacteria > Pseudomonadati > Pseudomonadota > Betaproteobacteria > Burkholderiales > Burkholderiaceae > Burkholderia > Burkholderia sp. MR1-5-21. The sequence continues at coordinate 57,793 of NZ_JBSAXD010000029.1, forward strand.
GTACGCATTGATGATCCACACGGATGCGGCCGGCGCCGCATGCAGGTCGGCGGCGATCGCGGGCAGCGCGGTGTTTGCGATCGCGGTGTCGAGCGTTGCAAGCGCAACGGCCAGCAGCACGGCGGCCATCGCGCGCCAGTTGAGGGCCGGCTCGGCGGCGCCGGCTGCAGGGGCGATTTCGGACAAGATGGGACTCGACTGACAGGCGGCGCGCCAGCGCCGCGGATTGAGCGGCGCGGCGGCGTGCGTTCCATGGAGCGCAACCGAGACGCGCGCCGCCGCGTCCCGTATTGTTGCAGAGCCGCATCGAACGTGCAGGCAGCTGCCTCGTCAGGTCACCGCGCGCCGCGCATTGCGGCCGCGCAGCCATTCGAGCGCGAGCAGCAGGCTCGTCGAGAAGATGATCAGGATCGTCGCGAGCGCTGCGATCGTCGGGCTGATGTTCTCGCGGATCCCGGTGAACATCTGGCGCGGCAGCGTCGTCTGGTTGGCGCCCGCGAGGAACAGCGTGACCACCACTTCGTCGAACGACGTCGCGAACGCGAACAGCGCCCCCGACATCACGCCCGGCGCGATCACCGGCAGCGTCACGCGGAAGAACGTCGTGACCGGGTTCGCGCCGAGCGACAGGCTCGCGCGCACGAGGTTGTGGTTGAAGCCCTGCAGCGTCGCCGCGACCGTCGTGACGACGAATGGCACGCCGAGCGCGGCGTGGGCGGCGATCAGCCCCGTATAGGTGTTCGCGAGACCGAGCGGCGCGAAGAACAGGTACATGCCGACACCGACCACGACCACCGGCACGATCATCGGCGACAGCAGCACGGCCATCAGCAGCCCCTTGAAGCGGAAGTCGGCTTTGGTCAGACCGATCGCGGCGAGCGTGCCGAGCACGGTCGCGACGACGGTCGCCGACGGCGCGACGATGAAGCTGTTCTTCGCGGCCATCCGCCACTCGTCGGACGCGATCAGGTTCTCGTACCAGCGCATCGAGAAGCCCGGGATCGGATAGACGAGGAACGTGCTCGACGAGAACGACAGCGGCACGATCGCGAGCACCGGCAGGATCAGGTACAGCAGCGTCAGCACGACGAGCACGCGCAGCGCGACGTACCACGCGCGTTCGGCGAACGACATGTGCGGCGCGAACAGCGGCCTGGCGAGCAGTTTCATGGTCGAATTCCCTTCCGTTTCCGTTGTTGCGCGCTCAGCCGAGGCTCACGTTCGAGCGGGTGAAGCGGCCGTACACCGCATACAGCACGAGCGTCGCCGCGAGCAGCAGCCCGCCGAGCGCACACGCCATGCCCCAGTTGATCGTCACGTTCGTGAAGTACGCGACGTAGTAGCTGACCATCTGGTCGTTCGGCCCGCCGAGCAGCGCCGGCGTGATGTAGTAGCCGATCGCGAGGATGAACACGAGCAGCGCGCCCGCGCCGACGCCCGGATAGGTCTGCGGCACGTACACGCGCCAGAACGCAGCGAACGGATGGCTGCCGAGCGACACGGCCGCGCGCTGGTAGGTCGGCGGAATCGCCTTCATCACGCTGTAGAGCGGCAGGATCATGAACGGCAGCAGGATGTGCGTCATCGAGATGTACACGCCGACGCGGTTGAACAGCAGCGCGAGCGGCTGCGAGATCAATCCGCTGCCGATCAGCGCCTTGTTGACGAGCCCCTCGCTCTGCAGCAGCACGATCCACGCAGCCACGCGCACCAGCACCGACGTCCAGAACGGAATCAGCACGAGGATCATCACGAGGTTCGCGCGCCGTTCCGACAGCGTCGAGATCCAGTACGCGAGCGGATAGCCGAGCAGCAGCGCGAACAGCGTCACCGCGAAGCCGATCACGAGCGTACGGCCGAAGATCGCGATATAGATCGACTGGTCCGGATCGGCCTGCACGATATGGCCGAAGCCGTCCTGCTTGTGGTCGAGCGCGGCGAGCAGGTAGAACGGCGAATAACGACTGCCGTTCTTCGCGATCGCCTGCCAGTACGCGGCGTCGCCCCAGCGCGAATCGAGATCGACGAGCTTCTCGCGCGTCTGCGCGGGCGTGAGCGCCGCGTCGTTGTCGCCCTTCAGCGGCATCGCGCGCGCAGTCTTCGCGACGAGCGAGCGGTAGCCGGGGATCTCCGTGTTCAGGCGCCGCGCAAGCGCGCCCATCGCCTCGCTGTCGGCGACCTGCGTCATGTCGGCGGCGAGCGCCACGTACGCCGCGTCGGCGGGCGCCGCCTTGCGATCCCAGCCGGACAGCGCGGCGACCGTCTTCGGCAATGCGGTCGCGATTTCCGGGTTCTGCACCGCGCGCGTCAGCAGCGTGCCGATCGGCACGACGAAGATCAGCAGCAGGAACACCGCAAGCGGCGCGACCAGCAGCAGCGCCATTGCGCGCTTTTTGGCTTCGGCGGCCTTCAGTTCGCGTTTCAGCGCGGCAGTCGACGGTGTCGACGAAGAGGAAGCGATCGTCATCGTATTCAACGGTTCTCTCCGGCCGGACCGGGAATCCGGCGGCGTGCCGCGCGAAGCGCCGCGATGCGTGCGCATCGCGCGGCCGGTTGCGTCAGGACTTCGACGCGCTTACTTCGATGCCCACGCCGAGAAGCGCTGCTCGAGCTCGTCGCTGTGGTCGGTCCAGAAGCCGATGTCCTGCAGCACCGCGTTCTTGCCGTTGCTCGGCGAGTTCGGCAGGTTCGCGAGCGTCTTCGCGTCGAGCGCCTTGATCGCCGCGACGTTCGCCGGGCCGTACGCGATGTTGTGCGCGTATTCCTGCTGCGGCTTCGACGTCAGCGTGTACGCGATGTACTGCTCGGCCAGCGCCTTGTTCGGCGTACCCTTCGGAATCGCCCAGTAGTCCAGGTCGTAGATGCTGCCGTTCCAGACCACCTTCAGGTTCTTGCCTTCCTTCTGCGCGGCGCTGATGCGGCCGTTGTACGCGGTCGACATCACGACGTCGCCGGCGACGAGGAACTGCGGCGGCTGCGCGCCCGCTTCCCACCACTGGATGTTCGGCTTCAGTTCGTCGAGCTTCTTGAACGCACGGTCCTGGCCGGCCTTCGTCGCGAGCACCTTGTAGACGTCCTTCGGCGCGACGCCGTCGGCCATCAGCGCGAATTCGAGGTTGTAGCGCGCGCCCTTGCGCATCCCGCGCTTGCCGGGGAATTTCTTCACGTCCCAGAAGTCGGCCCAGCTCGCCGGCGCGCTCTTCAGCTTGTCCGCGTTGTACGCGAGCGCGGTCGACCACACGAAGAAGCCGACGCCGCAGGTCTGCGGCGATTCCGGAATCAGGTCCGACTTCTTCGCGATCTTCGCCCAGTCGAGCTTCTCGTACAGCCCTTCGTCGCAGCCGCGGTTCAGGTCGCCCGATTCGACTTCGACCACGTCCCAGTTGACGTGCTTCGCCTCGACCATCGCCTTCACCTTCGCCTGCTCGCCGTTGTATTCGACGGCAGTGACCTTGTTGCCGGTCGATTTCTCGAACGGCTGGTTGAACGCGACCTTCTGTGCGTCGCCGTTCGCGCCGCCGAAGTTGACGACAGTGATCTCGGCCGCCGACGCGGATGCGCCGAACACCGCCAGCGCCAGTGCGAACGCCGTGCGGCGCGCCGTGAAGCTTGCTCGATTCATGATGGTTCCTCTCGTGGTGGAAGTGAGCCGTTCTTGTGGACGACGTGCTGCGGAAAAGCGTGAAGCGATGGTCATGCGAATACGCGCAGATGCTCGGGCGCGAACGCGAGGCCGACCGGTGCGCCGGGCGAGAACGCGTCGAGCGCGCCGGTGCCGAGCGGCACCTTGACGAAGCACTCGTCCTGCCCCGGCACCGCGCAGCGCATGCGCACGTGATCGCCGAAATAGATGAGACTGCGGGCCTCGCCGGCCAGCAGGTTCGCGGCCGCGCCGTTCGCGTGGCCGTTGCCGCTGCCGTTGTGCTGCGTGAGACTCATGCGCTCGGGACGGATGCACGCGACCGCGGGTGCGCCCGCTTCCGCGTTGCCGATGTTGCGGCCGACGAGTTTCGTGCCGTCGCCGAGATGGAATTCGCAGAACTCGCCGTCGACGCGCGCGACAGTGCCGCGCAGCCGGTTGCTGTCGCCGATGAAGTTCGCGACGAATTCGTTGCACGGCGATTCGTACAGCCGGTCGACGGTATCGAGCTGCTGCACGATGCCCTTGTCGAACACGGCGACGCGGTCCGACATCGTCAGCGCCTCGCCCTGGTCGTGCGTCACGTAGACGAAGGTCACGCCGAGCTTCTCGTGCAGCGCCTTCAGTTCGTACTGCATGTGCTCGCGCAACTGCTTGTCGAGCGCGCCGAGCGGCTCGTCCATCAGCACGAGCTTCGGCTCGAACACGAGCGCGCGGGCGAGCGCGATCCGCTGCTGCTGGCCGCCCGACAGCTGCGCCGGGTAGCGCTTCGCGAAGCGCTCCATTTGCACCATCTTCAGTGCATGGGCGACGCGCTCCGCGCGCTCGCCGGCCGGCAGCTTGCGCACCGTCAGCGGATACGCGACGTTCTGCTCGACGGTCAGGTGCGGGAACAGCGCATAGTTCTGGAACACCATGCCGATGTTCCGCTTGTGCGGCGGCACGTTGTTCAGCAGCTCGCCGTCGAGGCGGATCTCGCCGCCCGTCGGGAACTCGAAGCCCGCCAGCATCATCAGGCAGGTCGTCTTGCCGGAGCCCGACGGCCCGAGCAACGTCAGGAATTCCCCGCGGTGGATGTCGAGGTCGAGCGATTTGACGACGAGCGTTTCGCCGTCGTAGGTCTTCCGCACACCGCGGAAGCTGACGATCACTTCATCGGTCTTCATCGAGGCTGTCCCCTTGCCACGCGACAAGCATTGTTGAGATGCGAAGCACTATACGGCGAGCACGGTTCTATACTAGGGAACCATTTCAATATTCCAAGTAGAACCACTTTGGATACCGTGATCCTCGCCGACTGGCTCTCCGCCCGTCTCGACCGCGGCTCGCCGGAGCCGATGTACCGCCAGCTGCTGCAGCAGATGCAGCAGGCAATCCTGACCGGGGAATTGGGGCCAGGCACCAAGCTGCCCAGCTCGCGCACGCTTGCCGCCGACCTGTCGATTGCCCGCAATACCGTGCTGCACGTCTACGACCAGCTCACCGCCGAAGGGTACGTGCTGACGACGACGGGCAGCGGCACCTATGTCGCCGATACGCGCCCGGATGCCGCGGCGATGCTGGCGCCAGGCGGCGCGCCGCCGGCCCCGGCCGCCGGCGATGCGGCGGCGCAGCAGGACGACGCGCAGGGCGGCCTGTCGATGCGCGGCCGGCAACTGATCGAGCACGCGGGCGTATCGCGGCGCCAGTGGGGGGCGTTCATGCCGGGTGTGCCGGACGTGTCGGAATTTCCGAGCCGCCAGTGGAGCCGCCTGCAGGCGCGGCTGTGGAAGGAAGCGAACCCCGAGCTGCTGACGTATGCGCCGGGCGGCGGCTACCGGCCGCTGCGGCGCGCGCTCGCCGACTACCTGCGCGTCGCGCGCTCGGTGAAGTGTTCGCCGGACCAGGTGATCATCACGACGGGCATCCACCAGTCGATCGATCTCGCGGTGCGCCTGCTGTCCGACATCGGCGACCGCGCTTGGGTCGAAGAGCCGTGCTACTGGGGCGTGCGCAGCGTGCTGCAGGCAGCCGGGCTGACGCTCGCGCCGGTGCCCGTCGACCAGGAAGGGCTCGACCCGCGCGCGTGCGACCTGCAGCATCCGCCGCGTCTCGTGCTCGTCACGCCGTCGCACCAGTATCCGCTCGGGATGGTGATGAGCCTCGCGCGGCGGCGCATGCTGCTCGAATACGCACGCCAGCACCGCTGCTGGATCATCGAGGACGACTACGACAGCGAGTTCCGCTACGGCAGCCGGCCGCTCGCGTCGCTGCAGGGGCTCGACGACGGCGGGCGCGTGATCTACGTCGGCAGCCTCGGCAAGATGCTGTTCCCGGGCTTGCGGATGGGCTACATGGTCGTGCCCGAGCATCTCGTCGACACGTTCCGCACCGGATTGTCCGAGCTGTATCGCGAAGGCCAGCTGATGCAGCAGGCCGTGCTGGCCGAATTCATCATGGACGGCCACCTGACCTCGCACGTGCGGCGGATGCGCACGCTGTACGGCGAGCGGCGGCAACTGCTGATCGATGCGATTCACGCACGCTTCGGCGACGCGCTGCCGGTGATGGGCGACGAAGCGGGCCTGCATCTCGTGCTCGGCCTGCCCGAATCGTGCGACGACCGCGCGGTCACGCAGAGCGCGTTCGACGCCGGCGTGATCGTGCGGCCGCTGACGAGCTACTACAGCAGCGCGGCGACTGCACGCTCGGGGCTGCTGCTCGGCTATGCGTGCGTCCCGCACGAAGGCATCGGCCCCGCGTTCGACACGCTCGCGACGACGATCGAACAGCACCTGCCGGCACGCGTGTCGCGCGCGGCGTGAGCCCGCCCGCCGTGCACGCCGTGCACGCCGTGCACGCCGTGCACGCAGCGCACGCAGCGCACGCAGCGCACGCAGCGCACGCCGGCGCAGTTTATTGCGGCTGCACGGCCGCGGCGCCGCGATCGAGCGACGCCGCGCGCAACGCGTCGCCCGGCTTCGTGAAGAAGCGCTGCCGCAGCGCCGCCACCTGCGCGTCGCGATCCTGCGGCGACAACCCCGCCGCATCAATCTGCGCGCGCTGCGCCGCATAGTCCGCGTAGCGGCTCTGCCACGCCGCGTCGTCCTGCTGCATGCGCGCGACGCGCTCGGCGACCTGCGGGCCGAGCGACTGCGTCAGTTGCGCACGCATCGCGTCCGGCGACGTGCCCGCCTGCTGCAGTTGCGCGATCTGCGCGATCGCGGCCTGCTGCTGCGCGATGCGCTGCCGCTCGGCGCGCTCGCCCGCCGGCAGCTGCTGGTCGAGCGCCGCGAGCCGCTCGGCCTTCTGCGCGTCCGTCAAACTGCGGTCCTGCGTGATCTTCAGCCGCGCGAGATCGTAGCGCTGTCGCCATTGTTCGTCGCCGAAGAACGGTTCGCTCCAGTCGCCGAGCGTCCGGTACGCGATCGACGCACGCTGGTCGAGCGCAAGCTGCAGCGCGCCGAGGTCGAGCTTGTTCGGCACGCCGCCAGCATCCGGCAATGCCGCGAGCGCCGCGAGATACGCGCGGTAGCGGTGCCACACGTCGAGCGCTTCCGCCTGCGCGACCGTGCCGTCGAGTTGCGCGGCGATCTCGCGCGCGACCAGCGCGTCGAGCGCGGCCGCGCCGAGGTCGCTCTGCGCGCTCAGGCAGTAGTCGAAGAAATCGCGCACCGCGCGCACTTTCGCGAGATGGCCGGCCGGATCGAGCGGCAGTCGCGGCGCGCTCGACCCGGCGAGCGACGCCGGCAGGCTCGCGCCGTCCGGCGCGGCCGCCGCCTGTAGCGCGGCGCTCGGGCCGCCGGCAGACGCCGCGCCGCCGGAGCCGTGCTCGGCACGCGAGCCGTGATGCATGGCAGCGCCCTGCCACCACGCAACGCCGGCCGCCGCGACGACACCCATGACCGCATACACTGCGACGCGCCGCGCGAGCGGCGCGCGTCCTTCACGTGCAGTCATCGATTACACGCCCGCGAGTTTCAGCCGGTTCGCATGCGTGCGGATCACCGCGACCGGGTCCTCCGCATACGCGCCGCGCACGCCGAGCAGCTGGTTGATCTCGTCGAGGTGGTTCCACTTGTAGCTCGTGCTCAGCACCTGCCCGAACAGCGCGCTGCATTTCGACACGAGCCCGTCGTTCTGGCCCGAGCCGCGATTGATCATCACCGTGCCGGTGCCGTATAGCGCGAGAGTCGACGGATCGAGCGCGTTCGCGGGATCGACGAGCGGGATCGTGCTCGTATCCTGCGCGCCCGTGACGCCGAACACGGATAGCGTCGGCTGGATCGCGGTGCCGGCCCACGAGTACAGCAGATGCGTGCTGCCGCCGACCGTCTCCGTCGCCGCGCCGGTCTGGCACGAGCCCGGCGCGCCGAGCCCCGCGCTCGGATAGTTCTGGTTGAAGGTCGCGGTCTGCGACGTGGTCAGCGTCTTCAGCGCGGCGAGCGCGTCCTGGTTGGTGTTGTTCGTGCTGCTCGTCAGGATGCCGAACACATTGGCGAACGCCGCGATCACCGACGACGACAGCCCGGTCGGATCATAGGCGAGCACGCCCTGCACGAAATCGGCGAACTCCGAGCCGCGATGCGGCGTGCCGATCGTCGTCACCGAGGCGACGAGCTCCGGCGCGACGGCGGCCACATAGCGCGACGTCAGTCCGCCCTGGCTGTGGCCGATCAGGTTGACCTTGCTCGCGCCCGTCGCGGCCAGCACCTGCTTCACGTACGCGAGCAGCTGTTCGCCGCGGCCGTTCGGGCCGTCATCGCTCTGGAATCCCGACAGGTTCGCGACATAGACGTTCGCGCCGCGCTGCTGCAGGTCCTCCTGGATGCCGTACCAGTACTCGAGCACGCCCGCGTACTTGTCGGTGCCCGTCAGCCCGTGCACGAGAATGATCGGATAGCGCGTCGTCGCATAATCGTCGGTCGGCGCGGTCGCTGCCGCCGCCGCGCGCGTCGTCGCGGCCGTCATCACCGCGGTCAGCCCGGCAAACGGTGCTGCGCTCATCGCGCAGGCCACTGCCCCTGCCACCACCCTGGATCGCATCGATCTGGCCATGCATGTTCTCCTGTTTTTTGTGCTGCTGGTGCGAGAGAGATCGTGTCGGCGCAGCGGGCGCCGTCATCTGCGCCCGTGCGTCGAATGCGGGAGTGAAGCACGACGGGCGAATGTTTGCGCCCCCTTTAGATACGGTTCTCTAATCGATTGACGCGGGCGGCGCGAATCGGCGGGGTACCGTTAGCGGCCGCGCATGCTGCACTGCACACGCAGCATGCGCGGCCTGCGCGGCACTTACATCTTCGCGCTGACCCGCACCCACGCGGTGCGCCCCGGCTCGGTCACCGGCGTGTTGGCCGAGTAGCCGAAGCCCGCGTTGCCTGCGAGGTTCAGGTGCTCCGCATAGGCCTTGTCGAGCACGTTGTCGATGCCGACCGACAGTTGCACGGTCTTGCTGAGGTTGTATTGCGCATGCAGCGACAGCACGCCGAAGCCGGCGCTCGGACCGAAGTCCTTGCCGACCACGTTGCCCTCGTTCAGCGCATAGCGATGCTGCGGCGCAACGACCCGCCACAGCCCGCCGGCCGACCATGCGCCGCGCGTGTACTCGAGCCCGAAGCGCGCCTCGAGCGGCGGCATCTGCGGCAGCGGATCGCCGGTCGCCACGTTGCGCCCCCACGCATACGCGAGCGACGTCTCGACGCGCAGCGGCGCGACCGGCCGCCATGCGACGCCCGCCTCGCCGCCCATGATCTGCGCATTGACGTTGGTCGCCTGCGTCGTCTGGCCCATCATGCCGGTCGAGTAGTTGAACAGGATGAAGTCCTGCACGTAGCCCGCGTACGCGGAGACCCACGCGTCGAGCTTCTCGCTCCGGTATTGCGCGCCGACATCGAGCTGCGTGGTCTTCTCGGGCTGAATGGCCGAGAACGCGTTGATCGCCCCCGCCGGCCCGCGCTTCGCGGAAAACAGTTCCCAGTAGTCGGGGAAGCGCTCCGCATGGCCGATCCCCGCATACCACGTGACCGGCAGCGCCGCGAGATCGCGTTCGTAACGGACGAAGCCGCTCGGCAGCACCCGCGCACGATCGTCGTCGAACGTCGGGTTCGGCTTGCTCATCATGCCGCCCGTCATCGCCCGCTTGTCGCGCGCGCTCGCATAGTCGACGCGCGCGCCGCCGATCACGCGCGCCGCGTCGCTCGCATACCACGTCAGCTCGCCGAATGCGCCCGTATTCCACATCGTCGCCTGCGCGTTCCACGGCTGGTCCGCATAATTCTGCCGGCCCATCGCCGAGCGCGAATCGAGCCGGTTCGACTGCGCATCGACGCCCGCGACGAGCTTGAACGCGTCGCCGAAACGGAACGTCGCCGCGGCCCGCGCGCCGAGCGTCCGCCGGCGTACTTCCGACGCCATGCGCATCGGCATGCTGCTCGTCGGGTCGGGCTGCCGCAGCGTGTAGTTGTCCATCACGTGATCGGCTTCGTTGTAGTACACGCGCGCCTCGACGCGGTCGAGCACGTCACCGATATGCCGCTTGTCGAACGACAGGCCGAACGTGTCGCGGCGAAAATGCACGCCGTCCATCCCGCGGCCCGCGTAGCGCGCATAGCCGTCGCCGGTGCCGGCCGTCAGCTCGACGCGCATGTGATCGTCGGGCGTCCAGCCGAGCGCCGCGTCGGCGTTCCACTTGTCCCACTGCGACGGCACCGTGCGGCCATTGCCGTCCTCGTAGTCCTGCGCGTGCGCATGATTCGCGGTCACGCGGCCGTAGACGTCCGGCGTGCCGGCCGTCACGTCGACGTTCTGGTCGTTGCGGCCGAACGACCCGCCGACCAGGCTGCCTTCGAAGCGCATGCCGGGCTTGCCGAAGCGCGGCGTGATGCGCTCGAACAGCACCGTGCCCGCCGACGCGCCGGGGCCGTACAGCACCGTCTGCGGCCCCTTCACGACGGTGACCTTGTCATAGCTTTCCGGCGCGATGTACGACGTCGGCGCATCCATCCGGCCCGGACATGCGCCCTGTGTCGACATGCCGTTCGCGAGGATGTTCAGCCGCGAGCCGAACATCCCGCGCAGCACCGGATCGCCGTTCGTGCCGCCGCTGCGGATCGACGCGAAACCGGGAATGGTCTTCAGGTAATCGGCGCCGTCACTGGCGGGCAGCGGCTGGCGCGGTGTCTTCGGGTCGGTGACGACGACGAGCGGCGTCGTCAGCGGCGACGCGACGACCTCGACCGGCGGCAGCATCGGGGCCGCGTCGCCCTGCGCGGCCGCGTCAGTGTCGGTCGCGCGCGCGGCCGCGGTCGCGGCACACGCCGCGGTCATTGCGCCGGCAGCCAGCGCCGGCACCGTGAGTTTCAACATCCGCGGCACACGCCGCGAACCGGCATTGCGCGACGCCGGGTGCGCGCGCAATTGAAAGATGATCATGATCGAAAGCCCGAGTGACGCCCTCCACGCGATCGGCAGATCGCACGGATATCGGCGGAATGAAAAACGGAAGAAAACGCGTCAGGCGTTCCCGGGCGGTGCGCGCGGATAGGCGCGCGGATAGCGGTCGACGCTTGCCGCGACCGTGACGGGCACGGCGGCGGACGCAGCGGCAAGGAAAACCGGGAGATCCGGCGCGACGGACGAGCCGCCGATCGCCGGACTGTGCGAGAAGAAGCCGCAATAGCCGCACGCATCGAGATGCAGCGCGTGACCATGCGCGCCGCCCGCGTCAGACGTGCGCTGTGCGCCATGCTCTGCACTGCAGACGATCGCGTCGGGCGTCGACGCGTGCGCGACCCGCCACTGCGATGCCAGCGGCGCCACGATCGCAAACCAGATCGCGAGCATGCCCAGCCAGGCAGTCAGGGTGCGATGTCGGTTCGGCATGCGGGGCGTCGAGTAAGCGGAATGTAAACCAGCCCGAATGTTACCGAATGTTCAGCTCAATGGCCAGCGCAATGCGGGTTGCCCCCGGGGTTTCTCTCAAACGCACCGGGGGCGCATGGTTGTCCGTGCAACCATGCGCCCCCGGCATCGTGCGGCGATCCTGCCGCGAGAGTCAGTGCAACATCAGAGCGACATGCGGCGCATCATGCCGTCGCGCCGGACGTAATGGTGATAGAGCGCGCCCAGCGCATGCAGTCCGATCACGAAATAGAACGCGTTGCCAATCAGCTCGTGCGCGTCCTTGACGGTCGAGCGCAGCGCCTTGTCGGGCCCGACCAGCGTGAACGACACGCCGAGCCAGTCGAGCGACACCGGCTTGCCGCCCAGGTTGATCATCAGGATGCCGAGCAACGGCTGCGCGATGATGAACACGTAGAGCGCGACGTGCGTGAGCTTCGCGAGCCACTGCAGCAGCGCCGCTTGCGGCACCGGCTCCGGCACCCGGCTGACCGCCCGCCACACGATCCGCAAGACCGACAGCACCAATACGAACGTGCCCGCGGTCAGGTGCACGTTCATCCAGAACACGCGGCTGTCGCTACCCTTCGGCCCGCGAATCTCGATGGCGAAGTACGCAAGCGCGACGAGCAGGAAGATGGCCCAGTGAAAAAAGATCGCGGGTGTGCTGTAGCGCGCCTGTCTGGCGAGGATGTTTTTCATGCTCGGACTCATCTTGTATCGGGAGAATCGGCTGCGGCGGAAGCTGGCCAGTGCCCGGCGCGCCTGCAGCGATTGTAGCGGCATGGGCCGCGGGATTGGACCGTCGGGGTCAAATATCCGATGAATCCGTCGCACCCGCGCCGTATGCAACGGCAGCACGGAAACGTATCGCGCTCAGGCACGGCTGTGGCACGATGGAGCTTTAGCGTCGATGTCGTGCGGCACCATGGGCAAAGCGTACTTCGTTGCGGCCTACCGGCTGATTGCCGCATTGCTCGCCCTGTCCACGACGCTGCACGGCATCGCCGGCCGCTGGGGCATGCCGGCGTTTCATCTCGGCAACTACCTGAGCTACTTCACCCAGCTGAGCAGCCTTTACACCGTGGCCGTGCTGTGCGCCGGGCTCTGGCGCATCACCCGCCGCCCGGTCTCGCCGCGCTACGAATCGATGCGCGGTGCGGCCGTGCTGTACATGCTGATCACCGCGATCGTCTACGAGCTGCTGCTGGCGCGCCTCGACGCACTGCGGCACATCACGCCGCCCTTCCACAACTGGGTGCTGCACCGGATCGTGCCGCTCGTCGTGCTCGGAGACTGGTTGTACGTCGAACCGCGCTCGCCGATTTCATGGCAGAGCACGGCCGCATGGCTCGGCTTTCCGCTGGCCTATCTCGCGTACACGCTCGTGCGCGGCGCGTGGGAAAACTGGTACCCGTATCCGTTCGTCGACCCGCGGCTGCACGGCTATCTGCCCGTCGCGCTGCAATGCTCGCTGATCGCGGTCGGCTCGTCGCTGCTCGCGATGGCGATCCGCTGGCTCGGCAATCGGCAGCGCCAGGTCGACGCGACGACGAAGGAAAAATGAACGGCCGGCGTGCGCGGCCGTTGCGGTGCGCACGCCCGGGTGGCGTCAGCCGCCGTTCCTCGGCAGGAAGCCCATCGGATCGACCACCTTGCCGTTCTGCCGGACTTCGAACTCGAACGTCGCACGGCCGCTCGCGTCGGTGCCCATCTCGGCGACCGGCTGGCCGGTGCGCACCGCGTCGCCTTCGTTGACGAGCAGCTTGCCGTTGTGGCCATAGGCCGTGATCAGGCCGTTTTCGTGCTTCAGGATCACGAGCGGGCCATACGCCTGGACGCCCGACCCCGCATAGACGACCCGGCCGCTCGCCGCGGCGCGCACCGTGTGGTCGGGCCCGGACGCGGCGATCACGATCCCGCGCGTCCTGCCGGCCGCGAACGGTGTCGTGACGAAGCCGGTGGCGGGCCACGCCAGCTCGCCCGGGTTCGCCGCCGGCTGCGGGGCCAGCGACGTCGTGGCGGGCGGCGGCGCGACGCGCAGCACCTGGCCCGGTGTGACTGCGCTCGTCGACGCCATATGGTTCCAGTTCGCGACGTCCTGCACCCGCTGCCCGAATGCGCCCGCAATGCTCGCAAGCGTGTCGCCCGGATTCACGCGGTAGTAGCCTGCCAGCACGCCGCCGGACGTAGACGTCGGCGCAGCGGGCGCCGGCGGCCGGTACGGCTGCCAGTTGTCGGTCCACGGCGTCATCGTGCAGCCGGTCAGCGCGACGGCCGCCGCAGCGAGCGCCGCCTGCGGCAGCCAGCGCTTCAGCGAAAAGCGGATGGGATTAATTTCTCTCAAGGTACCTCCCGGATTTGCTTCGATGCGCCGCCCACCGCCCCCCGGCATGCGACGCACGATGTCCGGCGCAACGGCCGGACCCATCGTTATCCGACCGCGTGCGCGGCCGGCAGTTTCCAGATCATCGGGGCTGCCGCACACGGACTCGCCGGCCCGTTACGCGTCATCCCGACCGGCAAAGATACCATTTGCGGCGGTCCGGACGACGACAGACAGCCGTTTGTCATCAGTCTGCCGCCACAATCCTGCAAACGTGCGGCGCGCGCCGGCCGGCCGGCGACGGCTCCGGGCCCGTATCGGCGCGGGATTGCCGTCGCCCGGCCGTCCCGACGAGGTCCGTCACCTATACTCCGTGAAGCGCTGCCCGATCCGATCCTGCGAGGTAACCGACAATGAACAATGCGACGTTTCTATCCGTACAGCTCGACGCCGAGGATTTCGCCGGTTCCAGCGGGCTCGTCGAGTTGCTGAACCGGCATCTGCTATTCGCGACGGACGTTGCCGAAGCCGCGGATGCGCTCGTCCAGCTCGCCAGCGTCACGCACCTGTCGGGCGGTGCGCGGCGCAGCGTCGAGCTGCCGGTCGCGGCGATCGAACGACTGCGCGACGCGCTCGACACGCTGAGCGGCTACGACGAGACGTGGCTGATGGCGCTGGAGCCGGCCGACAAGCTGTTCAAGGATATCGGCCGCGGCAAGCGGCCGCTGCACTGACGCATCGCACTTCGTCATGCCCCAAAAAGAGAACAGCCCATCGTTCCAGATCGTGGAATGATGGGCTGCAGGGACAACCTCGAGCGGGTGAACCGAATCCGGCGGAAAGCCGGTCGCGGCCTGGCGGCCGCTTCGATCAACGACCCTTGTAGACCGGCGCGTCGTCCGCGATGCGCTTGACGCCGTTCGGCCAGCGCGAGCCCGACACGGCCGCAGCCGGTACGCCCGCAGCCGGTACGCCCGATTCCTGCTGGGCGGCCGGTTGCGCACCGATACCGCTCGTGTCGGCGGCAGCGGCGTTCTGTTGCGGATTCACACGTGCTTCCGCGGCAAGGATGCCTTCCGGATAGGTGGTGCGGTCGCTGCCCAGCTTGTAGCCGGCCTGTTGCAGCTGGGCCAGCTCGGCCTTCACCTGGGCACGGGTGACCGGTGCGTTTTGTTGGGCGAAAGAAGCGGCCGGAACAGCGAGAACGGCAGCAGCGGCGAACGTTGCGATCAGCGATTTCATGACTTACCTCCGTGATTTTTTGCTCCGCCGCACACACCATGTCTGCAGCGATGGAACGAAGTCTAGTCCCGAGATCACTTAGGGAAAACCATGAAATGACAAAAACACTGTTTTCCCGGAGCTAACAATTCCGGGATCCGGTATCGAAAAACCCTATCGATAGAATAGATTTTCGCAACAATTGCCGCCGCTGCGTGCCGCTTACGACCAGTTCGCGTGGAAGCTGCCCGGCTTGTCGGTGCGCTCGAACGTATGCGCGCCGAAGAAATCGCGCTGCGCCTGCACAAGGTTCGCCGGCAGGCGCGCCGAACGGTAGCTGTCGAAGTACGCGACCGCCGACGCGAACGCCGGCACCGGCACCCCGGCCTTGATTGCCGCGATCACCACCTCGCGCAGCGATGCCTGGTAGTTCGCGGCGATGTCCTGGAAGTACGGATCGAGCAGCAGGTTCGCGAGCGCCGGATCTTTCGCGTATGCATCCGTGATCTTCTGCAGGAAGCGCGCACGGATGATGCAGCCCGCGCGGAAGATCTTCGCGATCGTCCCCAGATCGAGATTCCAGCCGTATTCGCCGGAAGCCGTGCGCAGCTGGGCGAAGCCCTGCGCGTACGAGATCACCTTGCTCAGGTACAGCGCACGGCGCACGGCCTCGATGAAGGCCGCGCGATCGCCTGCCAGCGGCGTCGCGGACGGGCCCGACAGCACCTTGCTGGCCGCCACGCGCTCGGTCTTCAGCGACGACAGCACGCGCGCGAACACCGATTCGGTGATCAGGGGCAGCGGCACGCCGAGATCCAGCGCGTTCTGGCTCGTCCACTTGCCGGTGCCCTTCTGCGCCGCGCGGTCGAGGATCACGTCGACCAGATGCTTGCCGGTTTCGTCGTCCTTCTTGCCGAAGATCTTCGACGTGATCTCCATCAGGTAGCTGTCCAGCTCGCCCTGGTTCCACTCGGTGTAGACGGCGCCCAGCTCGTCGTTCGACAGGCCGGCGACGCCCTTCAGCACCGCATAGCTCTCGGCGATCAGCTGCATGTCGCCGTATTCGATCCCGTTGTGGACCATCTTCACGTAGTGGCCCGCGCCGTCCGGCCCCATGTAGGCGACACACGGCTCGCCGTCCGACGGCGCCTTCGCGGCGATCTGCTTGAGGATCGGCTCGACGAGGTCGTACGCGTCGCGCTGGCCGCCAGGCATGATCGACGGGCCGCGCAGCGCGCCCTCTTCGCCGCCCGACACGCCGGTGCCGATGAAATGCAGGCCCGATTGCGCGAGTTCCTGGTTGCGGCGGATCGTGTCGGTGAAGTGCGTGTTGCCGCCGTCGATCAGCACGTCACCCTTCTCGAGCAGCGGCTTGAGCGCGGCGATCGTCGCGTCCGTCGCCTCGCCGGCCTTCACCATCATCAGGATCCGGCGCGGCGTTTCGAGCGACGCGACGAATTCTTCGAGCGTATGGGTCGGCACCAGGTTGCGGCCGGGGAATTCGGCGATCAGTTCGTCGGTCTTCTCGCTGCTGCGGTTGTATACCGACACCGCATAGCCGCGGCTCTCGATATTAAGTGCGAGGTTGCGGCCCATCACCGCGAGGCCGATCACACCGATTGCTTGTTTGCCCATTAGTCAATTCTCCGGAAAAAACAGGGCGCGACCCGAACGGGTCGCGCGCACAGGCGAAAGGATAAGGGAAACGCGGCCTCGATGCGCGCGCGGCGTCATTGTTCGGCGTGCGGCAGGCGCCGGAACACGACGCTCAGATTGTTCGCGGGCATCTCGACGACCTCGATGCAGTCGAGCCCGCGATCGAGCCCGAGCGCGACGACCGTCTCGAGATCGCGCACGCCCCACGACGGATCGCGGCTGCGCAGTTGCGCGTCGAACGCTTCGTTCGACGGTGCGGTGTGCCGGCCCTCGCGGCGATACGGGCCGTACAGCACCAGCACGCCGCCTGGCCGCAGCACGCGCGACGCGCCGGCAAACAGCGCTTCGGCGCATGTCCACGGCGAGATGTGGATCATGTTGATGCAGACGATCGCGTCGAGCACGGCGAACGGCCATACCGCATCGCGCACGTCGAATGCGAGCGGCGCGCGGACGTTCGGCACGCCCGCATGCGCGATCCACGCGGCGATCGACAGGCGCGCCCGCGCGTCGGGATCGCTCGGCTGCCAGCGCAAGCCCGGCAGCCCCGCCGCGAAATGCACGACGTGCTGGCCCGTGCCGCTCGCGATCTCGAGCACGTCGCCGCTCGCCGGCAGCACGCGGCGCAGCACGTCGAGGATCGGCCCTCGGTTCCGTTCGGCCGCGGGGGCCGAAAGCCGCAGCGACGGATCGGCGGGAATCGTACCGGTCATGATGCCGATGGCTCCTTGTCGGGATGGGCGAACCCCAGGCGCGCACGCAGCGCATCGAGCGCGGGCGCGCATTGCGCTTCGACCTTCAGCGTCAGCATCGGGTCGGCGCGCGTGTGGCCGAGATTGAGCGCGGCGACCGGCTTGTTCTGCGCCTGCGCCCACACGCAGAAGCGGTAGCCCGAATACACCATCAGCGACGAGCCGACGACCAGCACTGCGTCCGCCGCGTCGAGCGCGCGCGCCGCCTCGGCGACCCGCTCACGCGGCACGTTTTCGCCGAAGAACACGACGGCCGGCTTCAGCAGGCCGCCGCACGCCGGACAGGCCGGAATACGGAACGTATCGAGCGCGTCCCATTCGAGATGCGCATCGCCATCGGCGGCCGGTTCCGCGTCGGCGCCGAGCAGATCGGGATTCTCCGCTTCGAGCACGGCCTGGATCGTGGCCCGCGCATGCTGCGCGCCGCAATCGAGGCACGTGACGCCATTGATCCCGCCATGCAGTTCGATCACGTCGCTGCTGCCGGCGCGCTGATGCAGGCCATCGACGTTCTGCGTGACGAGGCGCTCGATGCGCCCGGCCGCGCCGAGCTGCGCGAGCGCAACGTGCGAACGGTTCGGCAGCGCGCGGCCGACGACCGGCCAGCCGATCATGCTGCGCGCCCAGTAACGCCGCCGCGCGGCATCGGAGCCGAGGAACTCGTGAAGCTGGATCGGCGGCGAACGCATCCACTGGCCGTTGCGGTCGCGATAGCCGGGAATGCCGGAATCCGTGCTGATGCCGGCGCCGGTCAGCACGAACAGCCGCGGATGGCGCTCGACGAATGCATGCAGCGCATCGAGCGCGGCGGGATCGACGAAGGCGGATGAAGACGAATCGGAGGAAGCGAAGTCGGTCATGACGGCGACGGCGGCCAGGCGGGCAAGCCCGGGTCCGCGATGAACGGGAGAGCGCCGGCGGCCGGAACGCGGCACGGCCAGCCGGCATGCCAGCACATGATACCGAAACCCGGATACGAGCAGGCCCGCGATTCGTCACGCACAAAAAAAGGCGCCCATCCGCCAAAGGGTGATGGGCGCTTGAACAATTGATCCATCGGGGTTGTGGATCAACTGGAAACCTGGCGTTGTTGCATCCGCGAAGCCGTGCCCGACGGATGATCCCCGGTCAACGCCAATCCTTTTATGTCATTTGCTTCGCAGCACGCTGCTTGCCCCCCCTGCTCGATCCGGCTGTCCGGATCGGTTTCCGGCGATGCGACGGCCGAACGAATCCCGGCGACTCCGCGGTACGGAGCCGGAAACCGTTCGCCCTGCGTGCACGTCGAGATGACCGTTCATGTCGTGTCGATCGCCGCTTCGTGTCCCGATGTCGCTCAAGATGCCTCCGTTCGCACTGCGCGTCCGGTTTCGGTTTTGAATCACACCGTCCGCGCGTCGATGCCGGTTCGGGGTCCGTCGCGCCGTTCGCAGATGCCGCTCGCGATGCGCAGGACCCACAACAATTAATCAGGATGACAAATCAAATTGCGTGCATGGCCGCCTGTTGGCCGACGCCCGTCTCTGTCGTACTCAGCCGTCGTCAGGCAGCAGTCGACAATCAGCCACGCTCGCCATGCATGCACGACGGGCGGATGATGAAACGGACGCGGATTTCCGGCGGGATCAGGTGCCGAGCGTGATCAAGTCACCTCGAGCAGATGTGAATTGGACAACCGAGATATTCGGCGATTCAGGTTTGCAACACGGCGCGTTGCGATGTGATCTCTTTTCATTCTCGTGTCCCCGATTGAAATGCTCCCTGTCCGCCGGGGCGCTATCGTCGATCTGACTCCGTCGACGTTCCTGCTGGCGGCACGGATATATACGCAAGGAACGCACCACCGGGCGCAACGCCAAGCCTGGCGGGGCTCTGCTATGAAGGGCCCGGCGGCGCGCGCCGGCAGCGGAGGCGAATGTTTCAGGATTGAAACACGGTCCCGGCGAAACGGTATCGAACTTGCGTGACAGCCGATGCAGCGTCACATGACGATGCCGGGCCTCGCGTCCCCGGTCGGACGCGGGCCGTGCCGCCTGCGGCCGGGCAGCAGATCAATCTGCAATTTCCCGATCGACGCGTCAGTGCTTGATCTTGAACGCGGGCAGGTGCTCGCCCAGCCGCGCGCCCATTTCAGCGCCAAGCGCCTGCAACGCATTCAGCGGACGAATCATGACCTCGAATTCGACGATCCGCCCGTCGGCGTCGAAGCGGATCATGTCGATCCCCTTTAGCTGTTTGTCGCCAACGGTAGCGCTGAACTCCAGCACCACGCTCATGCCGTCGGCGCTGGCGAACTCGCGGTGATAGGTGAAGTCCTTCAGGATCGTGATCACCGTGCGCAGCGCCATCAGCAATGCCGGCGCCGGTCCGTAAGGCCCGAAGGCCATCGGCGAGCGGAACTCGGCGTCAGGATGGACGATCGATTCCAGCGTGCTCAGGTCGTTGCGCTCGATCATCGAATGCCATGCGTCGAGGGACTTCGCAACAGCGGGATGGAGGTGCAGCGGGGCTTTTGTCATCGCGGTTTCCTGTGTCGTCGGACGAGAATGAATCGATGGTGCGTCAAAGAGCGGCAGCGAGTGTCGTGCCCTGGTGGATCGCACGCTTCGCGTCGAGTTCGGCGGCTTCGTCCGCGCCGCCGATCAGATGAACCGTGCGGCCCGCGGCCTGCAGCTGTTCCGCCAGCTCGCGCAACGGCTCCTGTCCCGCGCAGATCACCACGTTGTCCACCGGCAGCGTGTGGGCGACACCCGCAACCGTCACGTGGAGACCGTCATCGTCGATGCGCTGGTAGTCCGCCGAGGAGGTCATCTGCACGCCGCGCGCGGTCAGCGCCGTTCGGTGTATCCATCCGGTGGTCTTGCCGAGACGGTCGCCGACCTTGGACGGCTTGCGCTGCAGCAGGTGCACCTGGCGCGGCGTCGGGTCGAGCCGCGGCGCTCGCAGGCCGCCGGCAATCGCATACGTGGAATCGACGCCCCATTCGGCGAAAAACCTGTCGGCATCCAGGCTCGCGCTATCGCCGCTATGGATGAGGTACTCGGCCACGTCGAAGCCGATCCCGCCCGCGCCGACAATCGCGACGCTGCGCCCCACGTCCTTGCCGTCGCGCAGCACGTCGAGGTAGCCGAGCGTCTTCGCGTGGTCGATGCCGTCGATCGGCGGCACGCGCGGAACGATGCCGGTCGCGAGCACCACTTCGTCGAATTCGCCCTGCAGCAGCAGCTCGGCGGTCGCGCGGGTATTGAGCCGAAGATCCACGCCACGCAGCTCGATTTGCCGCCGGAAATAGCGTAGCGTCTCGTTGAACTCTTCCTTGCCGGGCACCTTCTTCGCGATGTTGAATTGCCCGCCGATCTCGGGGCCGGCCTCGTATAGCGTCACCGCATGGCCGCGTTCGGCCGCCGTCACCGCGAAACCGAGCCCCGCCGGGCCGGCCCCGACCACCGCGATCCGTTTTCGCTGCTGCGCGGGACGGATCACGAGCTCGGTTTCATGGCACGCGCGCGGGTTCACGAGGCAGGACGTGATCCTGCCGCTGAACGTGTGGTCCAGGCACGCCTGATTGCACGCAATGCAGGTGTTGATCTCGTCCGCCCGTCCGTCGCGAGCCTTGCGAACGAAATCGGCATCGGCCAGCAGCGGCCGTGCCATCGACACCATGTCGCAATAGCCGTCCGCGAGCAATCGCTCGGCAACTTCCGGCGTGTTGATCCGGTTGGTCGCCACGAGCGGGATGCCGACCTTGCCCATCAGCTGCCGCGTGACCCATGCATAGGCGGCGCGCGGCACCTTGGTCGCGATGGTCGGAATGCGCGCCTCGTGCCAGCCGATGCCGGTATTGAGAATCGTCGCACCGGCCGCCTCGATCGCGCGGGCGAGCGCGATCACTTCGCCGAGCGTCGAGCCGCCTTCGACGAGATCGAGCATCGACAGCCGGTAGATGACGATGAAGTTCGCGCCGACCCGCTCGCGCACGCGCCGCACGATCTCGACCGGAAAGCGGATGCGGTTCTCGTACGCGCCGCCCCATGCATCGTCGCGATGGTTCGTCCGTGCGGCAATGAACTCGTTGATCAGATAGCCCTCGGAGCCCATGATCTCGACACCGTCGTAGCCCGCGTATTGCGCAAGCTCGGCGCAGCGCACGAAATCGGCGATCGTCTCCTCGACCTCGCTGCCGCTCAATGCGTGCGGCGTGAACGGATTGATCGGCGCCTTCAGCGCGCTGGGCGCGACGAGCGCCGGGTGATACGCGTAACGGCCGAAATGCAGGATCTGCAACGCGATCTTGCCGCCTTCCGCATGCACTGCGCGCGTCACGACACGATGGCGCTCGGCCTCCTCCTCCGTCGTCAGCATCGCGCCGCCGGGCGCCGGACGGCCACGCTCGTTCGGCGCGAAGCCGCCCGTGACGATCAGGCCGACCTCGCCCCGCGCGCGCTCCGCGTAGAACGCCGCCATCCGTTCGAAGCCGTTCGGCGCCTCCTCGAGACCCACGTGCATCGAACCCATCAGCACGCGGTTTCTCAGTGACGTGAAGCCCAGTTCGAGCGGGGTCGTCAAATGGGGATAGCCGGTCATCGATCGCCTCCGTGTTTATGCAACAAGTTGCATTGATATTAGTCCGCAATTCCCGTTTGCGCAACTTGTTGCATAAACGGGGCCGCCCACGGTTACGCTGTGTCCCCGATATGGCAAGATGCGACGAATCCCGTGGATTCTTTCGATTCGACATGTCCCTGCCTCACGCGCTTCTCACCGCCCTCGCCGAACGCCCCGGTTCCGGCTCGGAACTCGCCGGCCGCTTCGATCGCTCGATCGGCTATTTCTGGCAAGCGACCCACCAGCAGATCTATCGCGAGCTGGGCCACCTCGAAGCGTCGGGATGGATCGAATCGCTGCCGGCGGAATCCGGCCGCGGCCGCAAACGCGCATACCGGATCCTGCCGGCAGGCAAGAAGGAACTGCGGCGCTGGATCGCCGAACAGGAAAACCCGACGCCGCTGCGCGAGGCCATGCTGGTCCGGCTGCGCGCGGAGGCGGCGCTCGGCCCCGCCGGGCTGGAGGAAGAAATGAGCCGGCACATCGCGCTGCACCAGCAGAAACTCGACCTTTATCGGGAAATCGAGGCGCGCGATTTCGCGACGGAATCCGAATCCCGCGCGACGCGCCTGCAGCATCTGGTGCTGAAGGCCGGCATTGCACAAGAGGAGTTCTGGGTCGATTTCTCGAAGCAGGCGCTCGACATTCTGCGTCTGCCGAAGGGGTGACCCGCGATCGAACGAGCCAAGGGGTGACGATGGAGACGCTTGCCAACCTGGAGAGCTTCGTGAAGAGTGCCGAGCACGGCAGCTTTTCCGAAGCAGCCCGGCGCCTCGGGCTCACGGCTGCCGCGGTCAGCCGCAACGTCGCGATGCTGGAACGCAATCTCGGTGTCCGGCTGTTCCAGCGGTCCACGCGCAGGCTCGCGCTGACCGAGGCCGGCGCGCGCTTTCTGCAGTCGATCGGCAACAGCCTGGACATACTGCAAGGGGCGGTCGAAGAGACGTCGTCGCACGCAGCGGAGCCGACAGGCGTGCTG
The DNA here is from genome assembly GCF_053427715.1 of Burkholderia sp. MR1-5-21. NCBI lineage: Bacteria > Pseudomonadati > Pseudomonadota > Betaproteobacteria > Burkholderiales > Burkholderiaceae > Burkholderia > Burkholderia sp. MR1-5-21. Next base: position 80,850 of record NZ_JBSAXD010000029.1, read on the forward strand.
AAGGTGAGTCTGAGCACGACTTTCGGTATCGCGCATGTGCTGTCGCTGCTGCCGGAATTCCTTCAGCGCTATCCGCGCATCCGGCCTGAATGGCATTTCGAGATCCGTCGGGTCGATCTGGTTCAGGAGGGTTATGACCTCGCGATCGGCGGCGGTTTCGATTTCGCACCGGGCATCGTCGCGCGCACGCTTGCGCCCGCCCATATCATCGCCGTCGCGTCACGCGAGTATCTGCGAGGCCACAAGTTGCCCGCTGATCCGTCAGGTCTCGCCGGGTTTCAGGGCATCTCGATGCGGACGACCGCGACCGGGCGCATCCGGCGCTGGACGATGCGCGACGCGGCGGGCGCTGAAGCCGCGGCGCCGTTGACGGAAAGCATCGTGATGAACGATCCGGCCGCGATGCGCGAAGCGGCCCGCCTCGGTCTCGGGGTGGCGATGCTCGCGGTGCCCGACGTGCTGGCCGATCTCGAGGCCGGCACGCTCGTCCGCGTGTTGCCCGGCTGGTACGCGGACGCAGGGACGATTTCGCTCTACTACGCGTCGCGCACGCTGCTTCCGGCGAAGACGCGCGTGTTCGTCGACTTCGTTACCGATACGTTCAGGCGGCGCAAGCTCGCGAAAAAATTTTCTGCCATGCCCCGTTGAGCATCGTGCCCGGGCACGATCGCCCGGTGCGTTCTTCGCTCATGCCGGATCGCACTCGTAGCGTCGGGCTTCAATCATTCGTTGAAAATCCTGCAAGCGACGGGGGTCTAATCGCCGGCCGGCAAAAGCGGCAAGATTCATTCACCCAACTCATGGAGTGATCCGCACATGCCGACCCATCCCCTTCTCTTCAGCAGCACAACCGCACGCGTCGCGGCCGGCTCATGCCCGACCGGTGCCGATATCGTTTCCGACGTTGCGTTCGCAGCGTAACAGGCCACCTTACGCACGGAGCATCGTCATGAAAACGATCGGCATCATCGGAGCGGGCGCCATCGGTGCCGCATTCGCAACGGCTCTGGCCCGGAAGGGCCTCGAAGCAGTCATCTCCAACAGCAGGGGGCCGGCGTCGCTCGCGGACCTCGCCCGCGCGCTCGGCCCGACGATCCGGCCTGGAACCCGGGAAGAGGCCGCGGCACAGGACATCGTTCTGGTTGCCGTGAACTGGTCGCGGCTGCCGGCTGCATTGTCCGGTTTGCCGGACTTCGGCGGGCGTATCGTGATCGATGCGAGCAACCCGATCGAGCCGCCTCACTTCGAGCCGTACGACCTGCACGGCCGGACGTCGAGCGAGGTATTCGCCGAACGCGTTCCGGGCGCCCGCGTCGTCAAGGCATTCAATCACCTTCCGGCCGCGCTCGTGTCCAGCGACCCGGGGGCCGACGGCGGGCGGCGCGTCTTGTTCGTCGCGGGCGACGACGCGCCGGCGAACGCCGAAGTGGCGAGCCTGATCGACCGGCTCGGATTCTTCGGTATCGACATGGGCACGCTCAACGCGGGCGGGCAGTTCTTCCAGATCCCCGGCGGCCGGTTGCCGATTCATCATCTGGTGAAGCTCGGGTGATCGAACGAACGCGCTGCATCGTCGGCCACGGCGATGCAGCGCGAGCTTGTCTGCCCGGCGGTTGCTGCCCGCACCGCTGCGCACGGCCTGCAGGTTCAGTCTCCGTCAAGCCGGCACTTCGTTCCATCGGTTCCCGGTCTCCAGCCTGGCGACATGTTCGCTCAGCGCCTCCGCAAATACGCGGATCTTTACGGGCTGGTTCCGACGGCTCTGGTAGGCCAGGTTGATGGTAAGCGGCGGCAATTCCCAGTCGAGCAACACGGGAATCAACCGGCCGGCCTCGATATCGTCGAACACGATATAAAGCGGCTGAACGAGGATCCCCACGCCCGCCCGTCCCGCGGCGCAGATCACCTGCCCCTCGTTCGACTCGAGCACCGCATCGACCGCAATCGAGCGCCGCTCGCGACCGCGCTTCAGATGCAGCACGTGCGGGTCCGCGGCATGGCTGTATATGAGCATCTTGTGACGTTCGAGATCGTCCGGGGTCGCCGGCTTGCCGTGCTCGGCCAGGTAGGCCGGCGATGCGGCCAGCACACGGCGCGTGCGCGCAAGGCGCCGTACCGTGATGCTCGAATCGCGTTCATGCTCCCGCGTGCGGATCGCGCAATCGAATCCTTCCTCGATGAAGTTCTGATACCGGTTCTCGGCCGTCAGTTGAACGGACAGGTCGGGGTAGCGCCGATTGAATTCCGGTAGCCATGGCGCGATATGCAACACGGCAAACGATACGGAGCTGGTCACGCGCAGCACGCCCGTCGGGCGCACCGCCATGCCGCTGACCGCGATATCCGCCTCCTTGATTTCCTCCATGATCGACGCGCACCGCGTCTGATATTCGCGCCCCGCATCGGTCAGCCATAACCTGCGAGTCGTCCGCTCGATCAGGCGGGCTCCGAGCCGGTCTTCAAGCATGCTCAACATGCGGCTTGCCGCAGCGTTCGACATCCCGAGCCGTTCCGCCGCCTTGGACAGGCTGCCGAGCTCTGCCGTGAGCAGGAAAAACTCGATTTGGGTGTAGCGATCCATGTGACGAACTCTTCCGATCAGTGGAATTGTGTTTTCACTATAGTGCATATATTTCCGCGAGGAACGCCGGTACAGTCCTAACGAGTTCCTAACGAGTGCCGCCGCCGAAAGGCCGGACCGGCATCGAGGCATCAGGAGAGAGACAATGCGGAACATCGGCGAAGACACCATCACGCAAGCTGTGCTTGCGGCGATGTCCGGTTGCGGCAACGAACGGCTGCATACGGTCATGACGAGCCTCGTCCAGCATCTTCATTCGTTTGCACGGGAAGTGAAACTGACCGAGGACGAATGGCTGTACGCGATCAACTTCCTCACGCGCGCCGGCCATATCACTGACGAAAATCGCCAGGAATTCGTGCTGCTGTCGGACACGCTCGGCCTGTCGATGCTGGTCACGACGCAGAACAACCGCAAACCCGCCGAATGTACCGAAGCGACGGTGCTCGGGCCGTTCTTCGTGAAGGGCGCGCCGGATTACGAAAACGGACAGGACATTTCCAACGGCGCGGCAGGCCTGCCCTGTTTTGTCGCGGGGCATGTGCGCACGCTTTCCGGCGAGCCGATCGCCGGCGCGGAAATCGACGTGTGGCAATCGGACGAAGAAGGGTTCTACGATGTCCAGAACGTCGACCCGGACAGCGACGATGTCGAGTTCCGCGCACGAGGCCGCTTGCACACCCAGGGCGACGGCAGCTTCCATTTTCGTTCGATCCTCCCCGAGGCGTACCCGATCCCGCACGACGGGCCGGTCGGCCAGATGCTCGATGCGCTCGGACGCCATCCATGGCGTCCGGCGCACCTGCATTTCTGGATCAAGGCGCCCGGGTACGAGCCCTTGATCACGCACCTGTTCCGCAACGGAGACCAGTACCTCGATTCCGATGCCGTGTTCGCCGTGCGCTCGTCGCTGATCGTCGACTGGATCGAGCATCCGCCGGGCGTGGCGCCCGACGGGACGCGAATGAATACGCCGTACTACACGCTGGACTATGATTTCGTCCTGAACAGTTCCGGCCACACGCGGTAACGCGCGGCCGGCCGCCCGCGCGCCGGCCCGGACGCCGCCCCACGCGTTGCTTGCGCGCATGTCGAGCATGCCCGCGCCGCCCGCAGTGCAGGCGGTTCCGGCGGCCCGGCTCGTCAACCTTGCAATGGGGCTCACAGTGTCCACCTCTGATTTTGTCTATAACGGCCGCGCGACACGCGTCGTATTCGGCGCCGGCTCGCGTGAGCTCATCGAACGGGAACTGCTCGCGCTGGGCGCGCGGCGGGCCCTGGTCATCTTCGGTCACGAGCAGAGCACCCTCGGCACGTCGATTGCCGACCGACTCGGCGCACACGCAGCGGGCACGTTCGATCGCGCCACGATGCACGTTCCGGTGGAACTCGTCGAGCAGGCACGCTCGGCTGCCGCATCCGTGGACGCCGACTGCCTGGTCGCTGTCGGCGGCGGCTCCGCGATCGGCCTCGCGAAGGCCATTGCGCTGGCGTCCGGCCTGCCGATACTCGCATTGCCGACCACCTACGCGGGCAGCGAGATGACGCCGATCTTCGGCGTCACCGAGGCGGGACTGAAACGCACCGGCACCGATCTGCGCGTGCTGCCGAAGACCGTGATCTACGATCCCGACCTGACCGTGACATTGCCGGTCGCCCTTTCGCTGACGAGCGGAATCAACGCGATCGCCCATGCCGCCGAGGGCTTGTATTCGCGCGATGCCAACCCGCTGACGAGCCTGATGGCGGAAGAAGGCATCGCGGCGCTCGCCCGCAGCCTGCCGACGATCGTATCGCGTCCGGAGGATGCCGCCGCGCGGGCCGACGCGCTGTACGGTGCCTGGCTCTGCGGCACGGTGCTGGGAAGCGTGGGCATGGCGCTGCATCACAAGCTGTGCCATACGCTCGGCGGAAGCTTCAATCTGCCGCACGCGCCGACTCACACGATCGTGCTCCCGCACGCGCTGGCATACAATGCCGACGCCGCACCCGAAGCGATGACGCGCATTGCGCGCGCGATCGGCCACGACAACGCTGCACAGGGCATGTACGAACTCGCGCGGGCCAACGGCGCTCCGGTCGCGCTGAAGGATATCGGCATGCCCGAAAGCGAACTCGATCGTGCCGCGGACCTGGCATGCAGCAATGCCTACTGGAATCCCCGCCCGCTGGAACGTGCCGCGATTCGAACGCTGCTGCAACGCGCATTCGACGGCAGCCCGCCGAATTCCTGACGGCACGCTCCGTCACGTCAATCGGGACACGGCCGCGTGAGCGGCCGGTCTCGCCTCCCACCCTACCAGACGCAATCAGACTTCCGCGCCGAATTACTTAGGATACCTTTTCATTCTCCGACGTTGTGCTACATTAAAGCCATGAAGTTCCTTGAGCTTTGTGGCGAGGCAATTGAACATGGACCCGCGAGCATCAGTCGACGAAACGGTCGCACGAACGCATCGGCCGATGGAATTGAAGCGATCCGAGCAGCAGCGGGCGCTGGAAACCCGTTGCGCGATCCTGAATGCGGCGCTCGTTGAATTCTCGTCAAAGGGCTTCGACGCCGCCAGCATTCGCGGCATTGCAGACCGGGTCGGGATACGGCATCCGCTCGTCACCTATCACTTCCGCTCCAAGGAGATCCTGTGGCAGGCCGTCGCGGAGCACGTGTTCGAGCGCATCCGCCAGGAACGTGATGCAATCCTGTCCGGATCCGCCCCGGCCAGCGCGCTCGAGCAGTTGAAGATCGCCTATGGCGGGCTATTCCGGTTCACCGTCAACTTTCCCGAGTTTCATCGCTTCATCCTCCAGGAGACACTCATCGACAGCCCGAGGCTGCATTGGCTCGCGGATTCGATCCTGAAACCCGTCATCGATTGGCTGCTGCCGCAAATTCGCGCCGCGCAGGAAGAGCGGGCCATCCCGAACGTCGAGCCGATCATGTTTCACTACATGCTGATCAGCCTTGCGTCCACACTGTCGGGCTTCGGTCCGGAAATCTCGTCCACCAGCGACCTGTCGGCATCCGATCCGGCGATTGCCGACCAATACTGGAATACCGTGGAGCAGCTCGTGTTCGGTGCGCTGGTCCCACACGATACGGCGTCGCTGCCGAGCCGCTGATGCGCGGCCGACGCCGCACGCCGATCCTCGGCCATCCGCCCGCCAGCCGGGCGCTCTCGCGCCCGTCAGCCCGCCTGTTGAGATTGCGACATCAGTCGGCCGACCTGCGCGCCATCAACGCCTTGCCCGCGCGCGAGCCATAGGCCTTGCCCATTTCCCGGCTCACCCATTCGCCAACCGAAACGGCCGCGTCCAGGTCGATTCCGGTTTCGATTCCGAGGCCGTCCAGCAGATACAGCAGATCCTCCGTGGCGACATTCCCCGTCGCGCCCTTTGCGTACGGACAGCCGCCGAGGCCTGCGATGGACGAGTGGAATACGGTCATCCCGGTCTCGAGCGCACCGACGATGTTCGCGAGCGCCTGCCCGTAGGTATCGTGAAAATGCCCCGCGAGGCGTTCCAGCGGAAACGCCATCGACGCCTTTTCGATGACGCGTCGAACGTGTCGTACCGTACCGACGCCAATCGTGTCGGCAAGGTCGATTTCGTCGCACCCGAGATCCCGGAATCGCTTGACCATGTCGACTACGGCATCGACGCTCACGTCACCCTGGTACGGACATCCGAACGAGCAGGATATGCTCGCGCGCAGATGCAAGCCGGCATCTTTCGCGGTGCGCGCCACCGGGGCAAAGCGCTGCAGCGAGTCCGCGACGGAGCAATTGATATTGCGAACGGAGAACGCCTCGCTCGCTGCACCGAAGATGACGACCTCGTCGGCCTTGCTCTCCATCGCGGCCTCGAGCCCTCTCAGGTTCGGCGTCAGCGCCGCATAGGACACCCCTGCCGAGCGCTCGATGCCCGCCATGACGGCTGCGCCGTCGGCCATCTGCGGCACCCATTTCGGCGAAACGAACGATGCCGCCTCGATGCGTCGCACGCCGGCGTCGGCGAGCCGATCGACCAGTTCGATCTTGATCGCGGTGGGGACGAAGTCGTGTTCCGCCTGAAGCCCGTCTCTGGGCCCGACCTCGACAATGGTCACGCGCTCCGGAAATGCTCCGTCCCGCCCCGTCTCTCGCCGTTCCTGCCGATTCATCTGCGTCTCCATGTCGTACCCGAGGATGGGCGCCCGCGGCGCCCGTTCGGCGTCTATCGCGCGAGAACTTCCCGCAATACCCGGCGCAGTTCGGCTGCCGGATCGTCCGACAACGCAACGCTGCGCCATGCCACGTGGTGATCCGGGCGCACCAGCACGCAGCCGCTGTCCGTGATTTCGCGTACGCGGGCCCAGTCGCCGGCGTGGTCCGCATAATGCTGCCGCGGGCCGATGACGCGCACATCGATTGCCAGTCCGAGCTCGTCGGCGATCGCCGACGCGGCGTCGATCCACGCTTCTCCGCCCAGCCCGGTGAACAACGCGAACCGCCCATGCCCCGCGAGGTCGAGCGTCGAGTGCTTCCGCCCGTGCGCATCGAACACCCATGCATGCGGCAACCGCGCGCCGGGCCATGTCGTCGACTGGTAGTACAGCTCCGGGTCGCGCGGGAATGCCGGTTCGGCCTCCCCGTCGGTGACGGCTGCGCTCGAGCGGTAGCGCTGGTTCATTTCCACCCCATGGGCGTCGAGCTCGTAGCGCTTCAATGCCAGCGCGTCCCGAATCGCCTCCCGCTGCGCCTCTGCCGCCTTCGTCGAGCGACTGCGGGCGTGCATGTTCGATGCCATGACCTCCACGTCATTCGATGCATCGATGCCGAGCGCGCGATAGAGCGGCGCAAATTCGGCGATCGACTGGTTGGCTCGCGTGACGACCTGCTTCGCGATCGGCGCGCGCTCGGTCGAGTAAGTATCGAGAAGTGCGTCGCCCGCGCGCCCTTTAATCACCGCCGCCAGCTTCCACGCAAGGTTGAACGCATCCTGAATCGACGTGTTGGAGCCGAGCCCGCCGGACGGAGGGTGCCGGTGCGTCGCATCGCCCATGCAGAACACGCGCCCGTCCTGCATGCGCGTCGCATACATGTTGTTCACCGTCCAGGTGCTCGTGCCGAGCAGCTCGATCTCGAGATCGGGCTTGCCGACCAGCTGCCGCGCGATTGCCGTCGCGCGCGCCTGGTCCACGACCGGGGTGGGCTCGTTGATGTCGTAGCCCCAGACGATCAACCATTCGTTCCAGGGCCGCACCATGCGGATCAGCCCCATCCCGATACCGCCGATTTCAGCCCCCGGCTGCATGATCGGATACAACACCGCGGGACGATGCGCGACGAATTCCGACAGGTCCGCACGGAACCAGATGTTCATCGACCCGCGCACGCCCATCTGGCCTTCGAACGGCAAGCCTGCGATCTTCGCGACCTTCGAGTTGCCGCCGTCCGCGCCGATCAGGTAGCGCGACCGCACGGTAAACTCTTCGCCCGACAGCCGATCGCGACAGAGCGTGATCACGCCGTCGTCGGTCTGCGTGTGGCTCAGGTATTCGGTGCTCATCCGCGCCTCGGTGCCCCGCGAGCAGGCCGTCTTGAACAGCAACGGCTCCATGAACGTCTGCGGCAGATCGTTCATCTTCGTCGGGCTGGACAATTGCCGCTCCGCCCGCGACAGCGGATGCGCGCCCCAGCTCGGCACCCGGCCGATCTCCTCGCCCGTCAGGCTTTCGCAGAATACCGTTCCGCCCATCAGGTCCTGGTCCGTCGCATGCAGATAGGCTTCCTGCTCCACTTCGTGGCCGAGATCGCGAAGGACCTCCATCGTGCGCAGATTCGTGATGTGCGCGCGAGGCGTGTTGGCGAGCCAGCGATAGTAGTTGACGACCATGTTGTCGATGCCGTACGTCGAAAGCAGCGCGGCGCAAGCGGACCCGGCTGGCCCCGTCCCCACGATGAGGACGTCCGTCTTGAATTCAGTCATTCCACACCTCCTGTCTCCATTCGTCCCGCACTCGCGACAACGCACTCAGTACGGATTCCTAATCCATTGGAACACGGCGTCGATACGTCGTCGTTCCGCAACTATCACGCTTTCACGCAGTCTTCTGCTCGTTCAGCCCCAGCAAGCGAACCATCTCCTGGCGCATCGCAAACTTCTGGATCTTTCCGGTTACCGTCATCGGCAGTTCGTCGACGAACCGGATGTACTTCGGCACCTTGTAATGCGCAATCTGCCCTCGGCAAAATTCCCGGATCTCGTCCTCGCCAGCGTACTCGCCTTGCTTCAGCACGATCCACGCGCACAGCTCCTCGCCGTTCTTCTGGTCGGGCACGCCGAACACCTGCACGTTCTGTATCTTCGGATACCTGAACAGATACTCCTCGATTTCTCGCGGGTAGATGTTTTCTCCGCCGCGGATCACCATGTCCTTGAGGCGACCGACGATATTGCAGTAGCCGTCCGCGTCGATCGTCGCGAGATCGCCGGTATGCATCCAGCCGTCGACGATGCTTTCCCGGGTCTTCTCCGCGTCGCCCCAGTACCCCAGCATCACCGAATAGCCTTTCGTGCAGAGCTCCCCGGTCTCGCCGACGGCGACCGTATTCCCGGATGTGTCGACGATCCTGACTTCGAGGTGCGGCTGGATCGTTCCGACCGTCGTCGTCCGCTTGTCCAGCGGGTCCGTCGTGGCGCTCTGGAACGATACCGGGCTGGTTTCCGTCATTCCGTATGCAATGGTGACTTCACGCATGTGCATGCTGGACACGACCTGGTTCATCGTCTCGATCGGACACGGCGACCCGGCCATGATGCCGGTTCTGAGACTGCTCAGGTCGAACGACGCGAAGTCCGGATGTTGCAGCTCCGCAATGAACATCGTCGGCACGCCGTGAAGCGCCGTGCAACGCTCCTCCGAGACCGCCGCAAGCGTCGCGCCGGCGTCGAAGCCCTCGCCCGGAAACACCATCTGCGCACCGACCGACACGCACGCCAGTACCCCGAGCACCATGCCGAAGCAGTGGTAGAGCGGGACCGGGATACAGAGCGAATCCGCTTCGGACAGCTTCATCGCCATCGCGACGAATCGCGCGTTGTTGACGACGTTGTGGTGTGTCAGCGTCGCCCCTTTCGGACTGCCCGTCGTGCCGCTCGTGAACTGGATGTTGATTGCGTCCTGTGCGGACAGCGATGCGTCGATCGCGTCGATCGACGTCGCGCCGTGTTCCCGCAGGATTTCCGCACCGCGCTGCATCACCGACGGGAACGGCGTCACACCCGATATGCCCGGATCGCTGACGGAAATCACGACCCGAAGGTCCGGCAGGCGCGCGCAATCCAGGTTCCCGCCGCTCCCGGAATGAAGCTCCGGCGCGATTTCGAGCAGCATCGAAATGTAGTCCGACGTCTTGAATTGCTCGGCCGTCACGAGCGCCTTGCATCCGACCTTCCGCAATGCATATTCGAGTTCCGCGATGCGATAGGCCGGATTGATGTTGACCAATATTGCGCCGATTCTCGCCGTCGCGAACTGGACCAGCAGCCACTCGACGCGATTGGGAGACCAGATCCCGACCCGGTCTCCCTTCTCGATCCCGAGCGACAGCAGGCCCGCCGCGAGCCGATCGACATGCTCGTCGAATTCCGTCCATGTCCACCGTACGCTCTGCTCCCGGAAGACGACCGCCGGCCGATCGGGAAAGCGTCGGGCAGTATCCCTCAGGAACTGGCCGATCGTCGATTCGCTCAACGGAATTTCCGTTGCGCCCTGCACGTGCGCGACGCCGTTGACGGTGAAAGCGGACCCTGTGCGGGTTGTTGCGTGATGCATTTGGTCATTCTCCAACACGTGTGCTCTTCCGGTCACGAGTCCGTGCAACCGTGATCGTGACGCGGCAATGGACGGCTCCCGGCTGCCTCGCCGTCATTTCCCGTGGAAGACCAGGTCTGCGGGCTCCTGATCGGCATCGAATGCCTCCGCGGTATTGGCGAAGCCCCTCGTTGCGTCCTCGGTGTCGTACAAATCCATGGTCACATCCAGCATGACGGCATCCGCACCGACAATGCCGCCGCTCGACCATGCCTTCAGCAGCGTGCGCGTCGCCGCATACGACAGCGTCGGGCCGTCAGCGAGTCGCGCGATGAGTTCGCCGGCGACGCGCTCGAGCGAATCCGGATCGGCTACGTGCGTCGCAATGCCGAGTTCACCGGCGAGGCTGCCGGGGATCGATTCGCCCAGCATGGCAAACCGGGAAGCGCGACTTCGCCCCACACGCTCCGCCAACCGCTGCAGCGCGCCCGCAATCGGCAGCATCGCCGTCGTCACTTCGACGCAACGAAACACCGAATCGGTTGCCGCCACCACGAAATCGCAGGCCAATGCGAGTTCGAAGCCGCCGCCGAAGGCCAGGCCCTGCACCACCGCCACGGTGGGGACGCGAAGCGCCTCGATCGCCCGATAGGCGCTGTTGACCTGAGCGACAAACGTGCGGAACCAGTTCACGTCCTTGCCCGGCCATTCGCGAACCTCGCCGCCGAGACTGAAGTTCGGACCCTCGGCCCGCACGACCAGCACGCGGATATCGCTTTCGCTGGCTTCACGAACGGCATCCTGCAGGCACTGGGCAAAGCGCGCGTCGAGCCGGTTGTAGGGCGGATTCGCGAGCACGATGCTCCCGACTTTGTCGTTGCGCTCAAAACGGATGCTTTTCATCAGATCACCTCGATTCATTCAATTTCACCGCGTGTCCCAACGCATTCCCTATCCGAATCAGATCAGGAATGCTTATCATTTATGGGAATCAAAGGAAGCAGCAGGTGCGACGGCCTGTCGGCATCCCGGTAAACCTTGTGGGTGACCGTCTCGCTGCTGCATACGTGATACGGGATGTATTCGACGTCGGTCATCGCGCCCGTTCCCGTCGGCGCGTCGAGACTGCTGATTTCGATGCAGATTCGATGCCCGGCCTTGAATTGATTGGCGGTGGCGAGAATCTGGATCTCGTACTTGACGATCTCGCCGGGCGTCACCGGCTCGATCGAGTCCCGGGTCAGTTTATGGAACGGTTCGCCGGGCGCCGACCGGTCGGGATCCGTCGCACGATACGACGCCTTCAGCCAGCCACGGGTCAGCTCGCGTTCCGGCAATGTCGCGGGGACTTCCCGTTCGCCGACTCTCGCCGTCACGACGGAGACGTCCGGGCCGACGTCCTTGAGCACGACGATCCAGTTCGTGTCCGCGCGGTCGATCTCGGCATAGAGCGTCAGCGAAATCGGACCTGCGACCAGCACGTCATGGGGAAGCGGGTCGGTCATGTACCGCAGCCGCTCCACCCGGGATGTCTTCTTGAGCGGCATTTGCGTGAACACGTCCGGCTCGCGCAGCGCGTTGCCGACCTCGGCCGCCGGCCGCGGCGCATCGGTCGACAGCCGCTCCCATCCCCCGAGGTAGTACTTGGCCCATTGCGTCTCCGGCAACGGCCAGTCGCTGCCCGTCCGCCATTCGTTGGCGCCCATGACCCAGTATCTGACCGGCGGCTCGTCCATGATGCCGGTATCGATCCCCTTCAACCAATGGTCGTACCAGCGGATCACCTCGTCATGGTATTGATGGAACGGCCGCTCCAGATGCGCCGGCCCCGTGAAGATCAGCTTGCGCGGCTGCTTGACGTTCCGGAAGTAGTGTTGCGCGCCAAGCCAGTGCAGCTTGTACGTATAGGCGTACGCACCCGAACCCGTATAGAACGGAATCCTGATCGACCGGAAGGTTTCTTCCGCCCGCTCGACGGTACCGTCCGCTTCCCACGGGTTTGTCATCATGTGGTACATCACCCAGGTTCGCTGCCCCTTCTGCGTCAGGATGTTGTACAGGTTGATGTACATCTTGTAGTCGGGATTGCGCATCGCGGCCTGCCAGAGCGCTTCCTGATCGTCCGGCAGCGGACCGGGCACGCCGCGCGGCTCGTGTACGGTGCTGAACACGTCGAGCAGGTACGGAAACGTGTGGAGCACGCCGCCCGGATTGAAATCGCGGAACCCGAACATGCCGCCGTAGGCGCTGCACGCGTCGTACGGAAAGATCGCCTTCAGCGCGGGGTGCCCTTGCGCGGCTGCGCGCCACTGCTCGCCCGCAAAGCCTGAAATGCCGACCATGCCGACGTTGCCGTCCGACCACGGCTGCCGGGTGATCCACTCGATCATGTCGTAGTGGTCCGTGTTCTCCGAGCCGTAATGCCCTTCCGATTTGGCCGACCCTCTCGGCTGCGCGATGACGTGCACGTAGCCGTTCGCGACAAACCGCCGGCTGTCGCCTGCCTCGACCGGACCGAACCAGAGCGGAGCATGCGCCGGCTGCGGAGGCAGCACATCGGCGATATCCGGACCCTGGAGATCCTTGTTATGAAGTGCCGATGCATACAGCACCGGATACTTTCCGTCGCCATCCGGCCGATAGACGTCGACGGCAAGACGTGTGCCGTCGCGCATCGTGACGATCAGGTCGCGTTCCTCAATCATGTCCCCTCCACATTCACTGGTACGTTGGGTTTCAACAGGCCGTCATGCTTGAACCGGAAACCGGCACGTGCCTGCTGAAACACGCTTTCCGTTCGTGCGCCGCCAGGGTCGCACGATCAAGCCGCTGTCGAATTCACTATACTGCACACTCGTACAGTCTGCAAGCCTGATCATTTCGCCGATCGGCCAAGCAAGCGCGCGGCGTTTTCCCCGTACACCTTGTCCATCTCGATCCCCGGAATCCGGATGTCGTCGAGCACGGCGCCGAAATGACGGATCGCGCTCGTCGGTGCGAACGGGAAGTCGGTGCCGAAGAGAATGCGATCGGGCGCCGCGACTTGCGCGAGCGCACTGAGGGACGAGTACCCCGCGGAAAGCGCCGTGTCGAAGTAGAACGACCTGATCGCCTCGAACGTGTCGCCGACACGCTCGGACACGCCGGGCATCATGGAAATGGAAAGCGCGAGCCGGGGCGCGAGGAACGGAAGCGTGCCTCCTGCATGCGACAGGATGAACCGGATGTTCCGGAAACGGCGCATCGCGCCCGATATCACGAGGCTCGCAGCCGTGCGCGTCGTCTCGAACGGATACTCGAGCACGGACGCCGGCGCGACCGGGGGCACGTCGTGAGGCGGCTGGTTGGGGTGCACGAATACCACTGCGCCGCGCCTGTCCAGCTCCTCCCACAATGGCGAAAAAAGCGGGTCGCCCAGATACCGTCCGTCGTAGTTCGTGAAGACGATGAAGCCGTCGACCTTCAGGTGGTCGAGGCAATAGCCGACTTCGTTCAGCGCCGCATCGACGTCCGGCAGCGGCAAGCTCGCAAACGAGCCGAACCGCCCCGGGTACCGGGCCCTGAGTTCCGCCGCATGATCGTTGCACTTTCTCAGCAGCGTGGCTGCGTCCGGAAGCGGCGGACCGGAGGAAATGGAAATGATGCCTTCGTCGATGCCGTTCTCGTCCATCATCGCAATGGCCGCCTCCGCAGACCACTCGGGGGCAACGCCGCTGGGCATGGCCGCTTTCAACAAGTCCAGTCCGACCGCGTCGACGTAGAGTTTCGGCAGGAAATGCTGGTGTGTATCGATCTTTCGCTTCGACATGACGCTCGTCTCCTAAATTGCGCCCTCGCCGCTGCGGCAAGGGCATTGATACCGAATCGGATTCGCGTGAATCGGGCCTTCACGCCGCACGGCGTTCACTGTGTCGTGCCGCCGTTCGACAACGGCCGGGCACCCGCCGATACCGGACCGAGCTCGGCCGGTTCGTCGCGCCGCGATTGCCTTGCGGAGAGAATCCGCGCCATCGCGGCCATGCACAGGCACGCAATCAGCAGCGGAATCGCCAGCAACGCACAGGCATAGGCATAAGGGAATCCCGATACGACGATCAGGCCGATCAGCGACGAGCCGACGATCGAACCCAACCTCCCGATCGCGACGTTCCATCCGCCTCCCGACGCACGAAGCGCGGTCGGATAGAAGATTCCCGGAATCGTGTTGATGCAGATCAGCGGGCCGCCGACCGCCAGGCCGGACACGAAGACCACGCCCGTGCGCCAAGGGGTCGCTTCGGCGATGCCGAGCACGACGACCAGCACGGTGCCCGCGCCGAATGCCCATGAAATGACCGCTGCCACGTTGCAGCGACGCACGAGAAAGGCGAACAGCACCGCGCCGCCGAGTGCACCGAACTGGAACATCGACGACACCTGCGACGCATCGTGCATCGACAGGCCGACCTGCTTCAGATGCGTCGGCAACCAGCTTCCAACGAGAAAGAACACCAGGTAACCCGAGAATTCCGTGACCCAGGTCAGTACGGTCCCGGACCGGTACTCGCTTTCCAGCAGCGCCAGGGTTCCGCGTCGCGATGCCTTCGGCGTGTCGATGACGAAGGTCAGCGCGGAACTGTCGGCCGCCGGGAACATCCTGGCGAGCAAGCGCCGCACCGCGGCATCAGGCCGCCGCCTCGCCACCATGTAGAGCGGCGACTCCGGCACCAGCCAGACCAGCAAGGCCAGCACGCAGAGCGGCAACGTGCCGCTCAACATCAGCATGCCGCGCCAGCCCAGCGTGCCGATCGCAACGGAAGTCACGAAGCCGGCGATCGATGCGCCAAACAGGAAGCCGCAAAACATCGATGCGAGCATCGCGGAGCGCGACCGGCCGGGGCTGTACTCGGCGACGAGGGACGACGTCGCAGGCATTGCCGCGCCGATCCCCAGGCCGGTCACGAAGCGCCAGACGATGAGCTGCAGGATCGACTGGGATCCGCTGGATGCGAGACCCGCTACGCCGAACCACGCGATCGCCGCGATGCTGACCGCTCTGCGGCCGACGCGATCGGCCATCGTGCCGCCGACGATCGAGCCGACCAGCAACCCCGAAAGCCCGAACGCGACCAGCGGTGCGAGGGCTGCACCCGGCAACCGCCACTCGTGACTGATGGCCGGCGCGATGAACCCGATCACGATCGTGTCGAATCCCTCGATCGCGGTGGCGGCAAAGCATACGAAAAACACGGTCCACTGCTTTCTTCCCATCGGCATCCGGTCGAGAAACTCGCGTATGTCGATACGACGGCCTTCAGTCTGTTCCATATCGTTTCCTTGAATTGCGATTGCCCGGTATCGTCAGAATCGGTGACGCAGCCCGACACGCAAGATGCTCTGGTTTCTGCCGCTCGACGGCGTGGTGACGTAGGTGATTTGCGCCTGGGTTGCCGAGCCGCCCGCCCTCATCCATTCGGCGGCAAAATAGACATCGGTGCGCTTCGAAAACAGGTAGTCCACGAAGAGATCGACCGCCCGGTAGATGGGTGTCGCATCGCCGGCATCGACCTTGCCGTGGGTGTACACGTACGCCATGCCGGCGAGCAAGGCCGGATTGATCAGGTAGCTGACGTTCGCCTCATAGTTGTCGAAGCGGACGTCCCTTCCCAGGAACGCCTTCGTGAATCGCGTCGTCGTATATTCGAGGCCGACGGTCGCATTGCCGATCTTGTACTGCCCGCCGACGCCGGCGATCTTCTGGCTTTCCGCCTTCGGCACGTAGGCGGCGAACGTGACGGTTCTCGGCGCGATGCTGTCGAATACCGCCGTAAACGGGTTCTTGATGATCGTGAAGGCAGCGGCGACATACAGCGGTATTGCGTCGCCCGTGTAGCTGATGCCGACCGACGTCACGCTGTTCGACGAGAACTGACCGGGCTGGCCGCCGAAGCTGTATAACGCGCCGACCGAAAATCCCGCCACCGTCGGGCTGACGTACTTCACTGCGTTGTTGATGCGGTTCGTGCCGGCCGTGTTGTCGATGTCGCCCGCATGCGCGAAGTAGACCGACCAGTTCAATCCGGCATTGATCTTCGACAGAAGATCGGCCATCTCCTCGTACTGGCGCCCGAGCGTCAACGTCCCGAGTCTGCTCGAGATGCCGACATACGAGGACCGGCCGAACAGGCGGCCGTTGTTGCCGACGTTCCCGGTCGACGGATCGAAGCCGTTCTCCAGAACGAAAATCGCTTTCATGCCGCCGCCGAGATCCTCGGCGCCGCGAAGCCCCCATCGGGATATCGACGCCCCGCCGCTCTGAAGTTGCCAGTTCGAGTGGCCATTCTGGTTGGTGGTAAAGGTCACCCCCTCGTCGACGATGCCATACAGCGTCACGCTGCTTTGCGCGTACGCCGTCGAAAGCGAGCCGCATATCAGCATGGCTGCGCAGGGCAAATGCTTCATCTCCCGTCTCCTCCGTATTTGTGCTCGTTCGGCCTTGCAAACAACGTGGAATGCCAATGAAGATCTCTAAACTGCCCGATCGTACAGCTTTAGTGTAGGTCTAAATTTTCCGACCGTACAGGATTGCGTGGCTGGGACTATCCCTTAGCGACGCCCCACTTGTCTGTTGAATCGGCCGGCGAGCGGACGCGCGTCGATGTACGGCGATGTCGCGCCGCAGCAGGGCGCGCGTGAGGAAGGGAGAAGCGGAGGTGAGCTTGCGGACGGTTGCACGTCCTTCTTTTGACCCCGGGCAGGCGATTGCCGGGGCCTGGGGTTATCACGTGGACGGGTTGCCTGGCAAACTCGACCGTCCGACAAAATCGGCCACTCGCTGACGGAAATCACGGGTAGCGGCACATCGCAAAAATGCCTGCTTTTCGCGCTCGAGATGCCGCTCGAGGTCGGCCTCCGACGATGCACTGCCGACCATGGACTTGAGCTCCGCGACGGCCGACTCCGGAATCCCGGCTATCGCGCGCGCCATGGCCAGTGAATCGCCGTCCAGCGAGGATGCGTCGGTCACGTGCTGAACGAGCCCCAATGCGTTCGCTTCTTCTGCGCTCAACGAATCCTTCACCAGCAGGACGTGCAGCGCATTCGCCGTTCCGAGCCGGCGCGCAAGATGAAACGACAAGCCGCCGTCGCTCGACGTCCCGAGTTTCGCGTAGCCGACGACGAAGCGGGCAGCACGCGATGCAATGACCAGATCGCACGCCAATGCCAACGAGAAACCCGCTCCCGCCGCCGCCCCCTGCACGCTTGCAATCACCGGCATCGGCAATCGTCTGATCGACAGCACCACGTCGTGCAGCGCACCGATGAGCGACTCGAGAACGCTGTCCGATCGACACAGGCTGTCGTGGATCTGACCGAGGTCCCCCCCCGCCGAGAAGATCCGGCCCGTCGCCCGGAGGATCACGGCGCGATACTTCCCGGCGCGTTCGATGTCGCCGATGATGCGCAGCATCTCGTCGCAAAACGCCAGGTCGATCGCGTTTGCCCGCGCGTCACCATGCATCGTGATCAGGGCAATGTCGTCATTCGATGCAAGCGTGATTTTCCCGTTCATTTCGGTATGCCAATCATGAACCGGACCGCGTGGCGGATCCGGCTCGATTCACGATGTGCCCGCGCACATGGCGCGGCCCCTGCGTCGCGCGGAAGCGCTCTCGGCTCGTGCGAACGATCCGGAACCGCCTTCCGCACCGATCCGCAGTTCATTATATTTTACGTTCGTGCAATTTAAAAGGCGGCGGATGCCTGCGGTCGCAGACGCGCGGGGCCTTGTATTATACTTTTGTACAGTTTTTCACTGCTCGCGCCGTTAGCGCAGATCGTTCCGGCAAAGCAACTCCCATTCGAGAGGTCATATGACACAACGCAACGTGTCCGCGAAGAAGCCGGCAAGAAAGGGCCGACCGGATGAATTCATGCGCGCCGAACAGCAGCGCGCTCAGGACACCCGGACCGCCATTCTCGGCGGGGCGCTCGCTGAATTTGCCGCGAAGGGCTTCGAAGCCGCCAGCATTCGCAACATCGCGGAACGCATCGGGCTGCCGCACGCGCTCATCACCTACCATTTCCGATCCAAGGACATTCTCTGGCACGCGGTCGCGGAGTCCGTGTTCGAACGTATCCAGCACGAGTGGGAAAAATATCTGACGGATACGCCGCCCGCCCAGGCGTCGGAGAAGGTGAGACTGGTGTACCGGGCGCTGTTCCAGTTCACGGTCGACTATCCGGAATTCCATCGTTTCATGCTCCAGGAATTCCTTGGATACAGTCCGCGGCTCCAGTGGCTTGCCGATACGGTGCTGAAGCCCCTGATCAACTGGCTGCTGCCGCAAATCAGGGAGGCCCAGGACGAAGGCGCGTTGCCGAAAGTCGAGCCCATCATCTTCCACTATCTGCTGATCAGCCTGACATCCACCCTTTCCGGGTTCGGGCCGGAGATGGCGGCGACGGCCAACATTTCCTCGTCCGATCCGAAGGTGGTCGACGCCTATTGGCAGATGGTCGAGACGCTCGTGTTCAATCGGCAAGCACCTGAGCAGCAAGACCTCGCGAAGCCCCGCCGGAGCACGATCGCGAAGCCGCCGCGCGCGGCGGCCAGAACGGGCAGCGACGCCTGATCCGGGTCGCTTATCCGGTTTGCGACGACCCGCGTCGATCCAGATGCGCGAGGATCCTGTCCGGCACCAAAGGCAAATCGCGTACGCGGGCGCCACATGCATCGGCCACGGCGTTCGCCAGCGCGGCCGCGGTCGGGCCGAGGGAACACTCACCCGCACCAAGCGAAGGCTCGTCGGGCCGGTCCAGCAGCACGACGTCGATCGGCGGGACCTCGTCGAAGGTCAGGATCGGGTAGTCCTGCCATCCGCGCGTGGTGATGTCGGTGCGATCGAACATCACGCGCTCCTTGAGCGCCCAGCTCAGCGCCTGGACGATGCCGCCCTCGATCTGGTTTTTCACGCCGTCGGGATTGATGACGTGGCCGACGTCGATCGCGGCGGTCACGTGGGCAACCTGAATCACCCCGGTCGCACGGTCGACATGCACGTCCACGACGATCGCGGTGTAAGCGCCGATGTTCTTGTAGCGTGAGTACCCGAAGCCGCGTCCGTGCCGTCCGTCGCCTCCGGCCCCCGCGCGCCAGTTCGCACGGCTCGCCGCCTGCTGCACGACCGCTTTCGCGCGCGGATCGCTCAGATGGGCCAGCCGGAATGCCACCGGGTCGGCGTTCGCCGCATGCGCGAGCTCGTCCATGAACGACTCGATCGCAAACACGTTTCCGAAAGCGCCCAGCGTTCGCAGCGAACTCGCGCGGACAGGCGCATCCAGCAACAGGTGGTTGGTGATTTTCCGGCGCGGCAGGTCGTAGAGCGGCACCGCATTGCGGTCGCCATTGCCGTACGGCTGCGGAATCCGCATCGGAGGCGCCGGCTGGAAGGGCCTGGCGAGATGCCACGCGGCCAGCAGGTTGATGCCGCCGGGCACGCCCGGCCGCATCGCATGCGAGTTGCTCCACACGTCATGATTCCAGTCGGCAATCCGGCCGTCCCTGGACAGCGCCGCCTCCACGCGCATCACCATTGCCGGGCTGATCGGCGCCCACGCGAATTCGTCGTCGCGCATCCATTGAACCTTGACCGGCCGCCCCGGCACTGCGCGTGCAAGCAGCGCCGCATCGAGCGCGGCATCGTCGGCGCCGTTGTGGCCATAGCAGCCTGACCCGGGAACATGCACCACGTCGACCGCATTTTCCGGCATCTCCAGAACCGTCGCGAGATTGCCGCGCAGCGGAAATGCCCCCTGCGTGTGCGACCACACCGTCATGTGCCCTTCCTTGAGCAGCGCGACCGAGCAGGAGGGGCCGATCGATGCATGAGAGAGGTACGGGCGGGAGTAGGTCGCGCTCAGCCGCGTCGCGATCGCCGGTGTCTGCGCATCCTGTCCCGCGACACTCACCACGCTGTCTTCACTTCGCCAGCGCGGCAGCGCATCCACGAGATGATCGACATCCGGCAGCGCGACGTGATCCGCGCTCCACCGCGCGGCCGCGATCAGCGCCCGGCGCGCTTCGATCGCCTGCTCTTCGCGCTCGGCCACGACACCCAGGAAGCTGCCGTTGCGAACCACGGCAACGACGCCGGGAAGCTGACGCACGGCCGCTTCGTTCACCGACACCAGCGTCGCGCCGTTTCTCGGCGGCCGCACGATGCGGCCGAACAGCATGCCGGGCAAGCGCATGTCCTGGACGAACGACGCGCCGCCCGTGAATTTGGCCGGCAGGTCGATGCGCGGCATCGACTTGCCGACCAGCCGGTACTCCGACGGGCGCTTCGGTGTCGCGGCGCCGCTCACGTCACGTGCGAGCAGTCCTCGCTCATCCTTGACGATGTCCGCGTAGGCCGTGCGGCGGCCGTCGGCAAGCAGGATCACGCCATTCTCGACCCGAAGATCGGACTGCGCGACGCCGAACGTCCGGCTCGCCGCTGCGAGCAGTACCGCGCGCGCTTGTGCCGCAGCGGCGCGCATTGCCGCGCCGCCCTGCTCGATCGACTGGCTGCCGAACGTATAGCCTTCGTTCGGACTGTGGGCCGTATCCGCCGACATCATCCGGACGCGATCGAAATTCACGTCGAGTTCGTCGGCGGCAATTTGCGCGAGCGCGGTGAGAATGCCCTGCCCCAGTTCCGCCTTGCCCGTGAAAACCGTGACCGTGCCGTCGACGTCGACCCGAATCCAGCCGTCGAGCCTGGGGTTTGCGCGAAGATCGGCCGGCAGGTTCGCGCCGGCCTGCGCAAACGCCTGGAATGGCGCGAGCGAGAACGTCGCGACAACCGCCCCGGCCAGCTTGCCGAACGCGCGCCGCGAAATCTTGACGGTGCTCATTCGTGCAACGCCTCCGCTGCGCGCCGGATTGCGCGGATGATCCGGTTGTGCGCACCGCAACGGCATTTGTGGCCGGCCAGCTCGCGCCGTATGGTTGCCTCGTCCGGATCGGGATCCCGGTCCAGCAGCGCCTTCGCGGTCATCAGGATTCCGCTCGAACAGTAGCCGCACTGCGCGGCTTGCTCCGCGATGAACGCCTGTTGCAATGGGTGAAGCCGTTTGCCGTCGCCCAGGCCCTCGACGGTGGTCACCTTCGCCGCCCCCACCGCGCCGACCGGCAATACGCACGCGCGCGCCGCGTCGGCGCCGACCGTCACGGTGCATGCCCCGCACAGTGCCTCGCCGCAGCCGAACTTCGGGCCATTCAGTTGAAGATCGTTGCGCAGCACGTAGAGCAGCGGCGTTTCCGCCGGCACGTTCAGCACGTGACGCTTTCCGTTCACCGCGATTGAAATGCTCATGTCGCCTCCCATCCCATCGGACCCTCGTCCGGTCGGGCACGCTCCCGCCTGAGCCGCCCCGGCCTGTTGCTTCGATATCCTCTACATCATCGGCCCGGAATCGGCACCGACCCGTCCGCACGACGACCGCCCGCGACGCGCGAAAGGACGATCAGCATCAGGCACGCCGCCAGCGCGGGCACTGCGGCCGCAATGAACAGCGCCGTGTTCGACCAGTGCAACGCAATGAGCTGTCCCGCGAGCACCGGGCCGATGATCGAACCCGCCCGCCCGACGCCCAGGCTCCAGCCGACGCCCGTCGCCCGCAGCGAGGTCGGATACAGCGTGGCGGCCAGCGCGTTGATCGCCGGTTGTCCGCCGACAATGCAGACGCCACTGATCAGCACGACCGCATAGCGCAAGCCGAGCGCGAGGTCGGGGACGCCGACCGATGCGACCGCCACCGTCGCCACCAGGAAACCGGACGCCAGGACACGATAGAAGCCGAAGCGGTCCATCAGCGGCCCCATCAGCAACGCGCCGGCCGTGCCGCCGATCTGCAGCGAAGTACCGATGAGCACGGCGGTCGACGTGCCTGTCCCGAGCCGCAGCGACAGCATCGGCAGCCAGTTCGACAGAAAGAAGAGATCGAGCAGGTTCGCGAAATTGATGCCCCACAGCAACAGCGTCATCGCACCGCGCCCGTTGCGAAAGAGTTCCGCGACGGAAGCCTTTGCATTCATCTGTCCATGCACCACGTAACGCGTCTGCGGTCCGAGTTCCGCTTTCGGCCTGATCCGGCGCAGCCACCGCGCGATTTCCTCGGGATCGCGCCGTTTGAGCACGAGCAGCTGCAAGGATTCCGGCAGGTATCGCGTCATTGCAACGGCGACCACCAGCGGCAGGATGCCACCGATCAGGAATACCGACTTCCAGCCGGCCGACGGAACCAGGGCTGCGCTCAAAAGCCCACCCGCAATGGCACCGCCGGTGAACCCGCAGGAAACCCAGGTCATCAGCGACGCGCGATGTTTCTGCGGACTGTATTCGCTGACGAGCGCGATGGCGTTGCCCATCACGCCGCCGATACCGAAACCGGTCAGGAATCGAATCGCGAGAAACTGCGGAATGGTCTGGATCGCGGCAGTCGCGAGCATGC
The DNA here is from genome assembly GCF_053427715.1 of Burkholderia sp. MR1-5-21. NCBI lineage: Bacteria > Pseudomonadati > Pseudomonadota > Betaproteobacteria > Burkholderiales > Burkholderiaceae > Burkholderia > Burkholderia sp. MR1-5-21. The sequence continues at coordinate 103,703 of NZ_JBSAXD010000029.1, forward strand.
ACAGGCCGTAGAAGACGGTCGCCCCGATCAGCACCGGCCGACGCCCGACCCTGTCGGCCGCCGCGCCCAGTACGATCGAGCCCGCGAGCATCCCGAGCAGCCCCGCACCGAAAACGGGGCCGAGATTCGACGGACTGACGTGCCAGGCCTGCACGATCGCGGGCGCGACGAACCCCATCGTCTGTACGTCGAAGCCGTCCATGACCACCGAACAGCCGATCAGCACCATGATCCATTTCTGGAACGGGCTCAGCGGCTGGTGATCGATCAGCGAGCCGATGTCGAGGACGGGAGAACGGGCCTCTTCCACCTGGTTTGCGGTATCGGGAATCAAAGTTGCACCTCGCTCCATCTGCCTAGAACGGATAGGACGGAATGTCGTCCCGGCTCGTCACCCATTGCCACTCCGTGAACTGGTCCGCATTGGTCAGCGTGCTGTAGTTGTGCCCATTGCCGGACTGACCGAGACCGCCCATGGGCCCGAAAACCTCATGCATGACCGTCTGGTCGTTGATATGGACGATGCCCGCATGCAGCCGGTCGGCAATCCGCCGGGCGCGGATCGGATCGGAACACGCCACTGCCGCGACCAGTCCGTACCGGTTCCGGTTGGCCAGCGAAACCGCTTCGTCGTCGCTACCGAACACGGTGACTGCCGCGACCGGGCCGAAGATTTCTTCGTCGAATGCCGGCATGCCCGGCGCGACATCGACGATGACGGTCGGTTCATAGAACAGTCCGTTCCGGGAACCGCCGGCCAGAACCCTTGCGCCGCTGGCGGCGGAGTCGGCGACGATGCGATCGACGTTTTGCGCCTGCCGTTCGTTGATGATCGGGCCGAGGTGAACCTCGCTCCTGTACGGATCGCCGACCGTCAACGCGCTGGCGCGCCGCACGAGGCTTTCGATGTAGGTGTCGGCAATGCTTTCATGGACGAGATGCCGGCCCGCCGACATGCACACTTGCCCTTGATGCAGGAACGATCCCCACGCCCCCGCGCTCGCGGCAGCTTCGACGTCGACGTCGTCGAGCACGATATAGGGATTCTTGCCGCCGAGTTCGAGGCACGCGCGCTTGAGCATGCCGCCGGCGACCGATCCGATCTCTTGCCCGACCCGCGTCGACCCCGTGAAGCTGATCATGTCGACAAGCGGATCCCTGACCAATGCATCCCCCACTGGCGCGCCGCCCGGAAGCACGTGGAGCAGCCCCTCCGGAAGCCCCGCGGCCTCGAACAGCCTCGCGTACATGACGCCTCCGCAGACCGGCGTCTGAGGATCGGGCTTGAGCAGGACCGCATTGCCGGTCGCCAGCGCCGGGGCGATCGCGCGCGCCGCCAGTATGAACGGGGAATTCCAGGGCGTGATGACGCCGACGACGCCCATCGGAATCCTGCGCGCGAGACTGTGCCGCCCCTTCACGTCGGTCGCCGTGACGATGCCGGCAGGCTGGCTGCCCAACCCTGCCGCTTCGAGAATCTCGCGTATCGCGAGCTGCACCTCCATGTGCGCCTTCTGCCGTATCGACCCGGTCTCCCGGACGATCTGAACGGCGATCTCGTCGCCGTGATCGCGCAGCAGACGCGCGACCTCGCGCAGGATGTCGCCTCGCTGCGGACCCGGTTTCGCGGCCCAGGCCGGTTGCGCCGCTCTCGCGATCGCTGCGGCGGCCGACACATCGGCGGCCGATGCGCAGCCGATCGATCCCATTTCCGTTCCGGTTGCCTTCTCGGTCACGGGGAGCGTACCGGCCCCTGCCGTCTTCCAGCCGCCGCTGTAGATCTTGTCGCGCCAAACGGATGCTGGCGCGAGTTCAGTTGCGAACATCAGATTTCTCCTGTTCCCTGCATCAGTCGAGGCCGAACAGCCGTCGCGCGTTGTCCCGGCCGATCTTCGTGCGGTCGGTTTCGCTGATCGCGCACGAGTCGAACCATTCGGCTGCCTCGTCATGCGTCTCGAACGGATAGTCGACCGAATACATGATCCTGTCGCTGCCGACTTCCAGCATTGCCGACAACAGGGTCTGCGTCCGGAAGTTTCCGCTGGTCGTCACGTACACGTTCTCCCGAAGGTACTCGCCCACGCTGCGCTGGCACGGCAGCCCGCGCGGCGCCTTCCGCAGAATGTGGTCGACGCGCCAGACATTGAACGGGATCCCTTCGCCGAGGTGGCCGAGAATCATCTGCAGGCGGGGATTGCGGTCGAACAGGCCCGATGTCATCAATCGCAGTGCGTGAATGCTCGTCTCGACCGCGAACGCCCAGGTCGCGGCGGTGAGCCACGGAAACCCGTCATAGATCGGTTCGCGCGACGGCAACGGATCACGGGGATGCATGTAGAACGGCTTGCCGAGCGCCGCCGCGCTCGCCCAGAAATCCGCGTACTGCGGCGCGTCGTAATAGACGACGTTGTCGGCATCGCCAACTTGCGAGAAGCCATTCACCATGAAGCCGTGGAAGCCCAGTTCCTTGACGCAACGCTCCAGTTCCCGAGCCGCGGCGTCGGGATCCTGCATCGGCAATGCGGCAAATCCGCCGAGACGGTTCGGGTGGCGGGCCACATGCTCGGCGAGCACATCGTTCGCGCGTCGCGCGACATCAATCGCTTCCTTGACGTCCGGAATGCCCTGGATGCCGGGAGAGTTGAGCGACAGGATCGAATACCCGGTCCCCCCCTGCTCCATCCGTTCGAGTCGTTGCTGCTCGATGTCCAGCAGGCTCGATTTCAGCATTTCCCAAACCGCGGACGGCGCGTAGATTTTCGACTGTTCGATCGTCAGGTCGATCGCGAAGTGCTCTTCAAGCGCAATCTTGTTTCTCATCGATCTTGCTCCAGATTGGCATGCGCAGGCTTGCACATGCGACGAGGATGCTCGGCCCGGCCCGAGGTCGGACCGGCAGAAATTTATTTGATTTTTCAACTAGTTCAGGGCGGAGTATAATTGATTTTTCAAATATCAATACTCGCGTAAACCCTCGACCTGTCGATCATCGTGAACACACCCAAGAAACCCGAAGAGCTGGAAAAGGCGATCCCGTTCCTGATGGCGCGCGCCGGCAGCCGGATGGGAAACGCCTTCGCGAAGGCACTGAAACCGTTTGGCCTGAACCTCAGCGAGTGGCGCGTCTGCGCGTCGCTGCTATACGTTCCGGGGCAGACGCTGTCGGAACTGTCCCTGCATGCTTCGTCCGATATTTCGGCGCTCTCCAGGATCATCGACCGGCTCGAGAGCCAGGATCTCGTCAGGCGAGAGAAGAGCGCGACGGACGGCCGGTCGATCAGGGTCGTCCTGACGGAAGCGGGAGAGCAGCTCGCGCTGCGCATCGTTCCTGTCGCGAAGCGTCATGAATCAGTGATCCTGTCCGGATTCACCGCAAGCGACGTGAAGGTGCTGCGCTCGATGCTGCTGAAGCTGTACGAGAACGCCGACGGGCTCGACGACCTGGTCTGACCGGTGTCGAGCGCGTCGCCGCTCGCCCAACGAATCGGCGCGATTCACGCGGATCGCTCAGAACATGTGACGGACGCCGACCATCGCGCCGGTCTGGTCCACGCCCGGCAACGGGTTCGAAGTGGGTGGCACGACGCCGCCGTCGATCGTGAACGCTGCATTGCGCTGATTGAACACATGCCCTGCGGTGACGTACACCGCGGTCCGCTTGGAGAAGAAATACATCGCGCGCGCGGCGATCACGGAGCCTCCTGAAGCACTGCTGCTCACGGAAATATGGCCGAACTGGGCGTCGAGCGCGATATTCGGACGAGGCAGATAGGCTCCGCCGATCCACCAGTAATTGCTGGTCGCGCCGACCACCGTCGGTGTCTGCACCCCGTGATTGATCCGATGCTGGAATCCCGCACCGACAGTCGCGCTGCCGAACTTCACGTAGCCGTCGATGACGGCGCGCGTATCGGTCTGCGAGCTGCTGGGCAAGGGCGAGCCGGCGCCACCACCACCGTAGTTGCGGTCAACGGCCGCCGCTACGCCCCATTTCCCCGCGTCGTACTTCACCATCGCAGACATCGACTTGCAGGCCCGCCAGTCGGTCGGCGACTGACCGGCACAGCCGCCGGCCGCCGCGCTATCCACGCCGTCGCGCCCGAACGAATACATCGCGCCCACGGTCAGCCCCGACGACGTGAAGGTATAGGCGATCGCGTTGTCGACTCGCGGCTGCGTCAGGTACGGATCCAGATCGGCAGCGGCATAGATGTTCGGCGCCAATGTGTCGCCCGTCAGCACCGCCCAGAAGATTTGCGAGTATTGCCGGCCAAGCGTCACGGTCCCCCATGGCCCCGACAGCCCGACATAGGCCTGCCGGCCGAACAGACGCCCCCCTTGATTCAGCGTGCCCTGTTCCGGGGCGAAACCCGATTCCAGTACAAACACCGCGCTGAGACCGCCACCGAGATCCTCCTTGCCGCGGATGCCCCACAGTGACGGCAGCGACGCCGTCAGTGTCGGCACGTGCACCACGCTGGACTTCCGCGGGCCGACATTGGTCACATACTCAACGCCGGTATCGATGATCCCGTACAGCGTGACCGCGCTCTGCGCATGCGACATGCCGCATTCGCCCATCGCGAGCAACGCGATCCCCCACCCACCCAGCCGACGCCATGAGAGGGCGCCTCCGGCCCGATTCGACCGTGAACTCATTCTGCTGTCTCCGTCGTTGTTGAAATCTCTTGATAATTCGGAATCCAAATCTTCACAGCTTCGATCAGACGCACATGCGATGGGCCTTCAGGGGCTTCGGATCGAATGCGATGCGCGGTTCATCTCGCGATGCCCGGTTGCCATTGCGGCGAGTACATCGACGGCCTCCGGGAGCCGGTTGCCACGCCACGCGACATGCATGTCGGGCCGCACGAGGATGAGATCGCGCTCGTAAACGCTGCGAAGCGCGGAATCCGGGATCTCGAGCAAATCGAGTGGCGCACCGAGCGCTTCGAACGCGGCGACGAGCGTGCTCGCATCATGCCCGCCCGTCACGTCGAGCAACGTGTAGCGGTCCGACCGGAGCCGGTCCTGTATGGCGCTTCCGTCGTCGAGCCACATATGGGGAAGCCGCGCGCCCGGCCAGGTAGTGGGCAGATAGGAACGGAAATCGTGCTGCGGCCCGCCCGGCACGTTGTCGATGATCGGCGAATCGACGTAGCGGTAGCCAAGCTCGGCGCCGATCATCTCGTTCGACTTGCGCTGCTCGACGTTTGCGACCTCCGCAAGATGGGAGCGCGCGGATACACCTTCGGGCGTGTCGTCGCCGATTTCCACGCGAACCTCGGCCAACCATGCCCGGTAGCCGAGCGACGCATAGCGCGATGCGTCGATTACCCGCTCGCCGATCTGGCGCCGCTCGTCGTCGTAGGAAGCCAGCAGCCCCGACCCGCCCCATCCGTCCAGCGTCGCGGCCAATTTCCAGGCTAGATCCGTGGCATCGCCGACACCGGTGTTCATGCCGAGACCGCCGGTCGGAATCACGAGATGCACTGCGTCGCCCGCGAGAAAGACGCGCCCCTTCCCGTAGTGTTCGGCCAGCAACAGGTTCTGCCGCCACTCCGCGCAATAGAGCATGTCGTAGGCAACCGGAGCCCCGACGATCCGCTCGAACATCCGGCGCATCGCCTCGTCGCTGTCGACTGCGGAGTGAACCGTCCAGTGCCTGGTCGAATCCTGCATGATCATGAAGGTGGGCGGTGCGCCCGCCACCAGATAGTGCCGGCCGCGGCCCGGCCCGTTTCCCATCGGGAGCCGCTCGTACAGTTCCTCGCAATAGAAGAGGCCCTGGCGCAACCGCGCGATGTCGCCCTCGCCCTGCAGGCGGATGCCGAGTTGCTTGCGCACGCGACTCGAACCGCCATCGCAGCCGACGAGATACTCGGCCCTCAAGGTTTTTCGCGCACCGCTTGCGTTGCTGACGGCCACCTGAACGCCGTCCGAATCCTCGGCGAACGCCAGAAACGTGGTGCCCCGCATCACCGTGACCGAAGGCAGACGCTCGACTTCCTCAAGAAGGAGCGGCTCCAGCGTGTATTGAGAAATGAGCTGATACGGTTCGAGCGGCAGTTCTCCATGGCAGCTCACGCGCGTCTGCGCACGCGCCTCGGCGACCGACGGATACGGCAGCCGCAGAATCGGCGGCTCCACCATGGAGCGAATGATCTGGATATCCATCGGGATGTCCTCGGGCATGCCCGAGGCCCTGATGCGTTCCGTGAGGCCGAGCCGGCGGAAGATCTCCATCGTCCGCGCGTTGCAGCGCTCCATCTTCGGCAGGAATTGCGGTTCGGCCTTTTGCTCGACGAGGACACACGCAATGCCGCGCCGCCCGAGGTCGATGGCAAGCGTCAGACCGACGGGGCCGGCTCCGACGATAATGACTTGCGCATCCATATCCCGTCTCCGGTTTTAAATTAGGAAAACTTACTATATGGCGTAGTATCTTCCCGCGGGTCCGTCGTGATCGACCGGTACGCTGCGCGATCGGCTCGACTCCTCCGAAGCGTGGCCGCGCAAGCCGGCCATCATTCCGGTCTCAGCGCATCACACTCTGCTCAGCACGGGAAGACGCGCACTACCGGGTTTCGCGCGGCCGGGATTTATTTGATTTTTCAAACATCTTCACGGTGAAGTGTAGTTGAATTTTCAAATATATGTACTCGCGTAAACCCTCCGCCAGCTGACGTGCGGCGACGCGATGCTCGCACAGAGCGTCGTTGACCTTGACGGAAGAAAGAGATGGTGGGCCCGGCGGGGTTCGAACCC